>DASVQH010000059.1:0-26573 GCA_036389195.1 Solirubrobacteraceae bacterium
CTTCTCGCGCGGGCGCTTCTGCCCGTGCAGCAGGACGACGCGGAAGTCGCGCAGCTCCGTCTTCTGCAGACGCTCGAACTCGGCCGTCGCCGCGCGCGCCTGTAGCGCCTCGGACTCCTCCACCAGCGGGCAGACGACGAACGCCTGGCGCCCGAGCCGCAGCTCCTCGCGGATGCGCTCGTACGCCCGCGCGCGCGCCCGCTCGCCCGACACCACGTGGGTGACGATCGGCTGCCGGCCGGCCGGCAGCTCGCGCAGGACCGTGACGTCGAGGTCGCCGTAGGCGGTCAGCGCCAGCGTCCGCGGGATCGGGGTCGCGGTCATGTGCAGGACGTGCGGCGCCAGCCCCCCCGGCGCCTTGCGGTCCAGCGCCCGCCGCTGGTTGACCCCGAAGCGATGCTGCTCGTCGACCACCGCCACCGCGAGCCGGTCGAACTCGACCGGGCCCTCGATCAGCGCGTGCGTCCCCACCAGCAGCTTCAGCTCCCCGGTCGCGAGCTTTCCGAGGATGTCGGCGCGGCGCGCCCCCGGCGTCGTCCCGGTCAGCAGCGCCACCTGCAGCAGCGACCCCGGCATCAGCCGCTGCAGCGTCGCGAAGTGCTGCTCGGCCAGCGTCTCCGTCGGCGCCATCAGCGCCGCCTGGGCTCCCGACTCCACCGCGCGCAGCATCGCGTACAGCGCGACCATCGTCTTGCCCGACCCGACCTCGCCCATCAGCAGCCGCTGCATCGGGCGCCCGGTGGCCAGATCGTCGTCGATCGCCCCCATGGCCATCCGCTGGTCGGCCGTCGGGGAGAACGGCAGCGACTCCGCCAGCCACCCCCGCGTCAGCTCGCCCGGAGGCTCCAGCGCCTCGGCGCGCGCCGACTCCCGGCGCGCCGCGCGGCGCCGCAGCAGCGCGAGCTGCAGCAGCAGCAGCTCCTCGAAGGCCAGCCGGCGGCGCCCGGCCTCGTGGTCGCCGAAGTGCGCCGCCCACAGCGCGTCGGCGCGCGGCGGCAGCCGCTCGGCCACGCGCATCCGCGCGGGGAGCGGCTCGAGCGTGTCGAGCACCGCGCCGGCGTGGGCGTGCACCAGCGAGAGGATCTGCGTCGAGGTCAGCCCGTCGGTGGCCGGGTAGTGCGCGACGCCGTCCCCGCCCCCGCCGGCCGCCTCGTCGGTCGGGGCGTGCTGCTGGACGCGGAACCGGTTGCGCGCCTCGTACTTGCCGTGCAGGACGAGCCGCGTCCCGCCCGGGTACTTGTGCTGCAGCCACGGCTGGTTGAAGAACGCCGCCTTCATCACGCCGGTCTCGTCGGCCACCGTGGCCTCGACGAGCGGCTTCATGCCCCGCCGGCGGACCGGCCGCGAGCTGATCGTGCGGACCTCGACGACGACCGTCGCCGCCTCGCCGGGGACGAGCGCCGCGATGGTCCGCGCCTCGCGGCGGTCGCGCGGCAGGTGCTCGAGCAGGTCGCCGACGGTCAGCAGCCCCAGCGCCTCGGCCGCCTTGGCGGCGCGCGCCGGGGTGACCTCGAGCGGCGCGTCCAGCCGCGACGGGCGCGGGATGAACACGTCCGCGGCGGGCGGGTCCGGGAGCGGCTCGGTGGAGGCGAAGGCGTGCGGCGGCATGCGCTCACCGCCCATTGTGATGCGAGCCGCGGCGGCTACTCGGCGGCGATCAGCCACCAGTAGCTGGGCTGCCCGCCGTACTCGTGCTCGGACTCGACGCCGTCCGGGACCAGCGCGGCGACCGCGTCGGCCTCCAGCGGCGCGCCGGTGCCCTCGATCACGGTCAGCAGCTCGGCGTCGTCGCCCAGCGCGCGCAGGACGGCCTGAAGCGTGGCCGACGGCTCCCCCCAGGCCACGAGCGAGTCGTCGACGAACCCGACGGCCTCGCCCTCGGCGAAGCGCGCGCTGCCGTCGTCGCGCGCCGCCCGGGCCACGGCGCCCGTGCGGACCCCCTCCAGCGCCTCGACGATCGCGGCGGCGTTCTCCTCCAGCCCGCGAGCGGGGTCGAGCGCGACCACCGCCGCCAGCCCGGCCTGCTGCGAGCGCGACGGGATCACGTGGACCGCCTTCTCGGAGAGCTCGGCCGCGCGCTCGGCCGCCATGAAGACGTTCGAGGAATTGGGCAGGACCACGACGGTCTCGGCGGGCACGTCGTGGATGCCGGCCAGCAGCTCGTAGGTCGAGGGGTTGAGCGTCGGGCCGCCGTCGAGCACGATCGCGCCGAGGCTCTCGAAGAGCTGGGTCATCCCCTCGCCCGAGACGACGGCCAGGACCCCGCAGGCGGCCGGCGGGCGCTCGCCGCCGTCGCCGTTGCCGTTCCCGTCCGCCGCCAGCCGGCTCGCGCGCTCGGCCACCTGCACGTGCATGTCGGCCACGTCGAGGTGGGAGACCTCGCCGGCCTCGGCGAACAGCGCGGTGGCCCGCTCGGGCTCGTCGGTGTGGACGTGGACCTTCAGCGTGCTCGGGTCGCCGACGACCAGCACCGAGTCGCCGATGGCCTCCAGCGCGCCCACGAACGCCGACGGCTCGAGCCCCGCGCCGGTCACCGCGAAGTTGGTGCAGTAGCGGTAGGTCTCCGAGGCGTGGTCGTGATGCGTGACCCGCGCCGGCGCGTGGGAGTCGAGCTCCGGCGGGTCGGCGCCCTTCAGCGCCGCGACCACGCCGGCGAAGATCACGGTCAGCCCGAAGCCGCCCGCGTCGACCACGCCGGCCTCGCGCAGCACCGGGAGGAGCTCCGGGCCGCGGCGCACCGACGCCTGCCCCGCGTCCAGCGCCTGCTCGAGCACCTCGGCGATGAGCGCGTCCTGGCGGGTGGGGTCGCCCTCCAGCCGCAGGCCCTCCAGCGGCATGTGAGCCAGCTCGGTGGCGATCCGGTGCGCCATCTCGCGCACGACCGTGAGGATGGTGCCCTCGGCCGGGTCGCGGACCGACGCGTAGGCGCGGTCGGCGGCGCGCGCCATCGCCGCGCCGACCAGGACCGGATCGACCAGCTCGCCGGGCCGGGAGATGAGCTCCTCGGCGGCGCCGCGGATCAGCTGCGAGAGGATGACGCCGGAGTTGCCCCGGGCGCCCAGCAGCGCGGCGCGGGCCACCGAGGCCACGATCTCGTCGCGCCCGATCTCGTCGAGCGAGCGCCCGTCGGAGAGGCGGTCGAGCTCCTCGAGCACGGCCCGCAGGGTGAGCGCCATGTTGTCGCCCGTGTCGCCGTCGGCGACCGGGAAGACGTTGAGGTCGTTGACCTCGCGGCGGCGCGCCTCGAGGGTGACCAGCGCTCCCTCGACGACGGAGCGGAAGCGGACGAGGCTGGGATCGACGGCCACGACGGCGGGAGGGCCGCGTGACGGCTAGGCCTTGGTGACCTTGCCCGCCTTCAGGCAGCGGGTGCACACGTAGGCGCGCTGGGGAGCGCCGTCCACGGTGATGCGGACCTTCTGGACGTTCGGGTTGAAGCGGCGCTTGGTGGCGACCATCGAGTGCGATCGGCTCTGGCCGAAGGCGGGTCGCTTGCCGCAGGAGACGCAGACGCGTGCCATGAGGCCGATGAGTATAGGGACCCCTGCCCGCGGGTAGTGCGACGGCTACCGTGGCTCGCGTGTCCGCGCAATTCCGTCTGCCCGATCGCTACAAGCTCAAGGGGCACGTGGCCTCCGGCGGCATGGCCGCCGTCTACGCCGCGCACGACGAGCTGCTCAACCGCGACGTCGCCGTCAAGGTCCTCGCCGAGCACCTCAACGAGGACGAGAGCGCCAAGGTCCGCTTCCAGCGCGAGGCGCGCGCCGCCGCCGGGCTGTCCTCGCACCCGCACGTCGTGACGATCTTCGACGTCGGCGAGTGCGACGGGCGCTCGTTCATCGTCATGGAGCTGCTGCCGGGCGGCTCGCTGGCCGACGTCCTGCGCTCCGGGCGGCCGGTCGACCGGCCCACCGCCGTGCGCTGGCTGCGCGACGCCGCCTCGGCGCTCGACGCCGCCCACGAGGCGGGGATCGTCCACCGCGACATCAAGCCGGCCAACCTCCTGCTCGACGGCCGCAGCCGCCTGGCCATGGCCGACTTCGGGATCGCCCGCGTCGCCGAGTCCGACCAGGTGACGATGACCGGCCAGGTCCTCGGCACCGCGTCCTACCTGTCGCCGGAGCAGGCGCTCGGCGAGCCGGCCAACGCCGCGTCGGACCGCTACTCGCTCGCCGTGGTCGCCTTCCAGCTGCTGACGGGCCGGCGGCCCTTCGAGGGCGAGCACTTCGCCGCGCAGGCGCGCGCCCACATCGAGTCCGAGCCGCCGCGGGCCACCGACCTGAACCCCGACCTGCCGCGGGCCGTGGACGCCGTCCTCGACCGCGGGCTGGCCAAGGCGCCGGAGGACCGCTGGCCGACGGCCGCCGCGTTCGTGGAGGCGCTCGGCGAGGCGCTGCGGACGCCGGATCCGGCCCCCGAGCCCGAGATCGAGCCCGAGCCGACGCGCCAGATGGCCACGGTGGCCGCCCCGCCGCCGCCCCGGCGCCCGCGCGAGCCGGTCACGGCCGCGCCGCCGCCCGCCGGCGGTCCCGGCCCGCGCCGGGGCTCGCCGGCCCGCTGGGTCCTGCTGGGCGCGGTCCTGCTGGCGCTGCTGGCCGGCGGCGTGGCCATCGCGGCGCTCGGCGGCGACGACGGCGGCAGCGCCCGCAACGAGCCCAAGGCGGCCAAGACGCCCAAGGCGAAGAAGAAGAAGGACAAGGCCAAGCGCACGCCGACGCCCACGCCGACGGCCGAGGCGACCGCCACCGCCACCGCGACGCCCGAGGAGACGGCGACGGCGACCCCCACGCCGACGGCGACCGAGACGGCGAAGGCCAAGGGCAGCATCAGCGACGCGCGCCGGCTCAACGACCAGGGCTACAGCCGCTACCAGTCGGCCGACTACGACGGCGCCGTCGGCCCGCTCCAGCAGGCCGTGCAGATCTGCGGGGCCTCGACCGAGCTCGACCCCTGCGGCTACGCCCTCTTCAACCTCGGCTCGGCGCTGCACCGCGCCGGGCGCTCGAGCGAGGCGATCCCGTACCTCGAGCGCCGGCTGGCCATCTCCGACTACAAGCGCGGCGAGGTCCAGGCCGAGCTCGACGCCGCCCGCGCGGCGGCCGGCTAGGGCACCGCCACCCGCAGGCCGGCGGCGCCGGCCCGGGCGAGGCGCAACCTTCGGACAAGGTTTGCGCAAGTGCGGTCAGGGACCTTCACCCGGTCCCGCCCCATCGCCGAGGAGTGCCCGATGTCCCACACCCGCCCGCTCTGCCTGCTGCTCGTCCTGCTGCCCTGCCTGCCCGCTGCCGCCGCCCAGGCCGCTGGTCCCGATCTCGGCGTCACCCGCGCCAAGGCGAGCGCGCGCTCGGTCGCCGCGGGGAGCGCCGTGACGGTGCGCTTCAGCGTGCGCAACGCCGGCAGGCGTCACAGCGCGCCGGCGCGGGCCGGCGTGTGGATCTCGGCCGACGCCCGGCGCGGGCGCGGAGACCGCCGTCTCGCCCGAACGCGGATCCGGCCGCTGCGGCCCGGGCGCTCGTCGAAGCACCGGATGCGGGTGACGATCCCCGACCGCATCCGCAGCGGTCCCTACCGGCTGCTCGTGTGCGCCGGCGCGTGCCGGGCGATCCGGCTGACCGTCACCAGCCGCGTGGCGGGCCGTCCGGACGCCCTGCCCGGCCCGGTCGCGCCACTCGACGCCGCGCCGGCCACCCCGGCCGCGCCCGCTCCCGAGCCGCAGCCGCAGCCGGACCCGGCGGGGCGCCCCGACCTCGCGGTCACCGACGTCTCGGATCCGCCGGCCCGGGTCACCGAGGGCGGCGGGTTCACGCTCGCCCACGCCGTCGCCAACGACGGCGCCGCCGCTCCGGCCACCACCACCCGCTTCTACCTCTCGCCGGACTCCGAGCAGAGCCTGCGCGAGCGACGCGAGAGCGCCGCCGACCCGCGGCGCGCGCTCGACGACGTCCTGCTCGGCGGTGCCGGCGACGTGCCGGCCCTGCCCGCGGGCGGCCGGTCGGAGTCTCCCGGCACCAGCGTCAGCGTGCCGGCCGGCACCCGGCCGGGCGTCTACCACCTGGTCGCCTGCGCCGACGACCGCGCCGCGACCGCCGAGGCGGTCGAGGACGCCAACTGCGCCGTGGCGACGCATCCCGAGGCCGGCGTCGAGCGCCCCTCGGTGGTCGAGATCGTCGCCGAGGCGCAGGACTACCGCATCGACGCGCTCTCCGACGTCTTCGAGGACACCGACGAGAGCGACGAGGAGGACCTCGACCGCAGCCGCGAGGCGTTCTGCGCGCCCACGCCCGACAGCGGTGCGCGGACCGTCGACGAGGCGCTCGCGTCGATCCGCGCCTACGTGAACGCGAAGGCCGGCCCGGAGGCGATGGCGCAGTTCGCCGCCTCCCCCGAGTACGCGGACGCCGACAAGGCCGAGACGGCCGCGGCAGCGGCCGTCGCCACCAAGCGCCCCTCCGCCGCGCTCGCCGCGCTGGTGCGCGCACACGAGCTGGAGCCCGCCGAGTCCTCCCACCTCGTGAACCTCGCGGCCATCGCGTCGAGCGTCGGGCTGCCGAGCGAGGCGCTCGCCGTGCTGGACGGCGCCGACCGCCTCGACGACCCCGACGTGCCGGCGATGGGCATCTCCCGCCACGCGGTCGCGCTGGCCAACCGCGGCCAGGCGCTCGCGCTGCTCGGCCGGCACGCCGAGGCGGGCCGGGCCGCGGACGCCGCCCTGCGGGCCGAGCCGCTGCTCTCCGAGGCCGCCGCGACCAAGGGGCTCGCGTCGCTGTGCGCCGAGGGCGCCAAGGCCGCGGTGCCGCACGTCCGCAAGAGCCGCACCCGGCAGGGCCGGCGGCGGCTGGACGTCTCGGGCGGCCGGGAGACCCGGCTGCGCGACATCGAGCTGCCCGGCTTCACGAAGCAGGCCGCGACGATGAAGCCGTACTACGCGTCCGAGAGCGATCGCGAGCACCAGCAGATCGCCGACATGAACGTCCGCCGGGACGCGCTCGCCAAGAACGTCCGCGACAAGCGGGACGGCTGGACGCGCGCCCAGCGCAACCGCTACTTCGGGACCTTCGACCAGCTTCACCGCGTCTCGGAGCACCCGGACATCGCCGCCAAAGAGGCCGAGGTGCAGCGCCTCCTCGACCTCGCCTGGGACACGGAGCGCGACTTCTGGGGCAACGGCGACACCGACGACTACCGCTACCACGAGCTCTCCGAGGACTGCTCGGGCGCCGACGACTTCACGAGGTGCATGCGCGAGTCGTGTGGCCCGGCGCTCAACATCGCCCATCAGACGTGGCTCGACCAGATGCAGGACGCCTACGCGGCCGCCCAGGTCCACGTCGGCGCCTACTCCAAGCGCTACAGCGGGATCGCGGCGCATCTCGCCGACCCCGACGCCTTCGGCGAGGCGATGATCGGCGTCGAGGACCAGGAGCTCGGGAGCTACGCCTCGTTCGTGCAGCTGGCGTTCCACTGGACGCACGAGGTCGGCTTGCACGCCAACGAGTGCGTCGAGGACCCCGAGCCCCTCAACCCCGACCCCGGCGCGCCGCCGGCGGCCGAGGGCGACTCCTGCAACGAGCGGACGAAGGCGATCAGCCTGGTGGCCGAGCTGGGCCCGTCGAAGGTCAAGATCAACTGCGAGCGCGTCCAGCAGTCCCTGAAGCTCGAGGCGATGCCGTGGCTGTTCGCCTTCGCCGAGGGCACGTTCGAGTACAGGACGGGAAGGCTCACGATCTGCGCGGGCGCCAAGGGCGAGCCCTCCGTCGGTGTGGCGAAGGGCGCCTTCAAGTCCGGTCTGTACATCACCTTCGACAGCAACGGCGACGTCTACGACGCCGGCTGGCGAGTCGGGCGCAGCGCGACGGTCGCCTCCGGCCCGTGGGAGCTCCAGGTCCACAAGGACGAGTTCGACATCTCGTTCATCGGCGGGCCGAAGCCGAAGTTCGGGGAGTAGCTACGCGAGGTGGGCGCGCATCCGCGCCATGGTGACCACGGCCAGGGCCGCGTTGCGGCCCTGGTCGCGCTTGCCGCCGCCGGTGCGGGCGAGCGCCTGGTCCATGTCGTGGACGGTGAGCACGCCGAAGGCGCACGGCACGCCGGTGCGCAGCTGCACGTCCTGGATGCCGCGGGCGGCCTCCGCGCAGACGAAGTCGTAGTGGTCGGTCTCCCCGCGGATCACCGCGCCGAGGCAGGCGACGCCGTCGTAGCCCGCCGCGGCCAGGTAGGAGGCGGCCAGCGGGAGCTCGAAGGCGCCGGGGACGTCGAACACCTCCGCCTCGGCCTCCCCCAGCTCGGCGAAGCCGGCCTGCGCGCCGGCCACGAGCCGGTCGGCCAGCTCCGCGTAGAAGCGGCCGACCGCGATGGCGAACCTCACGCCCGCTCTCCCCGGCGGTCGCGGACGTGCTCCTCGTGCACCATCTCCTCGTCGAGCGGGAGGCCCTGGTGGTGCAGCGTGTGGCCGAGGCGGTCGCGCTTGGCCTGCAGGTAGCGCTCGTTGTGCGGGTTGGGCGCGTGGGCGATCGGGACCTGCTCGGTGACCGAGAGGCCGTAGCCCTCCAGGCCGACGATCTTCTTCGGGTTGTTGGTCATGATCCGGATCGAGCTGAGCCCGAGGTCGACGAGGATCTGCGCGCCGATGCCGTAGTCGCGCAGGTCGACCGGCAGCCCGAGCTCGAGGTTGGCGTCGACCGTGTCGAGCCCGCCGTCCTGGAGGCGGTAGGCCTTCAGCTTGTTGAGCAGGCCGATCCCGCGGCCCTCCTGGGCGAGGTAGAGCAGCACGCCGCGGCCCTCGCGCTCGATCTGGGCCAGCGCGGACTCCAGCTGCTCGCCGCAGTCGCAGCGCAGCGAGTGGAAGACGTCGCCGGTCAGGCACTCGGAGTGCACGCGGATGAGGACGTCGTCCTCGCCGGCGACGTCGCCCTTGACCAGCGCGACGTGGTGCTTGTCGTCGACGAGCGAGCGGTAGCCGACGGCGGTGAACTCGCCGTACTGGGTCGGCATGCTGGTCTCGACGACGCGCTCCACGAGCTTGTCGTGCTTGCGGCGGTAGGCGATCAGGTCGGCGACCGTGACCATCTTCAGGCCGTGGCGCTCGCAGTACGGGACGAGGTCGTCGACGCGGGCCATCGTCCCGTCGTCGTTCATGATCTCGCAGATCACGCCGGACGGGTTGAGGCCGGCGAGGCGGGCGAGGTCGACGGCCGCCTCGGTCTGCCCCGTGCGCTCCAGGACGCCGCCGGAGCGCGACTTCAGCGGGAAGACGTGGCCCGGCTGGACGAGGTCGCGCGGGCGCGACTCGGGATCGATGGCCACCTGGATGGTGCGCGCGCGGTCGGCCGCCGAGATGCCGGTGGTGACGCCCTCGCGGGCCTCGATCGAGACGGTGAACGGCGTCTCGAAGGGCGACTCGTTCTTGGCGGCCATGAGGTCGAGGCCGAGCTCGTCGCAGCGCTCCGGGGTCAGCGAGAGGCAGATCAGGCCGCGGCCGTGCGTGGCCATGAAGTTGATCGCCTCGGGCGTGACGAACTGGGCGGCCATCGTCAGGTCGCCCTCGTTCTCGCGGTCCTCGTCGTCGCAGACGATGACCATCCGGCCCTCGCGGATCTCCTCGATGGCCTCCTCGATGGTGGCGAACGGGCCGCTCATCGGATCAGCTTCTCCACGTACTTGGCCAGCACGTCGACCTCCAGGTTGACGAGGGTCCCGGGCGCGGCCGCGCCGAGGTTGGTGCGCTCGAGGGTCTCGGGGATGAGCGACACGCTGAACGAGTCCTCCCCCACTTCCACGACGGTGAGCGAGATGCCGTCGACGGCGATCGAGCCCTTGGCGACGACGTAGCGCAGCAGCGCCGGCGGCGCGCCCACGACGACGATGCGGGCGAAGCCGTCCTCGCGGGCCTCCAGCACCGTGCCGACGCCGTCGACGTGGCCCTGGACGACGTGGCCGCCCAGCCGGTCGGCGGCGCGCAGCGGCAGCTCGAGGTTCACGCGCCCGCCGGTCTCGACCCCGGCCAGCGACGACTTGCGCAGCGTCTCGTGCATGACGTCGGCGGCGAAGGCGCCGCCTTCGATGCGGGTGGCGGTGAGGCAGACGCCGTTGACCGCGACGGAGTCGCCCTCGGCGAGCTCGTCGGCCAGCCGGGTGCGGACGGTCAGGCGGACGCCGTCGCTCGTCGCGTCGGCGGCGGCGACGTCACCCAGGTCCTGGACCAAGCCGGTGAACATACGGTCAGTCTAGGCCGGTTTCATCCCGCTACCACTCGCGCAGGCGAGCGGAGACCAGCACGTCCCCGCCGATGCGCTCGACGTCGAGCGAGAGCGCGCGCGTGGCGTCGGCGATCCGCTCGGCGCCTTCGCCCTCCAGCGGGTCCCGCGCCGAGCCGCCGCCGACGACCACGGGGGCGATGAACAGGCGGATGTCGTCGACCTCGCCGGCGTCCAGGAAGGCGCCCGCCAGGTGCGGGCCGCCCTCCAGCAGGACCGACGTGACGCCCTTGGCGCCGAGCTGGTCGAGCGCCGAGCGCACGCGGGCGGGCTCGTTCTCGCCGACCGCCACGATGACGTCCGCGCCGGCGAGCTCTAGGGCGTCGGTCGCGTGCCGCGACGCCGCGCGGGAGACCACCACGCTGAGCGGGACCTCCCCGCTTCCGCGGACGAGCTGGGAGTCGAGCGGGAGACGGCCCTCGGAGTCGAAGACGACGCGCCGCGGCTGGCGGATCGCGCCCTCGAAGCGCGCGGTCAGCAGCGGGTCGTCGGCCAGGGCGGTGCCGATGCCGACCGCGACGGCGTCGCACTCGGCGCGCCAGCGGTGCGCGCGCATGCGCGACTCCTCGCCGGAGATCCACTTCGAGTCGCCGGTGCGGGTGGCGACCTTGCCGTCGAGCGTCATCGCCGACTTGAAGAGCACCCACGGGCGGCCGGTCCGCGAGTGCTTGCGGAAGGGCTGGTTGAGCCGGCGGGCGCGGCCCGCGACGTCGCCGTCGGCCACCGCGACCTCGATGCCCTCGTCGCGCAGGATGCCCAGCCCGCGGCCGGACGCCTTCTCGCTCGGGTCGTCGGAGGCGACGACCACGCGGGCGATGCCCGCCTCGACGATCGCGTCGGTGCACGGCGGGGTCTTGCCGTGGTGGCAGCAGGGCTCCAGCGTCACGTACATCGTGGCGCCGGCGGTGTCGCGCCCGGCGCACGCGGCGAGCGCCTCGCGCTCGGCGTGGAAGCCGCCGTAGCTGGCGTGGAAGCCCTCGCCGAGGACCTCGCCGTCGCGCACGACCACCGCGCCGACGACCGGGTTCGGGCTGACCCGCCCGCGACCCTGCTCGGCCAGCTCGATCGCGCGATCGAGATGGAGGCGATCCGCCGCGAGCAAGGAGGTCATCGGGGCAGCATAGGTCGGCGCTCAAGCTGATTGCTGAACGGCCGATACGACCCGTGGCAAGGTCGCCGGCTCTCGAGGACAGGACGTCCGCGCGGATTCGAGGTGGGTGGGATGGGCATCGACTTGAAGGGACGGACTGCCGTGGTGGCGGCGATCGCCGTGGGTGCGGTCGGCGCGGGCGCGTACGTCGCGTCGGCGGCGACGAGCACCGCCGACGGCACGATCACCGCGTGCGCCGGTCCCAACGGCGTGCTGCGCGTCGTCGCCTCGGCGGCCGACTGCCGGACGCCCGACACCGTGGTGACGTGGAACGAGCGCGGCCCCGCCGGCCCCGCCGGTGTCAAGGGCGCGACCGGGCCCGCCGGTCCCAAGGGCGACACGGGCGCCGCCGGCAAGGACGGCGCCGCCGGCCCGGCCGGTCCCGCTGGTCCCGCCGGTCCGAAGGGCGACGCCGGAGCCGCCGGCAAGGACGGCGCCGCGGGCGCCACCGGGCCTGCAGGCCCGAAGGGCGACGCCGGCACAGCCGGCAAGGACGGCGCCACCGGCCCCGCCGGCCCCGCCGGCAAGGACGGCGCCACCGGCCCGGCCGGCCCCGCGGGCAAGGACGGCGCCACAGGCCCGGCCGGCCCGGCCGGCCCGAAGGGCGACAAGGGCGACCCGGGCGACGCCGGCAACACCGGCGGCGCGGGCAGCCCGGTCTACGTCGCCGCCCGCAGCATCGACCTCCGCTACACCGACGACGGCCCGCCCGCCGACAAGACCGTGGCCGGCCCGTCGGTCCCGGCCGGCGACTACCTCCTCGAAGCCAGCGCGTTCGGCGAGCGACCCGACGGCGCCTACCTGACCAACGTGCAGTGCTCGATCACCGACCCCGCCGGAGCCGAGGGACGGCCGTTCGACGAGTTCGTCCTCAACCAGACTGACTCGGGCCAGCTGAGCCTCTCGACGCTCGTCAACGGCCACACCGGCGGCAAGCTCGGCGCCATCACCTGCCACCTGGAGGCCTCCGACCCGCCCGGGCTCCCGGTTCAGGTCGTGATCAAGGCCACGAAACTCTAGTTTCGTCCGGCCCGACTTCGCTGGCGCTCGTCGTCTGGACGACGTCAGCTCGAGCAGCCCTTCAGCCGATACACGACGATCTCCGGGCCCGGCCGCGCGTAGGCGAACGGCCGGGCGTTGAAGGAGTCGTCGAAGGAGAACGGGACGGGCTCTGCGCCGTCGTCGTAGGGAGAGGCACGGAAGACGACCTCCCCGCGGCGGCGCAGCTCGGCGTAGTAGCGGATCGCGGCCGGCACCTCGCGAGGCTCGGCGAAGGCACGCCCGTACTGCGTCGAGCCGGTCACCACCCAGCAGTAGCCGCCGCGCACGTAGGAGTCCACCAGCTCGGGGCGCGTCGTGCGCTCGTAGTCCTCGAGCTTGACCACGCGGCCACGGAACCGCGACGTCGGCCACTTGTTCCAGCGCGCGCCGTTGCCGGTGGCGGGCGACGGGCGGCCCGGGTCGCTCGCCCACTGGTCGGGGAACACCGGCTCGACGACGACCTTGGTCCCGGCCGGCACGTTGGCGACCATCCAGTCGCGGACGAGCTGGCGGGTGTCCTCCCGCGCGAGCACCGCGTCGTTGTGGACCACCGTCGCGAGCCCCTGGGCGCACAGCGCCAGCCCGGCCAGGAACGCCGCGAAGCCGGCGGCGGCCGGGGCGAGCCGCCGGCGGGCGGCCACCCAGTCGGCCAGCGCCAACGCCCCGGCGGCGGCGAGCAGGCACAGCAGCGGGAAGACCGGCAGCAGCCAGCGCGCGAAGTAGCGGTCCTGGATCCCCATGAAGACCAGGAAGACGGCGACCGCCGGGATCAGGACCCAGGCCAGGCGGCGGTCGCGGCGCGCGAGCACGGCCGCGCCGGCCAGCGCCGCGGCCAGCGGCAGCCAGCCGAAGCCCCAAGTGAGCGCGTCGAGGTAGTAGTGCACCCCGCTCTCCCCCACCAGACCGAGCTTGCCGCCGCCGTCGCGCGACGCCGTCGACTGGGCGTCGAGCCCCTCGCGGAAGGCGCCGAAGTCCAGCAGCGCGTACGGGTTGGCCAGCAGGAAGGCGACGAGCGCCACCGCACCGGCGAGCGCGACCCGCGCCAGGCGCGCGCCCAGCGGGCGGCCGTACGCCGCCGCCAGCAGGCACAGCAGCACGATCCCGCCCGTGTACTTCGTCGCGCAGACGAGCCCGAGCCCGGCGCCGGCCACCGCGTGGTCGACCCAGCGGCCGCGCCGCAGCACGCCCGCCACGCCGACCAGCGCCAGGCACAGCGGCGCCAGCGCCGGGACGTCGTTGAGCGCGAAGTGGCCGTAGTAGACCGGCAGGAAGCAGACGGCGAGCAGCGCGGCGGCCAGCAGCCCGATCCGGCGGTCGCCGAACAGCCGCGCGCCCGCGGCGTAGAGCAGCCCCACCGCCAGCGTGCCGAGCAGCGCCGAGCCCGCGCGCGCGACCGTGAAGACGTCGCCGGGGTCGGCCGCGTAGGCGCGCTGCACGCCCTCGCCGCCCCACCCCACGGCGAACGCGACGTGCAGCAGGTACGTGAACGCGGGCGGGTTGATGAAGTAGCCCGGGTTGAAGCCGTGGCCGAACATCCCGATCGCGCGCGGGACGAAGTGCGCGTTCTCGTCGGCGTTGTAGACGTACGGCAGACCAGTCCGCAACCCCCACAGCCGCAGGCCGAGCGCGACGAGCAGGAGCGCGGCCAGCAGCAGGGCGCCGACGGCGAGCCCCCAGCGGGTCCGCGCCCGCCGCTCAGCAGCGGACATAGGCGGCGAAGTAGCGGTTGACGACCACGCGGCGCCAGCCCTCCGGCGGCACCTCGACGAGCGCCGAGTCGCTGTCGCTGGTCAGCGCGTACTTGAACATCGCGTAGCGGCTCGTGACGTAGAGCGCGACGCCGCGCCGGACGCGCGACCCGCGCCCGTTGTCGGGCCGGTCGGCGCCCTTCGTCCCGGTGTCCGCCCGCGCGAAGACGCGGTCGGCGCCGAGGCCGCTGACCCAGCGGGCGTCGGGGACCAGCTTGTGGTTGGGCAGCGTCAGCGGGCCGCAGCGCAGCCCGTCGCGCACCGCGCGCGAGGCCAGGATCGCTTCCAGCGAGTCGTGCGCGTCTCCGCGGAAGACGAGCTCGTTGCGGAACTGCGTGAGGTCGACCCGGGTGATCGTGTACGCCGCGCCGGCGAGCACCACGACCGCCGAGGCCGCGGCCCACACCCGCCGCGCCCGCGTCCCGGGCAGCAGCAGGTCGAAGCCGCCGACGGTGACGGCGGCGAAGAGCATCAGCGCCAGCGCCGCCACGATCAGATAGCGCTCGATCACGCTCAGCCCCGCCACGCCGACCAGCACGAAGGTGCCGATCCCGCAGCCCAGCAGGACCAGCGGCATGACCATCCGCCGCGGCACGAGCAGCGCGCCGAGCACCAACCCGGCGACCGCGGCGAGGAAGACCGGCAGCTTGACCAGGTTCTGCAGGAAGCCGGGGATCGCGCCGGGGATCTCCGACAGCGTCCGCTGGCGGCCGAGCTCCTCGGCCGAGCCGGTGGTGTAGGTCAGCGAGAAGAGCGGGTGGCCGGTGACGGCGAAGTCGACCGCGCACCACACGAGCGGGCCGATCGCCGCCAGGGCCGCCCACCGCGCCCGGTCGCCCCAGCTCGCGTGGACGGCCATCCACAGCCAGTAGAGCCCGGAGAGCAGCCACGCCTCGGGGCGCAGCATCCCGGCCAGCGCGAGGAGGACGAAGACGGCGAGCCCGCGGCGCGGGCGCTCGGCCTCCAGGGCGACCGCCCAGATGACCAGCGCCAGGTACGGGATGTCGATGTAGCCGCGCGCGGCGAGGAACGGGAAGTCGAAACGGCTGAGCAGCAGCCCCGCGGCGATCAGGCCCACGAGCGGGGTGAACGCCGTGCGCCCGAGCCGGTACAGCCCGCACGCCAGCGCCACCAGCGAGGCGAAGATCAGCGCGATCCACAGCCGGTCGCCGACGTCGCCGGCCAGCCCCAGCAGCGCGCCGGCGAAGATCGCCAGCGGATGCTCGGTCGGCACGCGGAAGCCCTCGAAGAACGGCCGCGTGCCGTCGAGCAGCTCGCGGCCCCACAGCAGCGAGTAGTAGGAGTCGTAGTTCGGATACGTCGGGAAGACGAAGAACCCGACGAGCACGCCGAGGCAGAGCACGGCGAGGGCCAGGCGGGTGAGCGTCGGGCTCGCCATGAACCGTCAGAAAGTAACGATGGCCGGGTCGGGCGGTACCTTGGGAGACCGCCGTGAAGCTCATCATCCAGATCCCCTGCCTCAACGAGGAGGACAGCCTCCCGATCACCTTGCGCGACCTTCCGCGCGAGGTCGAGGGCTTCGACACCGTCGAGTGGCTGATCATCGACGACGGCTCCACCGACGGCACGATCCGGGTCGCCCGCGAGCACGGCGTCGACCACATCGTCCGCCTCACGAACAACAAGGGCCTGGCCTCCGGCTTCCAGGCGGGGCTCGACGCCTGCCTCAAGCTCGGCGCCGACGTGATCGTCAACACGGACGCCGACAACCAGTACTACGGCGGCGACATCGCCAAGCTCGTCGCGCCGGTGCTGGCCGGCAACGCCGACATGGTGGTCGGCGACCGCCAGGTCATGACGATCGAGCACTTCTCGCCGGCCAAGAAGGCCCTGCAGCGCCTCGGCTCCTGGGTCGTGCGCCGCGCGTCGGACACCACGGTGCCGGACACGACGTCCGGCTTCCGCGCCTACAACCGCGAGGCCGCGCTAGCGCTGCAGGTCGTCTCGAAGTTCACCTACACGCTCGAGACGATCATCCAGGCCGGGAAGATGACCGTGGCGATCGACCACGTCCCCATCCGCACCAACGACAAGCTGCGCGAGTCGCGCCTGTTCCCGTCGATGTGGACCTACATCCGCCGCAACGGGCTCTCGATCTTCCGGATCTACTCGCAGTACGAGCCGCTGCGCGTCTTCATGACGGGGGCGATCCTGATCGGGATCGTCGCGGCGATCGTGTGGGGGCGCTTCGCCTACTTCTACGTGACCGGCTCGGGGGCCGGCCACGTGCAGTCGCTGATCCTCGGGGCGGTGCTCTTCAACGCCGCCATGCTGCTGGCCGCCCTCGGGGTGATCGGCGACCTGCTGAGCGCGCAGCGGACGCTGACCCAGCGGACGTTCGAGCGCGTGCGGCGCATTGAGCTGGCCCTCGGCATCCCACCCTCGCACTACGAGCCCGGTCGCGCTCCGACCGGGCAGCCGCCCACCACGGGCGCCGCGGCGGGCCCGCCGAGCGGCCACACCGAGGAGCGGGAGGCGCTGGAGGTATGAGCGCGACCGTCACGCGCGACGCCGAAGGCACCGTCACCGGCAACACCTACGACAAGTACGGCTCGACCAACCCGGTCGTGCGGCGGCTGATGTCGAACTTCGAGCGCTCGCTGGGCGAGCTGTTCGAGCAGGCGGCGCCCGCGTCGCTGCTCGACGTCGGCTGCGGCGAGGGCGTGCTGACCCACAAGTGGGCGCGGGCGCTCGGCGGCGGGCGCGTCGTCGGCCTCGACCTCGAGGACCCGGCGATCCAGGCCGAGTGGGAGAAGCGCCCGGCGCCGAACCTCGAGTACCGGATCAACAAGGCCGAGAACCTCCCGTTCGCCGACGGCGAGTTCGAGCTCGCCACCGCCATCGAGGTGCTCGAGCACGTGCCCGACCCGGCGCACACCGTGGCCGAGATGGCGCGGGTCGCGTCGCGGCACCTGCTGGTCTCCGTGCCGCGCGAGCCGCTGTGGCGGGCGCTCAACATGGCGCGGGGCGCCTACCTGAAGGACCTGGGCAACACGCCGGGCCACGTGAACCACTGGTCCAAGCGCAGCTTCGTCTCGCTGCTGTCGCAGCACGGGGAGGTCGTCGAGGCTCGCTCGCCGTTCCCCTGGACGATGCTGCTTGTCAAGCTCTAGCCCGGAGGGCGCGTCCACGGGCTATGGCCGGGGGGCGAAGCTCCTCTCCGTCGGCATCGCGTCGACCGGCCTGGTCACCTTCGCCTACTTCTCGGTCGCCGCCCACGTCCTCGGCGACATCGACTACAAGCGGATCTCGCTGCTGTGGTCGGTGATGTTCGTGACCGTCTCGGTGATCTACCGGCCGATCGAGCAGCTGCTGTCGCGGACGATCGCCGACCGCCGCGCCCGGGGTCTGCACCACGACCACCCGCTGCGCACGCCGCTGCTGATCCAGGGCGGCTTCGCGCTCGCCTTCCTGGCCGCCGCGCTGGCGCTGCGCGGACCGATCGAGGACGGGCTCTTCGACGGCGTGAACGCGCTCTACTGGATCCTCGTCGCCGGCGTCCTCGCCTACGCGGCGTCCTACTTCGCCCGCGGCTACCTCGCGGGCCACCAGCAGTTCGGCCTCTACGGCGGGCTGGTCTTCCTGGAGGCGTCCTCGCGCCTGTGCTTCGCGCTGGCCGTCGCCGTCGGGATCGCCTCGGGGCAGACTGCCGTGGCCCTGGGCATGGCCGCCGCGCCGCTCGTCTCGCTGGTCGTCGTCCCGGCGGCCTTCTCGCGCCGCGTGGCGGCCCCCGAGGGCGAGCGTCGCCGCAAGGACGACCTGGCGCTCGGGCGCGGCGGGCGCTTCGCGCTCGCCGTCTTCGCGGTGATGCTGGCCGAGCAGACGCTCCTGAACGCCGCGGTGATCGCGGTCGACATCACCGAGGCCGGCGCGGCGGCGGGCTTCGTCTTCAACGTGCTGCTGATCGCGCGGGCGCCGCTGCAGCTCTTCCAGGCGATCCAGGGCTCGCTGCTGCCCCACCTCGCCGGGTTGGAGGCGACCGCCGGCCGCGCGGAGTTCGCACGCGCGATCCGCATCACGGTGCTGGCGATCGCCGCCTTCGCCGGGGCGGTCGCCGTCGGCCTGCTGGTGCTCGGCCCGTACGCGATGGACGTGCTCTTCCCCGACGGCTTCACCTACGAGCGCGGCGGGCTGGCCCTGATCGCGGTCGGGATGGGCGCGCATCTGATCGCCGGGACGCTCAACCAGGCCGCGCTGGCGCGCGACCGGGCCGGCCTGGCGGCCGCCGCCTGGCTGACCAGCGCGGCGCTGTTCGTCGCCTGGATGGTCTCCTCGGCGATCCCCGACCCGCTCCTGCGCACCGAGGTCGGCTACGCCGGCGCGGCGGGGATCCTCTGCGCGCTGCTCTCCGCCGTGTACCGTCGCGACGGATGAAGACCGCCATCACCCCCGAGCTCGTCGACTACGCGGTGCGCTGGGGCGCCCGCCAGGACGACGTGCTGGCGCGCGTGCAACGCGAGACCGAGGCGCTCCCCCACGCCGGGATGCTCATGCCGCCCGAGCAGGGCGCCCTGATGACGCTGCTCGCGCGGATCGCCGGGGCGCGCCGCGCACTGGAGGTCGGGACCTTCACCGGCTACGGGGCGGTCTCGATCGCCCGCGGGCTGGCCGAGGGCGGCACGCTGCTGTGCCTGGAGCTCTCCGAGGAGTACGCGGCCGTCGCGCGCCGCAACCTCGACGCCGCGGGCGTCGGCGACCGCGTGGAGATCCGGGTCGGCCCCGCCGCCGACGCGCTGCGGGCGCTGCCGCCGGAGGCGGCCTTCGACTTCGCGTTCCTCGACGCCGACAAGGAGGGCAACCCGGCGTACTACGAGCTCGTGCTCGAGCGCCTGGAGCCCGGCGGCCTCGTGCTGATCGACAACACGCTGATGGGCGGCCGGGTGCTCGACCCGGAGGGCTCGGACCTGGGCCGGTCCGTGCACGACCTCAATTCACGGATCGCCGGCGACGAGCGTGTGGACGCGGTCCTCGTCCCGTTCGCCGACGGGCTCACCATCGCGCGCAAGCGCTGAGCGGCGCGCGGCCAGCAGCGCCGCCCCCGCCACCACGCCGCCGACGATCAGCAGCGGGATGAGCGGCAGGTTGTAGCGGGGCTTGGCGACGAACACCGCGTGCAGCAGCATCGAGTAGGCGACCAGGACGGCGCAGATCCCGGCCACCGCCGAGCGCCGCCGCGCGATCGCCACGAGCATCAGCAGACAGCACGCCGAGACGAGGATCACGTGGTACACCCGCGTGGCCTTGGACTTCTGCAGCGAGCCGGCGCGGCTCGACAGGAACCACGTGCGGCGGACCTTGTCGAGCATCATGCCCGCGAAGGCGACCGGCCGGCCGAGGGCGTAGCGGCGCAGGTTCTCGCGCGCCTCGGCCTGCAGCGCCGCCTCGCGGGTCAACGAGGGTCGCCGCTCGGCGATCAGGTCGAGCACCGGCTGGGCCTCGAGCCGGTAGTTCTCGACCCCGCGCAGCTCCGGGTTGCGGGCGCGGACCTGGTCCCCGAGCACGCGCTTCATCCCGTAGGTCGTCCCCTTGCCGGGCAGGTAGGTGCCGACGAAGAGCGCCGCCGCGTCGCCCTCGGTGACCGGCGTGAACTTGCCGGCGCGCTCGGAGACGTAGATCGTCCACGGCGCCAGCACCAGCAGGTAGGCGGCCAGCAGCACGCCGGCGGCCCGCAGCGCCGGCCGCAGAGCGCCGCCCGGGCGCTTCCACAGGACGAGCCCGACCACGGCGGCCACCAGCGGCGGCCCGAGCAGGAGGTCGGTGCGGGTGAGGACGGCCGCGGCGAACAGCGCGCCCGAGAGCGCCCACCAGCGCAGCCGGCCGTCGCGGCGCAGCGCCCAGGTCGCGGCCAGCACGCCGAGCGCGACCAGCAGCGCCCCGAGCGGCTCGGACTGCAGCGACGCGGTCAGCGTGATCAGCGGCGGATAGAAGGCCACGAGCGCGGCGGCGATCAGGCCGGCGAGCGGCCCCGCCGCCACTGCGGCGATCGCGAAGCAGACGGCGATCAGCAGGGTCGCGACCAGCGCTTGCAGGTAGTAGGCGACCGGGAAGTCGGGGTCGTCGTCGACCACCCGCGACGCCGCGAAGAGCGCGGGCGCGCCGGGCGGCCAGTGCAAGGGCCGTTTCAGCCCGGTCTCGCGGTCGCCGTAGGTCCCCCGCGTGAGACTCAAAGCGAGCTTGGCGTAGGATCTCTCGTCGGGGGAGAGCTGCGGATCGGGTGTCGCCGCGGCGTGGAAGCGCAGCCCGCCGCCGAGCAGGAGGATCGCGGCGAGGGCGAGCAGCACCCACCGCCGGGCGCCTGGAGGCAGGCGTCGCACGGCAGGCCACGATAGCCGGGGCATCGAAGTTCCGGCCGGGCCGACCGCAACCATGGTCGCCTGCCGGCGTTAGGAAGGGCGGGCCAGGCCCGTTACGGTGTTGAAAGACCAAAACACGAAGGGGATGACGTGCCAGCAGACATGACGACGACAGGACGCCGCCGCGGCCCACGGGCCCGCAGCGCCCTCGCGTTGGCGGTCGTCGCGGCCGCCGCCATCCCGGCCGCCGCGCTCGCCGCGCTCCCGGGCAAGAACACGAGCTTCGAGGCGCACGACCACTCCACCAAGGGCAAGAACTGGCACGTCCAGGTCCAGGTCGGCAAGGATCCGCACGCCGCCGAGTTCCTCGTCGTCTACAGCGAGCAGTGCGACGTCGACATCGCGGAGGAGAACGTCCCGATCGCCGACGACGGCACGCTCACCGCCTCCGGGACCACCAAGGGCGGCGGCACGTGGAAGGTCGACGCGAAGTTCCCGGAGTCCGATCACTTCACGGGGACGGCGCAGGTCGTCAAGGGCTCCTGCGACACGGGGCCGCTGACGTTCGACGTCATGGAGGGCGAGGAGGGCGACGGCCACACCGACCATGACCACGGCGACGCCGGCGGCGGCGGCGCGGGCGGCCACCACCACAACCACGGGCCCAAGTTCCCGGCCATCGACCAGGCCACCGCGGCGCAGCGCGCCCAGGCCGAGCGGCTGCGCATCGAGGTCCGCCACTCCGCCAACACGCGCTTCCGCACCTACCGCGCGGCCCGCGCGCTGAACTTCAAGCGCTTCGCCCGCAAGTGGAAGCGGCCGGTGATCTTCCACCTGCGCAGCAGCACCTACGACAAGGACAAGCGGATCTTCGACGCCAAGCGTCCGGAGTCGCTCGTCTACTGGTGGCCGCGCCACGGGCAGCCGATCCTCCTCGGCTTCATGTTCCGCGTCCCGACCGGGGATCGCCCGCCGTTCGCCGGGCCGATCCCGATCTACCACCAGCACCCCAACCGCTACGGCAAGCTGGGCGACAACCAGATGACCCACGTCTGGCGCACCGGCGGGCTGAAGAGCGCGTGGTCGAACTGCCTCCCCGTCGAGCAGCTCGAGAAGGCGCTGCCGAAGTTCCGTTACGAAAAGCCCCGCAGCGGTGTCTCAGGTCCGGAGTCCATGCCGTGCTGACCCGCTCATCGTTCCCCGCAAAGGAGTCCCGCCACATGCGCAAGCTCGTCGCGCTGCCCGTCGTCGCCGCCATCGCCATCACGGGCGTCGCCGCCGGTCCTGCCTCGTCGGCGACCTCGATCAAGGTCGGCGACAACTACTTCGTGCGCTCACACGGCGTCCCGAAGGTCACGGTCTCCAAGGGCACGACCGTGAAGTGGCGCTTCAAGGGCGACTCCGTCCACAACGTCGTGGTCAAGAAGGGCCCGAAGAAGTTCGAGTCCAAGCTGATGAAGTCGGGCACCTTCAAGAAGAAGATGAAGAAGAAGGGCACCTACCTCATCTACTGCTCGGTCCACGGTCAGGACGACCAGAGCATGAAGCTGGTCGTCAAGTAGCACCCGACGGACCGGTCCTCGTCGCCGGCGAGGCCCTGGTCGACCTGACGCTCGGCGAGCGCGGGGAGATCGCGGGGCACCCCGGCGGCGGGCCGTACACCACGGCCCGCACGGTCGCCCGCCTGGGGCAGCCGGCCGCCTACCTCGGCCGGCTGTCCTCCGACCGCTTCGGGCGGCGCCTGCGGGCGGGGCTGGAGGACGACGGCGTGTCGGACGCCGCGATCGTGGCCACCGACGACCCGACCACGCTGGCGCTGGCCGAGCTCGACGCCGCCGGCGCCGCGAGCTACCGCTTCTACTCCGCGGGGACCTCGGCGGCGGGCCTGGAGCGGGCGGCCGCGCGGGCCGCCGTCGACGCGCTGGGCGCCCCGCCGGCGATCCTGCACGCCGGCACCCTGGGCCTCGTGCTCGAGCCGCTCGCCGCCGCGCTGGAGGCCGTCGTCGAACGCCTCGCGGGCGCGGCGCTCGTCGTGGTCGACCCGAACGTCCGCCCGGCGGCCATGCCGGACCCCGCCGGCTACCGCGCGCGGCTGGCGCGCGTCCTCGCGCGCACCGACGTCGTCAAGGTCTCAGACCAGGATCTCGCGTGGCTCGATCCGGGGCGGCCGGTGCGCGACGCCGCAGCCGCGCTGCTCGCCGACCCGGGGCCGGCGCTGGTCCTGCTCACGCGCGGGCCGGACGGGGCCACGGCGCTCCTGCGCGACGGCACGGCGATCGACGTCCCCGCGCCGCGCGTGGAGGTGGCGGACTCGATCGGGGCCGGCGACGCGTTCGCCGGCGGCTTCGCCGCCTGGTGGCGCCGCGAGGGCCACGGGCGCGACGCGCTGGCCGACGCCGGTGCGGTCGAGGCCGCGGTGGCGTTCGCGTGCCTGGTCGCGGCCCGCACGTGCGAGCGCCCCGGCGCCTCGCCGCCGCGGCTGGACGAGCTCTAGGCCGCGCCGGCGATCGCCGCGGCGATCTCGGCGACGGCGGCGCCCGGGTCGGACGCGCCGAACACCGCCGAGCCGGCGACGAACAGGGTCGCGCCCGCCTCGGCGCACGTGGCGGCGGTGGCCGGGCCGATGCCGCCGTCGACCTCGATGACCGTGGCAGGCCCGCACAGCGCCTTCAGGCGCCGGATCTTCGCCGGGGACGCGGGGATGAACGGCTGGCCGCCCCAGCCGGGGTTCACGGTCATGCACAGCGCCAGGTCGAGGTCGGCGGCGACCTCGGTCATGACCTCCGGCGGCGTCCCCGGGTTGATGGCGAGTCCGGCGCGGGCGCCCGCCTCGCGGATGGCCGAGAGCGCGTAGTGGACGTGCGGGGTCGCCTCGGCGTGGATCGTGATGCTGTCGGCACCCGCGCGGGCGAACTCCGCGACGTGGCGCTCAGGCCGCTCGATCATCAGGTGGACGTCGATCTCCGCGCCCGCGTCGTGGACGGCGGCGGCCAGGGCGTCGACCACGAGCGGCCCCATGGTGATCGGGGGCACGAAGTGCCCGTCCATCACGTCGACGTGGATGACCCGCGCGCCCGCGGCGATGACCTCGTCGACCTGCGCGCCCAGGCGCGCGAAGTCGGCCGAGAGGATCGACGGCGCGACGCCCCTCATATGGCCTGGAGCATCGACGAGCCGCAGCAGCCGCACACGTAGAGCGCCGTGTTCGACATCCGGACGATCGTCGAGTGCTCCCCGCAGTTCGGGCACACCGAGGTCAGCTCGTAGCGCCGCAGGCAGTTGACGCAGCGGTAGCGGCCCGGCAGGTTCGTCGGGCGCAGCCACGGCTCGTGGCAGCCCGGGCAGACCGGGCCGAGGTCGATGGCCGCCTCGCTCACGCCGCCACCGCCCGGCGCAGCCGCGCCACGAAGAAGCCGTCCGTCCCGTCGCGGTGCGGGAGGGTCTGGAGATGGCGCTCCACACCTGGATGCTTCCAGACCGGCAGGATGGCCTGGAGGTCGTCGGCCTCGAAGTCCGCACGTTCCGCCAGGAACGCGTCGACGACCCGCTCGTTCTCGGCCGGCGAGATCGTGCAGGTCGAGTACACCAGCGTGCCGCCCGGACGCAGCGCCGCGGCGCCCGCGCGCAGGATCCGGCCTTGCAGCTCGGCCAGGCGGGCGGGCTGCTCGGCGGCCTTGGTCCAGCGCGCGTCGGGGCGCGAGCGCAGCGTCCCGAGGTCCGAGCACGGCGGGTCGACCAGCACGCGGTCGAACGTATCGGGCTGCGGCTCGGCCGCGTCGGCCGTGCGCACCTCGAGGATCGTCGCCCCGAGCCGCTCCGCCGTCCGCGCGAGCGCTGCGGCCCGTCCCGGATGGCGCTCGACGGCGACGACCTCGCCGCGGTCCTCCATCAGCGCCGCCAGGTGGGTCGACTTGCCGCCGGGCGCGGCGCACAGGTCGAGGACGCGCTCGCCGGGCTGCGGATCCAGGAGCCGGGCGACGGCCATGGCCGCCCGCGACTGCGGCATGAACGCCCCCGCCGCCCATTCCGGGGCGCCGTGCGCGTCGAACGGCGCGTCGAGGAGGATGCCCTCGGGCAGCTCCGGCCCGGCCAGCCGGCCGGCGACGCCGAGGCGCTCGAGCAGCGCGGGCGCGGTCGTGCGCAGCGTGTTCGCCCGCAATGACCCCTCGGCGGGCTCGTTGTCGGCCGCCAGCAGCGCCCGCGCGTCCTCGGCGCCGAGGGCGTCCCACCACAGGCGGGCGATCCACTCGGGATGCGAGTGGCGCAGCGCCGCCGCCTCGGGCGTGTCGTCGGGGAGCGCCGCGAGCATCGCGGGGGCCTCGCGGCCGGCCCGGCGCAGCACCGCGTTGACGAGCCCGGCGCCGCCGCGCGAGTGGCGCTTGGCCAGCTCCACCGACTCCCCCACCGCGGCGTGGGCGGGGACGCGGTCGAGGAACAGCAGCTGGTAGAGGCCGAGGCGCAGGGCCGCGGCCGCTCCAGGCTCGATCGCCTCCACCGGGCGGCCGGCCAGGCGCTCGATCAGGTGGTCGAGCGTCGCCTGGCGCTGCACGGCGCCGTAGGCCAGGCGCGTGGCCAGGCCGCGGTCGCGGGGCTCCAGGCCGTGCCGGTCGGCCTCGGCGAGCAGCGCGCGATCGGCCCAGGCGCCGTCCTCGACCACGCGGCGCAGGACCGCGAACGCGCACGCCCGCGCGGGGGCGATCCGGGCGTGGGTGGCGGCGGCGGGCATCGTCTCCCAGCCTAGGGGGCGCCGCGGCGCCCGCAGGTGCCGATCGTCACAGCCGTGACCTCGCTTTCGGTGCCGCTCGGTTGCAGCTGGACTTCGGGCATTCATAGGGGAGGGTTCTTCTCGCGTGTCTCTCCGCGAGGGTCGCGGGGATGGGGAAACGGCTTGCGAGAGTCGCGGTGAGAGGGGCCACAACGTGGATGCAGCGCGGCCTTTCGGGCGGTGTTGCGACGTTTGTGCCGCTCTACGACCTCAACGTGGATCCGCTCGCCCGCGCGGGGCGGCGTTGCCACGTTATGGCGGTGGTCAACGTGGATATTGCTCGCCTACCGCCTCGGGTGATCCACCTTGACCACCACCAGGGTGGTCAACGTGGATCGCTCCCTGTGTGGGTGACCGGCGATCCACGTTGACCACCGCCGCCCACCGAACCCTCACCCACGCCGGGTACCAGCCCACCTACCTCACCCATCAGAGAGCCGTCCCGCAACGCGGGCGCAGCACACCACCGCCCCGAACGGAGCGTCCACGCCCCGCCGCCCAACACCGCCGCATCCGCGGCGCGCGGCCTCACCCGAACGACGGGCGGCCACGGAGCCACGCCGCGGCGTCCATCGCCCGCTTGCCGGGCGGCTGGACCTCGAGCAGCTCCAGCGCGCCGAGGAACACGCGCCCGTCCTCGGCGTGCAGGGCGCCGTCGCGGTCAGGCCGGTCGGCCACCCGCGCCCGCACCACCCCCAGAAACTCGCCGCCCGGGAGCGCGACCCGCGCGCCGATGTGCGGCCGCAGCGCCCGCACCACCCGCTCGTTCTCCGCGGCGGTGCGGGCGGGGTCGAGCGTCCGGTCGGCGGCCTCGATCTTCTCGGCGTAGGTGACGCCGGCCTCGTCCTGCTCGACGAACGGGGGGCGCTCGTCGAGCGCGCGGACCAGCAGGTCGCCGCCGAGGGTCTCCATACGGGCGGCGAGCGAGGCGTAGTCGTCGTCCGGGCCGATCGGCGTGCGCTCCTGCAGGCAGACCGGGCCGGAGTCCAGGCCCGCGGTCAGCCGCATGATCGACATCCCGGTCTCCGCGTCGCCGGCCATGATCGCCCGCTCGACCGGCGCCGCGCCGCGCCAGCGCGGCAGCAGCGACGGATGGACGTTGAGGATCTCGTAGTCGCTCAGCAGCGGCTCCTTGACGAGCGCCCCGTACGCGCAGACCACCAGCGCCTCGGGCTCGGCGGCCGCGATGGCGGCCAGCGTCTCGTCCGCGTGGAGCTGCTCCGGCTGGAGGAGGTCGATGCCGAGGTCGCGCGCGGCGTCGGCGACCGGCGGGGAATGGAGCTTGCGCCCGCGGCCCTTCGG
>DASVQH010000060.1:0-4287 GCA_036389195.1 Solirubrobacteraceae bacterium
CGAGCTTCGCCAGCTGCACGACCGACGGCATCAACCGGATCCGGCTCGAAGGCGAGGGCGGCGACGACGCGATGCGACCGGACGCGCGGGTGCCGACGCAGTTCGCCTTCGCGAGCAACGGCGGGCCGGGGGACGACGTGCTCGGCGACCTCCGCACCGGGAGCGCCGCCCGCGCGGTTCTCGACGGCGGCCCGGGCAAGGACCAGCTGCGCGGCGGCGCCGGGCAGGACGAGCTGCTCGGCGGGCCGGACGCCGACCGGCTGGCGGGCGACGCGGGCAACGACGTGCTCGAGCCCGACCCCGCCTCGGGGATGCCC
Source organism: Solirubrobacteraceae bacterium (assembly GCA_036389195.1). Taxonomy (GTDB): domain Bacteria; phylum Actinomycetota; class Thermoleophilia; order Solirubrobacterales; family Solirubrobacteraceae; genus JACCYI01. Next base: position 318 of record DASVQH010000060.1, read on the forward strand.
GCGGCGGCCTACGCCGGCGACGTGCTGAGCGGCGGCGCCGGGATCGACACGGTCGCCTACACGTCGCGCGTCGAGTTCATGCGCCTGTCGCTCGACGCCGCCGCGAACGACGGCGCCGAGGGCGAGGGCGACGACGTCGACAGCGACGACGGCGTCGAGAACCTCCAGCCCAGCAGCGGGGGGAACCGCATCGTGCTCGACGACAAGGCCAACGTCGTCATCGCGAACGACACCGACTGGCCGGGGCCCACCGGCGACGACGTGGTCTTCGGCCGCGGCGGCGCCGACCAGATCTCCGCCGGCGACGGCGACGACGTCATCGCCGGAGGAGCAGGCGACGACCTCTTGATGAACTCCGGTGGCAGCGACTCGCTGATCGGCGGCCCGGGCGACGACCGGCTGTTCAGCCTCCACGACGACCCCGACGACCGCCGCGCCGCCGCCGCCGAAGCGGGGACGGCGGTGCACGCGATCTTCTACCCGGGGCCGGGCCGCGACAGCATGCTCGCGGGAGGCCAGGACGACCGGGCGCTGATGTTCGACGGCGAGGTGGACAACATCAGCTGCAACGAGGGGGACGTCCCCGACGACGACCGGATCGTGGCCGATGGGGCGGACTCCGTGACGGGTTGCGCGACCACTGAATACATCAAGACCGGGCGCGTGGGCGTCGTCTTCGGCCTGCTCACGTTCCAGGCGGTCGCCGGCCAGGCCAACCGGCTGGCCGTCCAGCAGGTCTCCGACTCGACGTACCGGGTCAAGGATGCCCTGCCGGTGCAACCCGGCCGCAACTGCACGGCGCTCAGCGCCACCGAGGTCCAGTGCGGCACGGTCATGGCGCTGGGGATCCGGACCGGGGACCGCGACGACACCGTCGCCCTGACCGGCGGCCGGCCGTCGGGGATCTTCGGCGGCCCGGGGAACGACACCCTGACCGGCGGCGCAGGCCCGGACCGGCTCGACGGGGGCGCGGGCGGCGACGTGATCGCCGGCGGCGCGGGGACCGACACGGCGACCTACGCCGACCGCACGCTCGGCGTGACGGTCGACCTCGACGGCGTCCGCGACGACGGCAACCGGCTCGACGGCTCGACGGCCGGCACCCGCGACGACGTCCAGCCCGACGTGGAGAACCTCACCGGCGGCGCCGGCCCCGACGTCCTCCGCGCGCCCCGGGCCGACGGCGTCGCCAACGTGCTCGCCGGGAACGCGGGCGACGACCGCCTCGCCACCCGCGACGGGACCGGCACGGTCGACCGGCTCTTCTGCGGCCTTGGCAGCGACCGCTTCGACCGCGATCCGTCCGACGCGATCTCGGGCTGCGAGACCGCCGGGACGCTGCCCTGAGCGCCCGCCCCTCGATCCGCCCCGGCATCCTGCTCGGCATCGGCCTCGGCGGGTTCGTCGACGGCATCGTGCTCCACCAGCTCCTGCAGTGGCACCACATGGTGTCGGCGCAGACGCCGCCGAGCAGCCTGGCCGGCTTGGAGGACAACACGCTGGCCGACGGGATCTTCCACGCGGTCACGTGGCTCGTGACCACGCTCGGCTCGCTGGCCGCCTACCGGGCATGGCAGCGCGGCGAGGTGGCGCCGCCGTGGGGCGTCCACGCCGGCGCGCTGCTGGCCGGCTGGGGCATCTTCAACCTCGTCGACAGCGCCAACCACTTCATCCTCGGCCTGCACCACATCCGCGACGACCTGGGCGGGCCGGTGAGCTGGGACGTCGGCTTCCTGGTCTTCGCGCTCGTGCTGATCGCGGTGGGCGCGGCGCTGATCCGCCGGCGCGCCTAACGCGCGTCGGGCGGCGAGGGCTCGTCCGGGTGCGGCGCGGCGTCGGGGGCGGCGCCGATCTCCGCCGTGCAGTAGGCGCAGCGCCGCGCCCGCGCCGGCACCTCCGAGAGGCACTCCGGGCACTCGCGCAGCGGGTCCTCGACGGCCTGCGTGGCCGCCGGGCGGGTCCGCGCCAGCAGCGCGTTCATGGGCGTGACGACGAAGAAGAACACCGCCGCGGCGATCGAGACGAACGCGAACACCGCGTTGAGGAAGTCGCCGTAGAGGAACTTCGAGTTGTTGATCGTGAAGGTCAGGTCGGAGAAGTCCGGCTTGCCGACCACGGCGGCGATGATCGGCGTGATGAGGTCGCGCACCAGCGCCGTGACCACCGCCCCGAACGCCGCGCCGATCACCACCGCGACGGCGAGGTCGACCACGTTCCCGCGCAGCAGGAAGGCCTTGAAGTCCTTCGCGAGGTTGCCCATGGCGGTCGGGTTCGACGGCGGCGCCGCAGCGCCTGCCCGTCGCACCGGAACGGCGCATTACGCGGCGTCGCGCTACCGTCCGCCCTCATGCGCCTCCGGATCGCCACCGCTCTCCTCGTCACGGCCCTCGCCGCCGCCGTCCCGCTCAGCGCCCAGGCCCACGACGCCTACGAGGCGAGCAGCGCCTCCGAGGCCTTCGCCGCGTACTTCGCCGACGGCACCTCCGACGGGCTGCTCGGCATGCAGGCGCTGGCCGATCCGCACCCGCTGACCGGCGAGGGCTCCAACATGGAGCTCGTCGCCAACGTCCCGCTCGAGGGCTCCGTGGCGGCGTCGGACCTCGAGCTGCAGGGCGACTACGCCTACGTCGGCTCCTACGGCGAGGGCCTGGTGATCATCGACATCGCCAACCCGCGCGAGCCCAAGCGCGTCAGCCGCTTCTACTGCCCGGGCGGCCAGAACGACGTCCAGCTCTCCCCCGACGCCAGCTACGCGGTCCTCGCCGTCGAGAACCCCAACAACAAGTGCGGCGAGGGCATCCCCGGCCAGCCCAAGCACGCCGGCGACGAGGGCTTCGTGGTGATCGACATCCGCGACAAGACGAACCCCAAGGAGGTCGCGTGGGTCGGCCAGGACCAGCTCGTCGACGGCGTCCACAACGTGACGCTCGACTGGCCGCGCCTGTACATCGACCAGTACACGCAGACCCACGGCCGCTTCGAGATCTTCGACCTCTCGAACCCCGCGCAGCCCAGGTCGATCGCCAAGCTGGCCGCGCCCGAGGGCGGCCCGCACGACCTGCAGGTCGACCACCGGCCCGACGGGCGCGTGCTCGCCTACGCGGCGTCGATCGCCTTCACCCACGTCCTCGACGTGACCGACCCGACCAACCCCACCTTCGTCGACCGGATCCCGGCGTCAGAGCACGGCGTCGGCATCTCCCACGGCGCCGAGCCGAACTTCGACCGCACGCTGATGGTCGAGACGGACGAGTACGGCGGCGGCAACGGCGTCGTGGCGTGCGGCGGCCGCGTCGAGCAGATCCCCGCGCCGACCGACGGCCAGGTGGCGACGGCGTCGCCCGGGGCGGTGCACCTGATCCGGCTGAACCCCGACGGGACGCTGAAGGAGGTCGGCGGCAAGGTCGACCAGGTCGGCGCCTACAACACGCCGGCCGCCACCACCGACACGGGCGACGAGGGCTGCACCTCGCACGTGTTCTGGCAGGCACCCGACGAGAACCGCCTGACGATCGCCTGGTACGGCCGCGGCGTCCGCGTCGTCGACTTCTCCAAGCCCGAGGCGCCGGTCGAGCTCGGCTACTTCAAGGCCACGGGCGCCGACACCTGGTCGGCCAAGCCGCACAAGGGCTACATCTTCGCCGGCGACATCGTGCGCGGGCTGGACGTGTTCCGTTACACCGGCGAGGACTGCAAGCGCTGGCCGACCACCGCCGGCGCCGCCGAGGTCCAGCGCGCCCGCTACCAGGGCGCCCCCGTGCCGGCCGGCGCGCCGGCCAAGGTGCCGGGCGGCTGCGGCGCCGCGGCGACGAACGCGCCCGCCGTCCCGCTCAGCGCCACGCCGGGCCCGGCGACCAAGGACGCCGCTGCCGAGTTCGGCGGCTACCGGTTCATGCGCGTGGTCAAGGTCAAGCGGCGCGGCGGCAAGCGGCGGCGCACCGTCCGCCTGCAGATCCTCGACCCGGAGGGC
>DASVQH010000061.1:0-2892 GCA_036389195.1 Solirubrobacteraceae bacterium
GGGGCGCGCTCTCGGCGCTCTCGGACGCCTGGTCGCTGCCGCCGGGGACCGAGGACCGCCTCGCCCAGTTCGCGGACATCGCCGGCACGGCGATCTCGGGCGCCCAGGCGCGCGCCGCCCTCGGCAGCCTCGCGTTCGAGCAGGCCGCGCTGCGCCGCGTCGCCGAGCTCGTCGCCCGCGGAGTGCCGGAGGACGTGCTGTTCGACTCGGTGGCGGCAGAGGCGTCCAAGCTGACGGAGGACGAGGCGACCACGCTCCTGCGCTTCGACGAGGACGGGTGCGCGACGGTCCTGGCGTCCTGCGGCGGGCCCGCGCCGATCGGCGCGCGGTTCGCGGTCGGCCGGGACGACCAGAGCACGCCGGCGCTGATCCTCCGGACCGGCCGGCCGGCGCGCCTGGACACCTACCCGGCCGCGGACGCGCCGCGGTACGCGCGCGAGTACCGGGTCGGCTCCAGCGTCGGCGCCCCGATCACCGTCCAGGGCCGGGTCTGGGGGATGATCGGCGCCACGACGCCCGACCGCCGGCTCCCGGCCGCGGCCGAGCTCCGGCTCCAGCAGTTCGCCGAGCTCGTGGCGGCCGCGCTGGCGAGCGCGCAGGCGAGCGCCGAGGTGCAGCAGCTCGCCGACGAGCAGGCCGCCCTGCGCAGGGTCGCCGAGCTCGTCGCCCGCGGCGTGCCGCCCGAGCAGGTCTTCGCGGCGGTGGCGGTCGAGGCCTCGAACCTGCTCGGCGACGCCGGGATGTCGCTGCTGCGCTTCCAGCCCGACGGGACCGCGATCGTCGTCGCCACTCACCGCGAGGACGTGCCGGTCGGCCTCGTCGTGCCGTGCGAGGGGGCGCCCTGGGCGGCCGAGCTCCTGCGGACGCAGCGGGCGCTCCGCGTCACGGACTTCGCAGGCACGCCGGCCGAAGGCCTGGCGCGGGAGTACGACGTCTCGGCGACCCTGGTCGTGCCGATCATGGCCGAGGGGCGCGTCTGGGGCATGCTCTCGACCACCGGGCCGGGAGGGGTGCTCCCGGCCGGCACGGAGGACCGCCTCGCGCAGTTCGCGGTGCTCGTCGGCACCGCGATCGCCAACGCGGAGAGCCGCGCCGAGCTCACGGCCTCCCGCGCCCGCGTCGTCGCGGCCGCCGACGAGTCGCGCCGGCGCCTGCAGCGCGACGTCCACGACGGCGCTCAGCAGCGCCTGGTGCAGACGATCATCAACCTCAAGCTGGCCAGACAGGCGCTCGAGGAGCACCCGTGGCACGGCGCGCACCTGATCGAGGAGTCGCTGCTGCACGCCGAGCGGGCGAGCGCCGAGCTGGGCGACCTCGTGCGCGGGATCCTGCCCGCGTCGCTCACCCGCGGCGGGCTGCGCGCCGGGGTCGAGAGCCTCTGCGCGGACCTGCTCCTGCCGGTCGACGTGGACGTCACCGCGCCGCGCCTCCCCGCCGCGACCGAGACGACCGCCTACTTCGTGATCGCCGAGGCGCTGGCCAACGTCGTCAAGCACGCGCGAGCGGACTCGGCGCGCGTCGTGGCGGAGCTGGAGGGAGCCGTGCTGCGGGTCGAGGTGCGCGACGACGGCGTGGGCGGCGCCGGCCCGGGGCGCGGCAGCGGCCTCACCGGCCTGTTCGACCGGGTGGCCGCCCAGGAGGGCGCGCTGGTGATCGAGAGCGAGCCCGGGCGCGGGACGACGCTGCGGGCGACGCTGCCGGTGGCGGGCTGATCGGGCTACCGTCCAGCGCGGTGCCCGCCCAGGCCTTCCACGCCCGCCCGGACCACGAGATCCACGCGCTCGCGGACGAGGCGATCCTCGAGCACGCGACGTCGGCGCGTGCGGCCGGCCGGCCGGATCAGGCGGCGCGCGCCCTGCAGATCCTGGCCTTCGGCTACCGGGACATCGTCACGGTGCGCGTGGCCGCCAAGGTGCCGGCGCAGGACGTGGAGGACGTCGCGGACGCCGGGCTCCTGCGCGCCGTCGCCTCGGCGCTCAGGCCCGGCGCCTTCAGCGGCGGGTCGGTCGGCGAGTTCCGCAGCTGGATGCACACAATCGTCGACCGGCAGGTCGCCGACTACTGGCGGAAGGTCGAGCGCTCGCCCCGCGAAGCGCCGCTGCCCGACGAGCACGAGGGGGAGGACGGCGCCCGGCCGCCCGCCGGCAGCACACCCGACGAGACCGGCGCGGTCGACGTCCAGGCGGTGATCGAGCAGACGATCGCCGAGCTGTCAGACGTGCACGGGGCCGCCGTCGAGGCCTACGTCTTCGCCGGCCTGAGCGCCACCGAGACCGCCGCCGAGATCGGAGACGGAATGACCGAGAACAACGTCCATCAGATCGCGGCGCGGTTCCGGCGGCGCGTCGCCGAGCTGCTCGACGAGTCGTCGTGAGACCCATGGAAGATCCCGACCACCTCCTCTCCGAGTACCTCGCCGCCCGCGACGCGAGCGGCACGCCGCCCGATCCCCGGCCGTTCCTCGGCCGCGCGGCGCCGGCCCGCAGGCGGGAGCTCGCGCGTCGCATCGACGAGGTGCTCGCCGCGGGTCCGCGCCGGAGCTGGGATCCCGCGGCGTTCGCGGCGGCGCTGGACGGCCCGCTGATGCGGGACATCGCGGTGTCGGCCCGCGGCGCCTCGGGACTGTGGCCCGCGCTGCTCCCGCGTCTGCGCAACGCGGCGCAGCTGCGCCGGCGGGAGGTCGTCGCGCGGCTCGCCGGCGACCTCGGCGTGCCGGCGCGCGAGGCCAAGGTCCGCGAGTACTACCACCGCATGGAGCAGGGCCGGCTGGACGAGGCGGGCGTGTCGGACACCGTGCTCCTGAAGCTGGCGGCGATCCTCGGCACGAGCCTCGCCGCGCTGCGCGAGGCGGGCCGCGCGCTCGGCGGCCTGCGCGAACGCGACGTAGGGCAG
>DASVQH010000062.1:0-10956 GCA_036389195.1 Solirubrobacteraceae bacterium
CGGACGAGGTCCGCGGCGGGACGTTCACGATCACCAACCCGGGGCAGTTCGGCGCGATCATGGCGACGCCGATCATCAACCAGCCGCAGGTGGCGATCCTCGACACCGAGGCGGTCGTCAAGCGCGCGGTCGTGGTCACCGACGAGCTCGGCAACGACTCGATCGCCATCCGCCCGATGACCTACCTCCCGATGTCCTGGGACCACCGCGCGCTCGACGGCGCGCTGGCGGCGCAGTTCCTCACGGCGCTGCGGCGGAAGTTGGAGGCCTGGACCGCGTAGCGTCGCCCAGACGACGAGCGACAGCGAAGTCGGGCCGGGCGAAACCCGATTCCGGACGTATGGACAGTGGGCCATTCCACGCAGGAGCTCGACGCGTTCGTCGAGCTCCTGCGCGGGGCCGGCGTCGGCGGGATCGCGGACGTGCGCCGCTTCCCCGGCTCGCGGCGGCTGCCGTGGTTCAACGCCGAGGCGCTCGCGGAGTCGCTGCCCGCCGCCGGCATCGGCTACGCGCACCTGCCGGCGCTCGGCGGCCGACGCTCGCGGGTGCCCGGCTCGGTCAACGGCGGCTGGGAGAACGCGGCCTTCCAGGGCTACGCGGACTGGATGGCGACGCCGGAGTTCGCCGAGGGGCTGGTGCGACTGCAGGCCCTTGCGCGCTCAGCCCCCACGGCTTTCATGTGCGCCGAGGCGCCGTGGTGGCGCTGCCACCGGCGGCTCGTCGCGGACGCGCTCGTGGCGCGCGGGTGGGAGGTGCGCCACCTCCTTCCCGGCGGGCGGATCGCGGCGCATGAGCTCACCGCGTTCGCGGTGGTGGGGGTGGACGGGTCGCTGACGTATCCGCCGGCGCAGTTGAGCCTTTGAGGTCGCTCGGCGACCGCGGGACTTCGGGCATTGATAGGGGAGGGTTCCTTTGGTGCGTCTGTCTTTGGGACGCAGGGAGAGGGGAACGGCTTGCGAGAGTCACGGTGAGAGGGGCGTGGGCGGGATCGGCCTGCACAACGTCACATCCGTGGCGGCTTTGGCCGCCGTTGTGACGTTGTGGGGGCTATGGACGTTCAACGTCACATCCGGCGCGTTCGGCTTCGCCGATGTGACGTTGTGACCCGGCATGACGTCCGGGGTACCTGTCCCGCCCATGGACCTCGAGCTGACCGGCAAGCGCGCGATCGTGACCGGCGGCACCCGCGGGATCGGGCGCGCGATCGCCGGCCGCCTCGCCGCCGAGGGCGCGAAGGTGGCCATCTGCGCGCGCGACGCCGGCGCCGTCAAGGAGGCGCCGTTCGACTACGGCGCCGCCGTCGACGTCACCGACGAGGACGCGCTCGCGGGCTTTGTGGACGACGCTGCTCGCGCGCTCGGCGGGCTCGACCTGGTGGTCGCCAACGCCGGCGGCGGCGCGGGCGGCAGCGCGCTCCACGAGACGAGCGCCGCGGATTGGCGCACGACCTTCGACCTCAACGTGACCCACGCGGCCGTGCTCGCCCGCGCGGCGACGCCGCACCTCCAGCGAGCGGGCGGCGGCACGATCCTCCTCATCGCCTCGATCTCCGGAGTCCGCCCGCAGCCGAAGGCGCAGTACGCCGCCGCGAAGGCCGCGGAGATCCACCTGGCCGCCTCGCTCGGGCGCGAGCTCGGGCCGGACGGCATCCGGGTCAACGCGCTCTCCCCCGGCTCGATCCTCTTCGAGGGCGGCTCGTGGGCCAGGCGCCGCGCCGCCGACCCGGAGGCGTTCCAGGCCTGGCTCGACGACGAGCTGCCCGAGAAGCGCCTCGGGACCGCCGAGGAGGTCGCCGACGTCGCCGCCTTCCTGCTCTCGCCCCGCGCGAGCTGGATCAACGGGACGAACGTCGTCGTCGACGGCGCCCAGAACCAGCCCGGGATGGCCGGCTACTAGCGGTCCGACGCGTAGCTGCCGAACGTCCACTCGTAGCCGTCGAGGTCGAGCACGCGGTACTGGCGGGCGCCCCACTCCGTGTCCTCGGGGTCGAGGACGATCTCCGCGCCGGCGGCCTTGGCGCGGTCGTGGTGGGCGTCGACGTCCTCGACGCGCGCGTAGATCCCGTAGCTGGACGGGCGGTCGACGGGCGCGTGCTCGACGGTCGCCGACCCGACCATCAGCAAGCCGTCGTCGCCGAAGCGCAGCTCGGCGTGCACGAGAGCGCCGTCCTCGCCGTCGATGCGGCGGGTCACCGCGAAGCCGAAAGCGGACTCGAGCCAGTCGATCGCGGCAGCGGCGTCCTGATAGGCGAAGTAGGGAACGAACGTCGGCACGGGCGGCCTCCTCACGGGGTCTAAGCTCGTCAGCATGCCCGAGGAGCTGCTGGTCTGCCATCTGCCGCAGGTCGAGTACCGCGCGGCCGTCGATCTGCAGGAGACGCTGCGCGACCGGGTCCAGGCGCACGAGCTCGGCGATCTTCTCCTGCTGCTCGAGCACCCGCCGGTCTACACGCGCGGCCGGCGCTCGGACGCGACCGAGATCCCCATGGGCGAGGCGTGGTACCGCGCCCAGGGCATCGACGTCGTCCAGACCGACCGCGGCGGCAAGCTCACCTACCACGGGCCCGGCCAGCTGGTCGGCTACCCGATCATGCGCATCGTCGACGTGATCGCCTACCTGCGCACCATGGAGGACGCGATGATCGCCGCGCTGGCCGAGGAGGGGATCGAGGCCGGCCCGCGCGAGGGGCTGACTGGCGTCTGGGTCGAGGACCGCAAGATCGCCTCGATCGGCGTGCACGTGTCGCGCGGCGTCACCACCCACGGCTTCGCGATCAACGTCATCAACGACCTGCAGCCGTTCGACTGGGTGGTGCCGTGCGGGCTCTCCGGCGTCCGCATGACCAGCGTGCTCAGCGAGGCCCCGGGCGGCACGCCCCCCGAGCGGCTGAAGTGCTTCCGCAAGCGCATGGCCCACCAGTTCGCGCAGGCGTTCGGGCGCCGCCAACGGATCGTCACCCCCGAGCGGCTCGGCATCCCGGGCGCCCGGATCGAGCCCCGGGCGCCCCTGCCCATCTAGTCGACGACCCGGCGAGAAAGTCGTCGCCCGCGCCGCCGAACAGCAGATCCCGGCGTAGCCGGATCCGCGGTGGATCGACGCCGCCGAACCGTCACGGGTCGAGCGTCACCGACCGCCACGTCCCGCCGGCCCAGACGAACAGCCGCCCGGCCGCCGCGTCGACGTACGTGGCGCCCTCGACCGGCGCCGCCGGCCGCGCCTGCGGCAGCGTGAAGTAGCCGCGCGCCGCGTCGTAGATCACCGTCGCCTCGTTGCCCTCCCCCAGCCGGTACGCCCGCCCCGGGTCGCCGACCGTCACCGATCCGCCGATCCACTCGAAGCCGGCGGTCCCGGTGACCGAGACGCCGTACCGGGGGCCGACCGCGTCGCCGCGGCCCTCGTCGTCGGGCTTGCCCTCCACCACCAGGCAGTTGGCCGCCATGACGCGCCGCGCGCCGCGCACCACCAGCCCGGCCGAGTCGCCGGGGACGCCGGTCCCGTCCCGCTGGAAGCGGCAGCTCGTGAGCTGGACGTCGCGCACCGTCCCGCCGCCGCCCACGAGCTCGAACCCGTTGCCGCAATTGGCGTCCGTGTTGCAGTTGGTGAAGCTCAGGAGCTGCGCGCCGGTCACGCGCACGCCGGGCGCGGAGGGGTTGCGCGGCGAGAAGACGTCGCGCGGGTCGGTGCCCGCCCGCTCGAACCGGCAGTTCACGAAGTCGACGGCGCCGCTGACCGCCGGGCCGTCGAAGAGCAGGTTGCCCTGCCGGTTGTAGAAGAGGTAGGCGTTGGCGACGTGGACGTCGAACCACCCGGCGCCCCCCGAGGCCTCGACGCCCCAGCCGCGGTTGTCGTGGATGAAGCAGTTGACGAGGTCGGCGACGTGCAGGCGACCGAAGATCCCGCTCCCGCTGAAGCCGGCGATCGTCACGTCCTGGAGGCAGAACGAGGACTCGCCGCCGCCGGACGGCATCCGCAGCCCGTGGACGCCGTCCCCGCGCCCGGCCCCGACGAGCGCCAGGTTGCGGACCGTGACCGCCGCCGTGCCCTGCGCCGGCGCGATCAGCCCCTCGCCGGCGAAGCCCTCGCGGCAGACGATCCGGCACGCCGACTCCGGCGCCTCGCCGCCGATCCACCGCGGCGTGTGGACGCCGCACAGGAGCGTTCGGCTGCGCGGCGCCAGCGGGCCGCCGACCGCGTAGTCGCCGGGCGGGAGGAAGACGGCGCCGCCGCGGTCGCCGACGGCGTCGAGCGCCTTCTGGATCGCCGCACGGTCGTCGGCGCGGCCGTCCCCGGCCGCCCCGAAGCGGGCGTCGCGCACGTCCAAGACGCCGGCTCCGCTCGGGCCGGCGTCCTCCGAGCCCGCCGCCGCGAGCACGATCCCGGCCGCCCCGAGGCCGACCAGGCCGGCGTCGCGCAGCACGCGCCGGCGGCCGATCCGGCCACCCGCCGATTCCTCGCCGTGTCCCATGCCGGACCTGTCTTATAGGAATCGCGCCGCCGGCCCCGAACCAGCAGAGTTATGAGACTTCGCCTGATCCTGGCCGGCGCGGGCGCGGCCGCCGCGCTGGCGGCGCCCGCTCCCGCCCTGGCCGCCGAGGCGTTCTACGGCGTCACGGCCGACAACCAGCTCGTCACGTTCCAGTCCGACTCGCCCGGCCACGTCCTGCGCTCGGTCCCGCTGACCGGGCTCGTGCCCGGCGAGCAGATCCTCGGCGTCGACATCCGCCCGCTCACCGGCCAGCTCTACGCCCTCGGGGCGACCAACCGGATCTACGTCGTCTCGCCGCTGTCCGGCGCCGCGACGCCCGTCGGCGACCCGTTCACGCCGCCGCTGGCCGGCACGAGCTTCGGCTTCGACTTCAGCCCGCAGGCCGACCGCATCCGCGTCGTCTCCGACGGCCGCCAGAACCTGCGGATCGCGCCCGAGAACGGCCAGGTCGCGGCCCAGGACAACGCGCTGGGCTACGCCGAGGGCGACCCCAACGCCGGTGCGCTCCCGCAGGTCGGCGCTGCCGCGTACACCAACAACGTCCCCAACGCGCCCGACACGCAGCTGCTGGGGATCGACTCCGGCCGCGACGTCCTCGTGTTCCAGAACCCGCCCGCCAGCGGCATCCTCAACACGGTCGGGCCGCTCAACGTGGACATCGCGGGCGGGGCCAGCTTCGACATCGGCGTGGACGGGCGCGGCTGGGTCGCGGCGCAGCGCGCCGGCGCGGCCGGTGCCGAGCTGTTCGCCATCGACCTCAAGACGGGCGCGCTGGCCCCGGCCGCCAAGCGGCCGCTGCTCGCCACCGGCAACCTGCGCGGCATCGCCGCCGCCGGGCCGGTCCCGGACGACCTCCAGCGCCCCGACGTCCTGATCGCCGTCGACCGCCGGCAGAAGAAGCGCTCGCTGCGCCGGACGCTGCGGGTCGCCGTCTCCTGCTCGGAGACCTGCGTCCTGGCGGGCGAGCTGCTGCGCGGGGACCGCCGCGTCGGCTCGGCCGAGGGCGGGCTGACGAGCGCCGGGCGCACGAAGCTGACCTTCAAGGCGACGAACAAGCGCCGCCGGCTGGCCCGCCGGAGCGGCGAGGTGAAGCTGAAGGTCCGCGTGGTCGCGACCGACGCCGCCGGCAACGACTCGGCCACCCGCCGCACCCTCCGCTTCGGCTAGGCGCGCGGCCGCCCGGCCGCGCCGGATGCGCTCGGTAGTCTGGATGGCGAGTTGAGCACCACCGAGCGCATCCACGTCACGCGGTCCCGCTCCAACCCGGGCGGGATGGACGTGACCAAGGTGATCGGCGCCGAGCACGAGCCGTTCCGCGGCCGCAAGCCGCCGTGGTTCAAGGTCCCGCCGCCCGGCGGCCCGACCTACCGCCAGCTCACCGAGATGGTGCGCGAGGAGTCGCTGCACACCGTCTGCCAGGAGGCCGCCTGCCCCAACGTCGGCGAGTGCTGGGAGCGCGGCACCGCGACGTTCATGATCCTCGGCGACACCTGCACCCGGCGCTGCGGCTTCTGCAACGTGCAGTCGGGCAAGCCGACCTGGAACGACCCGCTGGAGCCGCTGCGGGTGGCGCGCAGCGTCGCCAGGATGGGGCTGCGCCACGCGGTCATCACGAGCGTCGACCGCGACGACCTGCCTGACAAGGGCGCGAGCGCGTTCGTCGGCGTCATCCGCTCGATCCGCATGCAGGCGCCAGGCTGCAAGGTCGAGGTGCTGACGCCGGACTTCCAGGGCCACGAGATGCCGCTGGCCAAGGTCATCGCCGAGCGGCCCGACGTCTTCAACCACAACGTCGAGACGGTCCCGCGGCTCTACAAGGTCGCCCGCCGCGGCTCGAAGTTCGAGCGCTCCTGCCGCGTGCTGCGCAACGCCAAGGAGATGGGCGGCGACCAGGTGACGACGAAGTCCGGCCTGATGGTCGGCCTCGGCGAGACCCACGACGAGATGGTCGAGACCTTCGGCGTGCTGCGCGAGAACGGCGTCCAGGTGCTCACCGTCGGCCAGTACCTGCGCCCGACCGAGCGCCACCTCCCCGTGGTCCGCTACTGGCACCCGGACGAGTTCAAGGCGCTCGAGAAGGCCGCCTACGACCTCGGCTTCGACCACATCGCCGCCGGGCCGCTCGTGCGCTCGAGCTACCACGCCGACGAGCACGTCAAGCAGGACCGCCCGGGCACCGGGCCGCTGGCCGCAGCGTAACGTCGCCCAGACGACGAGCGGAGCGCCAGCGGAGTGAAGTCGGGCCGGGCGAAACCCGACTGACGCGAAGTGGCGCGCGCGGGGCGTACCGTGGTCGGCATGACGCTCCGTCGCCTCCTCCCCTCGCTGCTCGCGCTGGCCCTGGTCGCCGCCGCGGTGATCGCCTACGCCGCCACTCGATCCACGCCCACCGGCGATCGCGCCGGCGCCGACGGCTGCCCGCCCGGATACGTGAGCCGGGAGACGCGCGAGCGCCAGGAGCGGCTGGAGCAGCTGGCGCGCGGCGGCGAGGAGGGTGAGCGCGAGGCCGAGCGCGAGGCCGAGGAGGAGGGCCCGCGGTGCGTCAACCGCAAGACGCCCGAGCCCCAGGCCGAGCTGCTGACGATCCACGCCGACGACGCCAAGCGCAGCACGGGCGGCATCACCGACACCCTCAAGCCGGGCGCGTACCGCGCCGCCGTGCGCGAGCGCCAGGCGCTCGCCGCCGACGGCCGCACCCTCCCCGGCTCGGGCGGCACGTGGACCCCGGCGGGCGACGGGCCGCTGATCAACGACGACAAGCGCTTCACCGAGACGGCCAACCTCGGCCTCGGCGACATCAACGGGCGCATCTCCGACTTCGCCACGGCGCCCGACGGCCGCGTCTTCGCCGCCGTGGGCGAGGGCGGCGTCTGGGAGACCACCGACGGCGGCGCCAGCTGGCACTCGATCGGCGACTCGCTGCCCACCCAGGCCATCGGCAGCGTCGGCTACTCGCCCGCCAACGGCGGGACGATCGTCGTCTCGACCGGCGACAGCGTCTTCGGCGGCGGCGGCACGTTCGCCGGCATGGGCGTGTTCCGCACCGTGGACGGCGGCAAGAGCTGGCAGAAGGCCGCCGGCGTGCCCGACGGCGCGATCTCCTTCAAGGTGGCCGTCGACCCGTCCGACCCGCAGGTGGTCTACGCCGCCACGGGCGCCGGGCTGTTCCGCTCCGAGAACGCCGGCGCGACCTTCGCCAACGTCGCGCTGCCGGTGGGCGAGACCGCGCCCGGGAACGACTGCACGGGCGCGCCGTTCGGCAAGGTCGGCTGCTTCCAGGCCAACATGGTCACCGACGTCGTGGTCCAGGGCCAGGGCAACAAGCAGACGCCCGTCGACTCGCCCGGCGCCAAGGCCGGCTCGGTCGTCGCCGTCGTCGGCTGGCGCGCCGGCCAGAAGAAGAGCCCGAAGAGCGACGCCTTCCCGGAGGGCTACGTGGAGTCGCCCAACAACGGCGTCTACCGGTCCGACACGGGCAAGCCCGGCACCTTCGAGAAGCTCGCCGCCTCCGGCTTCACGCCGCAGGCCGAGATCGGGCGCGTGGAGATCGGCCTGGCCAACGGCGCGGAGCAGAACCACAACTACCTCTACGCGATCGTCGAGGACGCCGTCCTCTTCAACGGCGGCACCCGGCCGATCGACGTCTCCGAGGAGACCGGCGCGGTCCCCAACACGACCGTCCTCGACGGCATCTACGTCTCCGACGACTTCGGCGCGACGTGGACGAAGATGGCCGACGCCGAGGAGCTCAAGGACCCGACGACCGGCTCGGCGCTGACCGGGACGGCCTGCGCGACGCTGTACTGCCCGGGCGTCCAGTCCTGGTACAACGCGTGGGTCAAGCCGGACCCGACGGTCCAGGACGCCTCCGGCGTGCCGACGCGGCTGACGTTCGGCCTCGAGGAGATCTGGCAGAACAAGCTCCTCTCGCCGCAGTCGGGCAAGTCCTCCTTCAAGGTGGTCGGCCCGTACTTCGGCAACAACACGTGCTTGTTCCTCAACACCGGCCTGCCCGAGTGCCCGACGACGGCCGGCTCCGGGCCGACGACCACGCACCCCGACCAGCACGCCGCGATCTACCTGCCCGGGCCACAGCCGGAGTCCCCTGCGCGGCTGTTCGTGGGCAACGACGGCGGCGCCTACACGCAGGACGTCGCCCACGACGCCGACGTGAACCCCGACGGCTGGGGCCGCGGCGCCAACCAGGGCTTCTACACGCTGCTCCCCTACGAGGCCCAGGTGGCCAAGGACGGGACGATCTACGCCGGCCTGCAGGACAACGGCGAGCTCAAGATCGAGAAGGACCGCAAGCAGTACAGCGTGTTCGGCGGCGACGGCACGTTCAGCGCCGTCGACCCCGACAACTCGGACGTCGCCTACGAGTCCTACACCAACAACGCCATCTCCAAGACGACAGACGGCGGCAAGACCTTCACGTCGACGCCGCCGCCCGAGGACACCTACCAGTTCGCCAACCCGTTCGTGATGGACCCGCTCGACGCGAGCCACCTGTTCACCGCGGGGACGTCGGTGCACGAGACGACGGACGGCGGGGAGAACTGGGCCACGGTGTTCGACCTCGGCACGCGCAAGAACCCGGGGACCACCAAGGCCTCCACCGGCGCCGACGATCCGGACAACCTCGACTCGGCGGTCGACACCCGGTCGATCCCGACCGGCGGCGCCGGCGCCGGCAGGGCGACCGCCGACATCCCGGAGTACACCGGCGGCGCGGGCACCGCGCCGGACCCGGCCAGCGCGACCGTGGGAACCGGCGAGTTCATCCCCGGCACCTACGACGACAAGCCGTTCACGATCAAGGCAGACGAGGCCAACTCGTCCGCGACGATCGAGATCAGCTTCGACACCACGATCGACGACTTCGACCTCTACGTCCTGCGCGACGGCAAGCAGATCGGGTCGTCGGCCACGAGCGAGGCGACCGAGAAGGTCGTCCTCAGCTCGCCCCCCTCGGGCGACTACGTCGTGCGGGTCGTGAAGTTCGCGGGCCTGCCGCAGGACACCTACAAGGGCAAGGTCACGTTCAAGGCCGCCCAGGGCACGCAGGTCGGCGCGGCGGTCGCGTCCTACGTCGGCTACTGCGGCCAGTGCGACGCGCTCAACGCCCGGCCGTTCGACAACGGCATCGCGACGAACGTCACGCCGGACGGGAAGGTCGGCGCCAAGGGCGAGGCGACCAACTGGCACATCGCCAAGGCGACCGGACTGCCCAAGCGCTACATCACCTCGGTCCAGATCGACCCGGCCGACCCGCGCACGGTCTACGCGACGCTCGCGGGCTACAGCCGGCGCTGGCTGCCGGTCGGCGTGCTCGGCGAGAACCCCGACGCCGGGAAGGGCAACGTGTTCAAGTCGACCGACGCCGGAAACTCGTTCCGCGACATCTCGGGCGACCTCCCCGACATCCCGGCGAACTGGACGACGACCCGCAACGGGCACCTGCTCGTGGCGACCAACGTCGGGACGTTCATCTCGGCCGACACCGACGGCGGCCACTACGAGGTCCTGGGGACGGGGCTCCCGGCGGCGCCGACCTTCACCCTCGAGATGAAGCCGAAGGCCTCGCTCTCAGAGCCCGACGTCCTGATCGCGGCGACCCAGGGCCGCGGCGTCTACCGCTACGAGTTCAAGGACCCCGCCAAGACGGCGCCGCCGAACGCCGGCGGCGGCACGCCGCTGACGCCCGGCGGCCCGAAGCCGCCCGGCGGCGACACCTCGAGCTGTCTGCCCAGCGGCGGGATCAAGTCCGTCGACGTGCGGTCGGCGGGCGGCGGGAAGGCGAGCCTCGCGTTCACGCGGCGCACGAACGCACCGGTGACGGTGGACGTGTTCCGGGTCTCGACGGGCCGGCGGGTGGTCCGCGAGCGGCTGGTGGCGCGGTTCCGCAACCGGACGGGCTCGGTGCGCTGGAACGGCAAGGCGAACGTCTCGGGCGGGCGCAAGCGCGTCGGCGACGGCTACTACTTCGTCCGCTACGTGATGAAGCAGGGCTCGCGCAAGATCGACGCGCGGCGGCTCGTGCTGCGGCGCAAGCACGGGCGGTTCACCAAGCGGCCGGACTTCTTCCGCCGCGACCGGTGCGACCTGCTGCGGCGCTTCAAGCTCGAGCGCCCGGTGTTCGGTGGGCCGAAGAAGGTGACGCTCAAGGGCGCCTACCAGCTGTCGGACGACGCGAAGGTCACGGTGACGATCTCCAAGGGCTCGAAGGTCGTGCGCCGCTACAAGGCGAAGTCGCGCAAGGCGGGCAAGACCTACCGGTTCGCGCTGCCGGCCAAGCGGCGCGCCAAGGGCGACTACCGCGTCCGCGTCCGCGCCGTCTCGGCGGCCGACCGGGTCACCGCGACGCTCACCTCGCGCCGGCTGTAGCGGACGGTTTCCGCCCCCTCCGCGCGCGGAGGGGGCGAGGACGGTTCGCGGTGGCGCAAGTCTGGGCGGCCGCGTACGTTTCA
>DASVQH010000063.1:0-14829 GCA_036389195.1 Solirubrobacteraceae bacterium
AGGCGCGCGGCCGTCTCCGGATCGGGATGCTCGGGTTCGGCCAGCAGCCCGCCGAGGAGCCGCACCGCCCCGTAGAGCGCGAGGAGCAGGATCGCGACGCCGACCGGGACGCTCGCCGGCACGTCCCACACGAGGGCGACGACGATGCCGGCGATCCCGGCCGCCGTGACCGCGAAGGCCAGCGCGAACGGCGAGCGCACGAGCGTGGCGAGCCCCGGCCGGCTGCCGGCGTGCGCCGCGTGCGCCGGGTCGGCCCGCCCCGCGGGGACGAGCACCGCGTCGGCGCCGACGGCGTCGCGCAGCTCGGAGGTCAGGTCGCGGTTCACGGCGGCCGACAGGCTCGGATCCGCGGACTGCACGCGGCGAAGATGGCTGGACACTTCGGACCTCCGGGTTATGAGGGGGAGGGGCGTGTGGCGCGGGGAGGGGCGTCGCGCCACACGCCCACCGCCACCGTCCCACCACATCCACGCCGCCGCATCGCGCAACCGTGCGTTTCGGGACGAACAACCTCAACCGCACGCCGCGCCCGACGCCGCCGTTGAGGTCGTCACTGCTCCACGAGAACAACCTCAACGGCAAGCTGCGCCCAACACCGCCGTTGAGGTTGTTCGTCCTCCTGGACGCAGCTCCGTCGTTGTGTACACATAAGATCGATTAGCGAGCATTGAAAGCGGCGGATCGCACGGCTGTGCGATGGCGACCGGCCACCGGGTATGCGAGCGTCGCCGAGATGGCGCCTTCCCTCTTCGCCGGCTTCGAGACCCGCGACATCGAGACCTCGCGCGGCGCGGTCCACGCGGTGGTCGGCGGCAGCGGGCCGCCGCTGCTGCTGCTGCACGGCTATCCGGAGTCGCTGCTGATGTGGCACGCCACGGCGCCGCTGCTCGCCGAGCACCACACCGTCGTGGCGACCGACCTCGCGGGTTATGGAGCGTCGTTCCGGCCCCGGCCGTCGGCCGACCACGCCGCGCACGGCAAGCGCGCGATGGCGCTCGACCAGGTCGAGGCGATGGCGGCGCTCGGGTTCGACCGCTTCGCGGTCGCCGGCCACGACCGCGGCGGGCGCGTGGCCTACCGGATGGCGCTCGACCATCCCGACCGCGTCGAGCGGCTCGCCGTGCTCGACGTCGTCCCGACCGGCGAGGTGTGGTGGCGTGCCGATGCGAGCGTCGCGCGCGGCTACTGGCACTGGGCGTTCCTGGCTCTCCCGGCGCCGCTGCCCGAGCGGCTGATCGGCGGCGACCCGCAGGCGTTCTTCGACTTCCACGTCCGCGACCAGCTGGGCCTCGGCAAGGAGGCCGACCGCTATCCGGCCGAGATCCTCGACGCCTACCGCCGCTCGCTCGACGACCCGGCGGCCGTCGAGGCGGTGTGCGAGGACTACCGCGCGGGCGCGACGGTCGACGTCGACGACGACGCCGCCGACCGCGACGCCGGCCGCCGCATCGAGTGCCCGACGCTCGTGCTGTGGGCCGGGCGCGGCGGGCTGCCCCGCTTCTACGGCGACCCGCTCGACGTCTGGCGGCCGTGGGCGCCCGACGTGACCGGCCAGGCGATCGACGCCAGCCACTTCCTCGCCGAGGACCGTCCCGAGGAGACCGCCGAAGTGCTCCGCGCGTTCCTCACCGGAGGCTGAGCGGCGTCGCCTACGCTTGGCGGGCCCCATGGCTCCCCGCCTCGTCTGCGCGCTCCTGGCAGTGCTCCTCGCGGCGTGCGGCGACCGCGCGCAACCGAGACCGCCCACGGTCACGCCCGCGCCGGTCGCCGGCCCCGGCGACCCCGCGGACTCCGGCTTCCCGGGCGTCCGGGCGTCCGAGCGCGCCGTAGAGGTGTGGGCGATCGGCGACGGCGCCAACGGCTCGAGCGAGTCGCGCGCCCTCGCCCGGCTCATCGCCGAGGACGACCCCGACCTGGTCCTCTACACCGGCGACGTCTACGAGCACGGCGAGCCGGAGGAGTTCCGGCGCAACGTCGGCGAGCCCTACGCGCCGCTCCTGAAGCGCATGCTGCCGACTCCGGGCAACCACGACTGGGCCACCCACGAGACGGGCTACGACCCGTTCTGGGCGCAGGTGACCGGCAAGCCGCCGCCGGCGCACTACGCGGTCCGCGCGGGCGCCTGGAAGATCCTCTCGCTCAACACCGAGGAGGACCTCCCCGCCCAGGCCGCGTGGGCGCGCGAGCAGCTCGCCGAGCGCCCCGCCTGCCGCCTCGCGTTCTGGCACCGACCCCGCTTCAGCGCCGGCAGCCACGGCGACCAGCCCGACGTGGAGCCGTTCTGGGACGCCGTCGCCGGGCGCGCCGCCCTCGTCCTCACCGGGCACGACCACAACCTGCAGCGCTTCAAGCCGCGCGACGGGACGGTGCAGATCGTCACGGGCGCCGGCGGCAAGGACCACTACGACCTCGACGAGGACGATCCGCGCGCCGCCTTCCTCGACGACGAGGTCGACGGCGGCGTCCGGCTCGTCCTGCGGCCGGGCCGCGCCGACTTCGAGATCGTCGCCGCCGACGGCCGCCAGCTGGATCGCGGCAGCGTCCCCTGCCGCGCGTTATGACACCCTGGGCCCCCTGCGGGTCATCACCTGGAACGTCAACCGCCGCGCCGGCCGCCTCGCCGAGCAGGCGCTCGCCCTCGCCGCGCGCGAGCCCGACGTCGTCGCGCTGCAGGAGGTGACGGCGCGCACCGCCGTGCTGTGGCGCGCCGCCTGCACCACCATCGGCCTGCCCCACGTCGCGTGCAGCCTCGACGCCGCCGACCCGCGGCGCGAACCGGCCCGGCGGCGCGTCACCGGCGTCCTGATCGCGACCCGCGCCCCGCTGGAGCCGGCGGACGCCATCCCCGCCCCGTGGCCCGAGACGGCGCTCGCGGCCCTCACCGACGGCGTCCGCATCGACACGATCCACGTCCCCAACGCCGCCAACGGGTGGGTCAAGGTCCGCACGCTCGCGGCGATCCGGACCGGAGCCGGCGCCGCGGCGGCCGCCCCGCGCGTGATCTGCGGCGACTTCAACATCCCCCGCCGCGAGCACCCCGACGGCACCGTGATCTCGTTCGCACGCGACTCGCGCGAGCGCCTGCGCCCCGAGCGCGGACCCGAGTGGGACGAGGTGGAGCTCGGTGTCGTCCCGGGCCTGCGCGAGCTCGGCTACGCGGACGCCTTCCGCGCCGTCCACGGCTACGCGCGCCGCGAGCCGAGCTGGACCTTCCGCCGCATGGGCGGCCACGACGGCGGCTGGCGGCTCGACCACGTCTTCGCGTCGGCGGCCCTCGAGGTCCAGGCCAGCCGCTACCACCACGACTGGCGCGACGACGACCTCTCCGACCACGCCGCGCTCGAGGCCGATCTCGCCGTGCGACCATCCCCGGCACCGTGAAGACCCGCAGCCACCGCATCCCCGGCCTCGTCCTGCGCGAGCACGAGCTCGAGGTCCCGCTCGACCACGCCGACCCGGCCGGCGCCACGATCACCGTCTTCGCCCGCGAGATCGCCGATCCCGACGGGCTCGACCGGCCGTTCCTGCTCTTCCTCCAGGGCGGCCCGGGCTTCGAGGCCGCGCGCCCGACCCGCCACCCCAGCTCCCCCGGCTATCTCGACCGCGCGCTGCGCGAGTTCCGCGTCGTGATGCTCGACCAGCGCGGGACGGGGCGCTCGACGCCGGTCGGCACGCTGCCGGGCCTGGGGCCCGCCGCGCAGGCCGACCACCTCACCCGCTTCCGCGCCGACTCGATCGTCAAGGACGCCGAGCTGCTGCGCGCGGCGCTCGGCGGCGAGCGCTGGAGCGTGCTCGGCCAGAGCTTCGGCGGCTTCTGCGTCCTGCACTACCTCTCGACCGCGCCCGACGGCCTGCGCGAGGCGTTCTTCACGGGCGGGCTGCCGCCGGTCGGCCGGCACGTCGACGAGGTCTACGCCGCGACCTACGCCCGGACGCTGGAGCGCAACCGCCGCTACTACGAGCGCTACCCGGAGGATCGCGAGCGCGTGCTGGCGCTGGTCGACCGGCTCGAGCGCGAGGACCTGCGGCTGGCCAACGGCGACCGGCTGACCGCGCGGCGCTTCCGCCAGCTCGGCAACGCGCTCGGGATGAGCGACGGCGCCGAGCACTTCCATTACCTCCTCGAGCTCGACCCGGAGTCCCCCGCCTTCCGCCACGACGCGATCGACCTGGCCATGACGTTCGCCCGCAACCCGCTCTACGCGATCGTCCACGAGGCCAGCTACGCCGACGGCGTCGCCACCCGCTGGTCCGCGCAGCGCGTGCGCCCGGCCGCCTACGACCAGCAGCCCGAGCTGCTCTACGGCGAGCACGTCTTCCCGTGGATGTTCGAGGACTACGGCGGCCTCGCCCCGCTGCGCGAGGCGGCCGACATCCTCGCCGAGCACGAGTGGCCGCGGCTCTACGACGCCGACCAGCTGCGCGCCAACGAGGTCCCCGCCGCCGCAGCCATCTACGCCGACGACCCCTACGTCGAGCGGGCGTTCTCGGAGGAGACGGCGGCGCTCGTGCGCGGGCTACGGCCGTGGGTGACCAGCCAGTACGAGCACAACGGGCTGCGGGCGGCCGGCGACGAGATCCTCGGCCGCCTCATCGACCTCGCCCGCGGGCGCGCCTACTAGGTGGCTCGCCGCAGCGCGGGGATCCTGCTGCACCGCCGCCGCGGCGACGCGGTCGAGGTGTTGCTGGTCCATCCCGGCGGCCCGTTCTGGGCCAAGAAGGACCTCGGCGCCTGGGGCCTGCCGAAGGGCGAGCACGGCGAGGAGGAGGACCCGCGCGCGTGCGCGCTGCGCGAGTTCGCCGAGGAGACCGGCGCGCCGCTGGACGCGGGCGAGCTGCGCGACCTCGGCGAGGTCAAGCAGCGCGGCGGCAAGGTCGTGCGCGCGTGGGCCGCGGAAGGCGACCTCGACGCCGCCGCGGTGAGCAGCAACACCTTCACGATGGAGTGGCCGCCGCGCTCCGGCCGCACCGCGGAGTTCCCGGAGATCGACCGCGCCGAGTGGTTCACGCTCGACGAGGCGCGCCGGCGGATCCTCGCCGCGCAAACGCCGTTCCTCGACCGGCTGGCTGCGCTGCCCGCGGACCCGGACCCGCCTGCCTGACCCGCAGGTCGAAGTACAGCAGCGTCCCGAAGAGCGCGGTGAGCGACGCGACGACCGTCTGGGCGAGGACGTCGACCCCGACCCCGGCCCCACCGCCGACGGCGTGCGCGAGAAGGTCGGCGGGGACGCCGCCGAGCACGCCGAGGGCCACTCCTGCGGCGACGAGGTAGACGAGGATCCGCGCCCAGGAGCCGCGCGTGAGCTCGTGGCCGGCCCGCACCGCCGCGATCGGGCCGCCGCGGTCGAGCACCGCGGCCTGCGGGGCGAAGTACCAGCGCACCGCGACGATCCAGCCCGGCACGACCAGCAGGGCGAGCCCGATCGTCACGCCGATCGCGTACAGCGCGCCGGCCACGAGGGCGGTCGGGAGGCGGCCCGCCGCCTCGGCGACCGCGGCCCACGGCGTCGGCGTGACGCCCTCCCCCAGCCGCTGCACGATGCGCACGTGCAGCGCGGTGACCAGCGGCGGCACGACGACGGCCCACACCGGGGTGACGCCCCAGGCGAGGTCCGTGTCGCCGAGCCGGTGGAGGGCCACCCAGGCGGGGCCCACGACGAGCAGCGTCACGGCGAGGAACGTCGGCGCGTGGCGGGCGAACAGCCACAGCGTCGTGCGGAGGAGGTCGCCGAGGTCGCGCCGGTGCTCCAGGTGCAGGCGGCGGGCGGGCATCGCTGCCACGGCGTCCCCGGCCGCGCAGCACCCCAAACCGGTCAGCCGCGGCTGGTGACGTAGGCGCCGGCCACGATCATCGCCGTGCCGACGACGGCCAGGGCGGGGATCGTCTCGTCGCGGGCGAGCGCGCCGAGCGCGATCGCCACCGCGGGCACGAAGTAGGTGATGACCGAGCTGCGCGTGCCGCCGACCCGGCCGGCCAGCGTCGAGGCCCACACGTAGGCCAGCGCGGTCCCGAAGCAGCCGAGCACCGCGACGGCGGCGATCGCCTCCCACGCGAAATGCGAGCCGGGGACGCCGGTCGCGCCGACCGGCAGCAGCAGCACGAGCGCGACGAGCTGGGCGCGGAAGATCACCGGGAGCGCGCCGTTGCGGCTCTGCAGCGGGCCGGTCAGGTTGAAGGCGAACCCGTAGAGCAGCGCGGCGAGCAGGACGAGCCCGGCGCCGAGGAGGTCGGCGTCCGCTCCGTTGACCGACGGCGCGGTGACGGCCACGACGCCGCAGAACCCGAGGACCAACCCGGCCGCCTGGCGGCTCGCCGGCAGGCTGCGCGCGACGCCGGCCGCCACCACGGCGGTGAACAGCGGCGTCGCGGCGTTGAGCATCCCGGCCAGCGACGAGTCGATCCACTGCTCCGCGACGCTGAAGAGCACGAACGGCACCGCCATCCAGACGATCCCGAGGATCGCGACCTTGACGCGGTCCTCGCGGGCGATGGCGCGCCGGGCGCCGGGGAACGCGGCCAGCGTCGCGGCGCCGAACGCGGTGCGCAGGAACGCGACCAGCCCGGGCTCGAAGTGGTCGACGCCGATCGCGATCAGCAGGAACGACGCGCCCCAGACGCCCGCGGCGCCACCGAGCAGCGCCCAGTCGAGCGGGGCGAAGCCGGCCGGCTCGGGCGCGGGCGGGCGGGAGACGCGCGGGGCGGCGGTGCGCACCAGGTCACATTAGGGTCTTCGGCGATGCGCGCCGGTTCCCATCCCCCGCCGCCGTGGCGGCTGCGCGGCGAGGCGGCGATCTTCGCCGCGCCCGTCCGCGCCGACGCCGCACGCCGCTTCGCGCCCCCGACGGGCGCCCGGATCCTCGCCGCCGGCGGCTGGACGCTCGGCGGCGCCCTGCTCGCCCGCTATGACGAGACCGCGACCCTCGCCTACCACGAGCTGATCGTCTTCTCCGCGCTCGCCCGCGCCGGCGGCGCGCCGCCGGCGTTCGTGGTCTCCCACATCTACGTCGACTCCGAGGCGTCGCTGAGCGGGGGCCACGCGATCTGGGGGCTGCCCAAGGAGCTGGCGGCGTTCGACTGGTCGCCGCGAGCGGTGGCGGTGCGGCGCGAGGACGGCGTCCCGCTGCTGCGCGCCCGCTGGCGCGCCCGCGCCGGCAGGGTGCCCGTCCCGCTCTACGCGCCGGTCCTCGGCGGCCGCGACGGGGTGACGGTGCGGGCCGCTGGCTTCGGGCGGCTGGCCGCCGCTCCCGCGCTGGCCGCGCTCGAGGTCCCCGTGGAGAGCCCCTTCGCCGCGCTCGCGCTCGGTGGCACGCGAGCCGGGATCGCGGGCGGCGGCTTGGACCTGCGCTTCCCGGACGCGCGGCCCGTCTGATCTCCGCGAAAACCCCGCTGCGGTTCTGGCGCGCCCGGCCGATCACCTCGTACGTCGGGGGGCGTTGCGGGGGGCGGACGCTCCTACCGGTCCGTCACGTCAGGTGGCCGCGTCCGCCCGCACCGCCTCGGCTTCCCTCCGTTGGCGCGGAGGGGGCCGGGTGGCCCCCGGCTCTCCAGACGAGGGCTCCACGGGCGATATCGGCGTATGCGGGGAGAACTCGAGTGCGAGCGTGCGAACCCGGACGCTCGGACGAGCGCTACTCCTCTTCGGCGTCGTCCGCCATGCCCTGCAGGAACTCCAGCGCGGTCGCCTGGGCGGGCGTGCCGGCGACCTCCCCGTTGCCGAGATCCTCGAGCTGCGGGAAGAAGCTCGCGTGGACGGCCACCTGGTCGCCGCCGGCGTCTTCGAAGACGACGACCGCGCGGCCCGGGCCCTCGAGGTCGCCGGGCCCGTCCGGCGCGTCGATCTCCAGCGCGGCGCCCGCGGCCGTCAGCACCGAGACGGCGAGCTCGCGCCAGTGGGCGACGGCCTGGGCCCGCTCGGGATCGGACATCCCGTCGTAGTGGTGGCGGTTGCGCTCGGCGAGCGCGGCGATGGCGGCGTTGAGCGGCGCGTCCGCGAGCAGGTCGTCTGGAGTCGGGTTCACGCGTGCCAGTATGGCGACCGCGCTCCGGCGTGCGGCATGATCCGCGGCGATGCGCGTGCTGTTCGTCTGCCTCGGCAACATCTGCCGTTCCCCGACCGCCGAGGGCGTCATGCGGCGGCAGCTGGCCGACGCGGGGCTCGGGGACCGGATCGAGGTCGACAGCGCCGGGACCGGGAGCTGGCACGCCGGCGAGCCGCCCGACCGCCGGGCGACGGCGGCGGCGCGCGAGCGGGGCATCGCGCTGGACGGCGCGGCGCGCCAGGTGACGCGCGAGGACTTCGACGCCTTCGACCTGATCGTCGCCATGGACGCCGCCAACGAGCGCGACCTCCTCGCCCTCGCACCGGATGCGGCGGCGCGGGCCAAGGTCCGGCGCCTGCGGGAGTTCGACCCCGTGGCGGCGGCGGACGGCGACCTCGACGTCCCCGATCCCTACTTCGGCGGCGAGGACGGCTTCGCGCACGTCCTCGACGTCGTGGACGCCGGCTGCCGGGGGCTCGTCGGCGAGCTCCGCGCCCGCGTGTGAGCGCGCCGGGACTCGCCGCCGAGGTCGGCGCGGCCCTCGGTCGGCCGGTCGCCCGGCTGACGCCGGTCGCGGGCGGCGACCTCAACGACGCCCACGCCGCCGAGCTGGCCGGCGGCGCGCGGGTGTTCGTCAAGGCCCACGTGGACCCCCTGGAGGGCACGTTCGCCGCCGAGGCGGCGGCGCTGGCCTGGCTGGCCGAGCCGGGCGCGCTGCCGGTGCCCGAGGTGCTGGCCGCCGGTGCGACATGGCTGGCGCTGGCGTGGATCGACGCCGGGCGGCTCGACGCGGCGGGCGAGGAGGCGCTGGGGCGCGGCCTGGCGGCGCTGCACGCCGCCGGCGCGCCGGTGTTCGGCGCCACGGCCCCGGGGACGCCCGGCGAGCCCCCGCCACCCACCCGCCTCGGACCGCTCCTGCTCCCCAACGACCCCGAGCCCACCTGGGCCGCCTTCTACGCGCGCCGCCGCCTCGCCCCGCTCACCGCCATGGCCGAGCGGCGCGGCGCGCTGCCGCCCGGGACGGCGCGCGCCCTGCACGCCCTCGGCCGCCGGATGGACGACCTGGCCGGCCCGCCCGAGCCGCCGGCGCGCCTGCACGGCGACCTGTGGAGCGGCAACGTCCTCGCCGACGACCGCGGGCGACCCCACCTGATCGACCCGGCGGCGCACGGCGGCCACCGCGAGGCCGACCTCGCGATGCTGCGGCTCTTCGGCGGCCCGTCGGAGCGCTGCTTCGCCGCCTACGCCGAGGTCGCGCCCCTCGCCGACGGGCACGCCGAGCGCGTCGGGCTGTGGCAGCTGCAGCCGCTGCTCGTCCACGCCGTCCTGTTCGGCGGCGGCTACGGCGCGGCGGTGGCGCGGACCGCGGATCGCTACGCCTGATGCGGACGCTCGTCGTCTCGGACTTCCACCTCGGCTCGGTCACCGGGCGCGACATGCTGCGCCACCGCCGGGTGCTCGAGCCGCTGCGCGAGGCGGTCGCCGAAGCCGACCGCCTGGTCCTGCTCGGGGACATCGTCGAGCTGGCCGAAGGGCGGCCGCGCCGGGCGATGGCCGCGGCACGCGAGCCGCTGGCCACGCTGGCCGCCGCCCTCGGCCGCGGGCGCGAGATCGTCGTCGTCCCGGGCAACCACGACCACGCGCTCGTGCGGCCGTTCGTGCGCGGGCTGCGGGCGGGCGGCCGCACGCTGGGGCTGGCGACGCGCGTCCCCGCCACCGCCTCCCCCGTCCTCGCCGCCCTGGTGGCGGCGCTGCGGCCGGCGCGCGTGCGCGTGCAGTACCCGGGCGCCTGGCTGGCCCCCGGCGTCTACGCGCACCACGGGCACTACGTCGACCGCCACCTGCTGCCGCGGGCGCGCGGCGTCCTCGCGCGCGGGCCGCTCGCGCCCGTGCCCGCGAGCGGCGCGACGCCCGGCGACTACGAGCGCGGCGGGCGCCCGCCCACCGACGACGGCTTCGAGCTGCCCGAGGTCGTCACGGACGGGCTCGACGTGGTCAGCGGCGCGGTTCGCCAGGCGACGGTGCGGGCGATGCCGTTCGCCGGCCGCCTGCTGCGCACGGAGACGGTGGCGCCGCGCAGCGCCGCGGCGCTGGGCTGGCAGTTCCGCCGCGCGGGCCTCCCCGCCATCGCGACGGTGGCCGACGGCCTGGGCATCCGCGCCCGCCACCTGATCTTCGGCCACCTGCACCGCGCCGGCCCGCTCCCCGGGGACGACCCGGCGGAATGGCGGGCGCGCGGCGGCCGCACGGCCCTGCACAACACCGGCTCGTGGGTCTACGAGCCGCTGCTGCTCACCGGCGTCACCCCGCCGCACCCCTACTGGCCGGGCGGCGCGATCGTCCTCGAGGACGACGAGCCGCCCCGTGTGGTGAAGCTGCTCGACGGCGTGCGCCTCCCCTGAACGACCGCCGCCCGCCGCGCCACACCCCTTAACGACCTCCGCCCGCCGCGCCGAAGTGGCGGGGCGGGCGGACGGGGATGCGAAGACGCTCGGCGCCGCGAAGCGCGTCGGAATCGGGTTTCGCCCGGCCCGACTTCGCTGGCGCTCGTCGTCTGGGCGACGCTACTCGGACTTGCGCTCGGCCTTGACGGTCGCGGCCGCGTCGGCGAGGCGCTTGGCCTCGTCCTGCGCGGTGAGCGCCTCCTCCTGCTCGCCGAGCGCCTTGCTCTCCTCCTGCAGGACGTCGAGGCGGGCGTCGCGGGCCTTGTCGCGGATGGCCTCCTCGCGGGCGGCCTCCGCCTTGGAGCTGGCGGCCTTGCGGCGCTTCTCGGCCTGCTCGGCCTTCTTGCGCTGGTCCTCGGCCTTCTGCTCGGCCTGCTTGCGACGCTGCTCGGCGCGCTTCTCGGCCTGCTGGCGCTTGCGCTCGGCGTCGCGCTGGGCCTCGGTGAGCTGCTGATCGCCCTCCTCGTTCGCCTGACGCGCGCGGGCGCGCAGGTTGGCGGCCTTCTCGCGCTGGCTCGCGGCCGCACGACGGCGGGCGGCGTCCTGGCGCAGCTCCTTGTCGGCGGTCACGGTGCCCGCGACGTCGCGGACGGCCGCCTCGGCGCGGTCGACGGCCAGGTCGGCCGGCGACGGGGTGCCGTTGCCGCCGCGACCCGACAGCTTGATGGCCTGGTCGATCGGCCAGCGGACGGCCTTGATGTAGGTGCCGATGGCGGCACGCGGGATGGTTCGGAGGTTCATCTACTTGTCCTCGGGGTCGATGGCGTTCGCGGCGGCCTCGGCACGCTGCGCTTCCTTCTCCAGCTCGGCGGCCTCACGAGCCGCGTTCAGACGGTCTTCGGCGGCCTTGCGCTCCTGCGCGTCGGCGGCGGCGTCCTGGGCGGCGAGGGCCTGCTCGGCGGCGGCCTGCTCGCGCTGGGCCTCCGTCTGGGCCTGCTGCTCGGCGCGCATGCGGTCGCGCTCGGCGGCCTCCTCGCGCTGCTTGGCGGCGCGCTCGGCCTCGAGGCGCTCGCGCTCCACCTCGATGTCGGTCTTCTGCTGCTCGGCGTCGGCCTGGGCGCGGGCCTGCTCGGCCTCCTGCTGCTCGCGCTGCGCCTGGATCTCGGCCTCGCTCTGCGCCTGCTGGAGCCGGCCCTCGCGGGCCAGGTTCTCGTCGCCGACGAGGCCGCCGGCCGCCTCCTTGGCCTTGCCGGCGAGGCGGCCCAGCGGCCCGCCCGCCGTCTTCTCGGGTGGTGTCGTGCTCATGGTTTCTCCCTTGTCTGATTCAGGACTGCGTGGAAGTCGGGCTGCCCGCGCCGACCAGGTCGCACGCCTCGGCGCGGACGATCTCGGCGGACATGTTGCGGCGCATCATCTCGATGGCCGCCTCGGCGAGCTCGTCGTCGATGTGCGCGACCGCATCCGTGGGGATGACGATCTGGAAGCCGCGCAGGTACGCGTCGAGCGCCGAGTACAGGAT
Source organism: Solirubrobacteraceae bacterium (assembly GCA_036389195.1). Taxonomy (GTDB): domain Bacteria; phylum Actinomycetota; class Thermoleophilia; order Solirubrobacterales; family Solirubrobacteraceae; genus JACCYI01. The sequence continues at coordinate 11,944 of DASVQH010000063.1, forward strand.
GCACTGCTCGGTGGCCTGGCCGGTCATGACCAGCCGCTCGATGTCGCGTGCGCGCAGCAGATGGTCGAGGGCCGTCTGGTAGAAGACCGAATGGCGGCCCTTGGCCAGGAACGGCATGTCGGCGCCCGGGGCGATCGGCTCGATCAGGTCGGGGCGCTTGCCCTTCAGCGCCTGCTCGAGCAGCTGCTCACGGCTCGCTTCCCAAGCCTCGAAGTTGTCGTTGATGTACACGACGAGCGTGTCCTCGCCGGCACGGTCGAGCAGCGCCCGGATCTCCGGGACGGCGGCAGCGGCCGACTCCGCGAGGACGTCGGCGTCCTCGTGGTCGTACGTGCTGAGCATGTCGATGACGAGTAGGGCGGTGGTGGGCATCGAACGTCTGTTCTACCCATAACCCGGCCCCCTACAACCGTCACACGGCTTCGCGCATGTGTGAGATACGTCGCAGGAGATCCTCCGCCGTGTCCGGCCGGAGCTCGCTGAAGACCAGCCGGCGCCCGCGGACGCTGCGGACCTTCAGGGCGGCGACGTCGCGTCGCAGCCGCCCGCGCCCCACCCCCACGTCGGTGATCTCGCGGATGGGCAGCGCCTGCACGCGCTGGCCGATCGCGTCGTCGAGGAGCCAGACGAGCCGCTGGTCGGTCAGGACCAGGAGCGTCGTCGGGCTGGCCCACGTCGCCGCGGGCGTGATGACCAGGGGCTTCTCGCCGTCGCGCAGCGCCGCGATCAGCTCGCCGCCGAGCGCCCGGCGCACGTCCTCGGCCAGCCAGGATCCCTTGGGCCGCGGCCGGGCGGGCGCCGGGGGGCCGCCGCGCTTGGCCGCGGGCGCCATCGCCTCGGCCATCGCGGAGCGCCAGCCGCCGTCGCGCAGGAGGTCGTAGGCGGCGTTGATCTCGGCCATGCGCCGCTGGGCGTCCTCGCCGCCGCCGCGATCGGGATGCCAGCGCTTCGCCGCGCGCCGGTAGGCCGCCGCCAGCTCGTCGGGCGGGGCGCCGGGCGCGACGCCGAGGACGTCGAACGGGTCCATCGCGCTCATTGTGGCGCGGCGCGCGGGAGCGACAGCGCCAGCGCCGCGGCGGCCAGCGGCGTGACGGCGATGACGTGCATCGCGGTCGTCAGGCTCGTGTGGTCCGCGAGCACGCCGAGCAGCGCGGCGCCGAGTCCGCCGGCCCCGATGGCCAGCCCGAGCGTCACGCCGGACGCGATCCCGAGCCGCCCGGGGAGGTACTCCTGCCCCATGACCACCGTGACCGAGAAGGTCGCGATGATCGACGCCCCGGCCAGCGCCAGCAGGGCGACGGCGAGCGTGCCGTCGGCGGCCAGGAAGCCGAAGATGAGCGGCGAGACGGCGAGCGTCGACCCGGCGAACACCGGCCGGCGCCCGATCCGGTCGGCCAGCCGCCCACCGGCCAGCGTCCCGAGCGCCCCCGCGATCAGCATGACGGCCAGCGCGGTGTTGGCGTCGGCCTTGGAGGCGCCCAGCTCGGCGACGAAGTAGAGCGGCACGAACGTCGAGAGGCCGAAGAAGACCACCGACCGCACCGCCACCGCGGCGGCCAGCCGCACGAACGGCCCCCACTGGTCGCGCGGCGCGGCGGCGCGCGCGCCGGCCGCCGCCGCGGTCGCCGAGGCGCGCACGCGGTTCAGGCGCGGCAGCTCGCGCGCGACGACCACCGCCATCAGCGCCGGCAGGAGCCCGGCGGCCAGCAGTCCCGGCAGGCCGAGCAGGAGGACCAGCGGCGTGACCACCACCGGCCCGAGCGCGAAGCCGGCGTTGCCGCCGACCGAGAACAGGCTCATCCCGGTGGCCCGCCGCGCGCCCGACACGTAGTTCGCGAAGCGCGACGCCTCCGGGTGGAAGGCGGCGACGCCCAGGCCGCTGAGCACGATCGCCGCGAAGGTCAGCGCGTAGGTCGGCGCGATCCCCGCCAGCGCGATGCCGGTCCCGGTGGCCAGCAGCCCGGCCGGCATCAGCCACGGCAGCGAGCGGCGGTCCGAGGCGGCGCCGAACAGCGGCTGGATGATCGACGACGACACGGTGGCGGCCAGCACGAGTGCCGACGCCGCGGCGTAGGAGTAGCCGCGCCCGGCGATCAGGAACGGCAGCATCGCCGGCACCGCGCCCTGGCCCATGTCCGTGAACGCGTGACCCGTCGACAGGACGGCCATGCCGCGGCGGTCGAGGCCGGCGCGGGTGGGCGCGAGCGTCGGGGCGCTGGTCGTCACCCGATCAACGTAGCGGCGGCCGACCGGTCCGCCCGACGCCCTAGCGTTCGCCGCCGTGCCCGCCGCCCTCCGCGTCCCCGGCCGTGCGGCCCGCCGCATGGCGATCGTCGCCCAGGGCCTCGACGGCCCCGCGCCGCGCCCGCGGCCCGACGCCGCCGCGGTGCGCGCGGTGGCCGAGCGGCTCGGCTGTCTGCAGCTCGACCCGACGAGCGTGGTCGCGCGCTCGCACCTGCTCGTCCTGCACGCCCGGCTGGGCGCCGTCGACCCGGTGGTCGTCGATCGCGTCGCCTACGAGGAGCGGGCGCTGTTCGAGTACTGGGCGCACGAGGCCTCCTACGTGTGCACCTCCGATCTGGCGATCCACGCCGACCGGATGCGCTCCTGGCCCGGCGGCGACACGGTGCCGGCGCGGCGCGCCGCCGCCTGGCTGGAGGCCAACGCCGGCTTCCGCGCCCACGTCCTCGCGCGCCTGGCCGCCGAGGGCCCGCTGCCGATCGGCGCGTTCGAGAACCGCGCCGCCGTCCCCCACCACTCCGATCCCTGGGGCACGCCGACCGACCGCAGCGTCGGGCGCATGCTCGACATCCTCTGGATGCGCGGCGAGATCGGCATCGCGCGCCGCGAGGGCGGCACGCGCCTGTGGGACCTCTTCGAGCGCTG
>DASVQH010000064.1:0-24051 GCA_036389195.1 Solirubrobacteraceae bacterium
GCTCAAGCGCCGAACGCACCGCCGCCCTCCCCGGCTGGCTTAAGCACTACAACTACCAACGACCACACGGCAGCCTCAGCCACCAACCCCCGGCCAGCCGACTACACCAACTGACCGGGAACAACCTCATCGGGTCCTACAGCTAGACCTGCCCTCCAGGCGAGACTCGCGCGTGCCGGCCGTTCCCCAGGGGCCGGCGCGCGCGGTGCCTTGGGTAGTCCCCTCCGAATTCGGTCCTCACCCTTGCGCCCGTCACCCGTTGTGTGGCCATGCGCAACCGAATCCGCAGGAACCTCACCTACGCGAACGTCATGTCGTCGATCGCGTGCTTCTTCGCTCTCGCCGGCGGCGCCGCCTACGCGGCCAACGAGTGGACCGGCGCGAACATCCAGGACGGCACGCTGACCTGGCAGGACGTCGCGCCCAGCACCCTCGGCGGCGGCCGCGTCGCCGACAACTCGCTGACCGGAGCGGACGTGTTGGAGTCGTCGCTCGCGAAGGTCCCGGACGCCGACAAGCTCGACGGCAAGGACTCGAGCGCCTTCGCGGGCGTCGGCGCCGGCAGCTTCGCCAACCGGTTCGGCAACGGCGGCGGCGCGGTGGAGGGCGCGACCGCCGCCTCGGAGTGCGTGCTGACCGAGATCGTCCTCGTCGCCAACCATCGCGCACTGCCCGAGGGCTTCACCCCGGCACGCGGCCAGGAGCTGCCGATCAACCAGAACCAGGCCCTCTTCGCGCTGCTGGAGACCAACTACGGCGGCAACGGCCAGACGACCTTCAAGCTGCCCGACATGCGGCCGATCGAGCCGGACCACATGACCTACGGGATCTGCACCACCGGGGTGTTCCCGTCGACCGCCGAGTAGCCGTGCACGGGCGGCGGGCGGCGGCCGGCCGACGCTACAATCCGCCGCCCCCGCCGACGTAGCTCAGCTGGTAGAGCACTTCACTCGTAATGAAGGGGTCGCCGGTTCGAATCCGGCCGTCGGCTCTAGGAAGGCCCCGCTCGTGCGGGGCTTTTCTTGGGTCTGACCATGTCCGTTGCTTCTCGCGCATGTTGCTGGAAGCACTGTGGAAACAGCGACTATGCGCGCGAGCGAACACGAGAGCGCGGGGTAGTAGGACTGAAACGGCTCGCCATACCTGCTTGCTCGCTGAGACGGCCTCAAGAATCCTTCGAAAACGCATGTCCGGAGGGTGCCGCGGTGCTTGTCTTGACCCGGTGTCCAAGGGGTTTCCGGGCGAACCCTCGGTCTTACGGACCTGATCGGACCCGTTCCGAAAAAAAGCCCGCGGCGATCTCGTCGCTGGACTAGGATCCGGTCGAACCCCTCAGCCTCGGCCGAAAGGTGTCGTTCAGGATGGCGAAGAAGATCTACGTCAGCGACAAGGAGAAGGCCGAGCGGATCATCATTCCGACGGGAAGACGGTCGCCCGCGTGCTCAAGGCCCTCCTGAGCAGGAAGTAGCCGGAAAGACGTTGACAGCGTTCGTGTGCACGTCCGGGCGCCGTGACGGCGATGTTTGCGCTTGACGGACGCCCGAAGGGTCCCTAACCTGGGTCCCGCTTCATCAACTTCGACTGCCCCACCCGTACGGGTGCCCCAGGAAGGAGGTGACAAGCAGCCCGCCGATCGCGGGTTGCCCATATGTAGTAACCCGGCCCTGCGCCGGGCACCTGTTCAGCTTGCTCTACGACGCGCCGAGCGCGCGGGCGTACACCAAGCATTCACGAAGGAGAACACACATGGCAGTGCACACGGCGTTGACGCCTCCGAGCGTCATCGAGAAGGAGATCGAGGCCCGGATCGACCGGGTCTGGCAGGCCGAGGGCTACGTCGACGAGGACGGCGAGCGTGACCCGAAGGCGATGAACGACGCGGCCTTCGCCGCGGTCTCGAAGCGCGTCGCGATGTCCAAGGAGGAGAGGTCCGAGAACGCGATCACCAAGGGCGAGCTCTACCGCGAGGTGTTCCCGCACGGCCCCGGCGCAGACGGGACGGACGAGGAGCTGCTCGACGAGTTCGACCAGATCGTCTTTCAGCGTCTCGAGCGCGACGCCTGGAGCTTGATGCAGGCGAAGTCCGGCGGCTACGTGAACAAGCGGCTGGCCGACGAGGGGTCGGACCTGATCCTGTGCCAGGCGAAGATCCGCCGCGACATGAACCCCGTGCTGGCGGTCTACCTGACCTCGCAGCCTGCGCTGATCCTCGAGGACGCCGTCGACAAGGAGATCAAGGCGTACGAGCGGAAGGCGCAGAACCTCCGGCGCGAGCTGGAGTCGATCATGAACCGCACGAGCCCCGAGCTCGCGGCGACGATCATGAAGCGCCTCGGCCAGGGCGTGAACCGCACCCGCGCGGAGCTCACGTTCCCCGACGACGCGGTGCCGTCGCTGGAGGCCGGCAAGAAGTAGCTGTTCGGTGCGGCCTGCCGGTGCTGGACTACCCAGCGCCGGCGGGCGGCGCTTCACATCCTCTCTCACGTCCATGGCAGCGAAGACCGACACACCCTCCTCCACAGCCGCTGTGCGCGACGCGTTCGCCGGCGGAGAGCACTTCACGGACGCCGAGCTCGTCGCGCGGGTAAGGGAGTCCCGCCCGGACCTGCACCGTGGGCAGATCATCCCGGCGCGTGGCCGGCTCGCCCGCCGAGGCGATGTCAAGCTCGTCGGCAAGGACGAGCGCGGGAGCCAGGTTTGGGTGCTCACTCCCGCCGACGAAATTGACGAGGCCAAGGCGGCGGAGGAGCGGCGGCGGACGAGCGATGCGGACAAGTTGCTCAAGAACCGCAAGCCGGAGGCGCTCGCGCAGGTCGTCGCCGCGCTTCTCGATCACGACGACGTGAACCGTCTTCTGCGGGAGCAGACCGAGCGCGCCCGGTCGATGCGGCGCGCTCGCGCACGAGCCCAAGATGCGCAAGCGGAGTCCGAGGCTGAGCGCCGCCAGCGAAAGCGCGATCTCGCGGAGGCCGAGAAGGAGAAGACGAAGTACCTCGACTTCTTGAAAGTCCACGACGCGCTCCGTGACTCGATCAGTGTCCTTTTTGACGTCCGCACCTTCATGCGTGGTGAGGTGGCGCGGCGCCAGCGCGGGGAGGAGGGGAGAATCCCCGTGGAGCGTTGGGCCGACGTGCAGCGCAACCTGCACGAGCTGATACACGTTGGCGGCGCGCTCTGGCACGATTTGACGGCGATCTTCGACGCACCCCCCGAGCAGTGCCCCCTGTGTGGCGAGCGCATCGCGCGGGACCCTCGGGCGCTCGACGAGGGGTACATCGAGTCCGACGCCGAGGAGGACGAGGAAGTCGTCGACGCTCTGGTCGTGGAGTAGGAGGGCGCCCTACGCCCTCCCTTCCGACTGGTGAACAGGGGCCCAGACACACCCGCGGTGCGCCAGCAAGTCAGTGCTGCCCCACCAGACCTGTGCCGGGCGCGCGGCGGGAGCGTTGCTCCCGCCGCGTAACCTGTTCGATGCAGGCGCCGCTCTTCCTTCCGGGAGCGATCCGAGGCCGCCGGTACCATCGCGGCCGAATGGCCACGGTATCGCCACACCCGCAGAGAAGCGACCCCGATCCGCGGCCGCCGGAGCCGGAGCTCGCGTACACGACCGAGTTCGGCGCGATGTACGAGTCCTCCGTCGAGACGCTGCTTGGGTCCGGGCTCGGAAAGGCCCTCCGTGGCGACGTAAACCTCGCTTTCACATCGCCACCTTTCCCGCTGAACCGAAAAAAGCGATACAGCAACATGGTGGGCGAGGAGTACCTGGAGTGGCTGGGCGCGCTCGCGAAGCCGCTTGGGGACCTCTTGGCTGACGACGGATCCTTCGTAGTCGAGATGGGCAACGCCTGGGAGCCGAGGCTGCCCGTGATGTCTACGCTCGCCCTCGAAGCGCTGTTGCGACTCCGCAGGGACGGAGGCTTTCACCTCTGCCAGCAATTCGTCGTCCACAACCCGGCACGGCTGCCCTCGCCGGCGCAATGGGTGAACGTGGAGCGCATTCGCGTCAAGGACGCGTACACCAACGTCTGGTGGATGAGTAGAACCCCGCGGCCGAAGGCTGACAATCGGAAGGTGTTGAGCGGTTACAGCGAGGCGATGAAGAAGCTCCTAAAGCGCCAGTCGTACAACTCGGGCGGCCGGCCCTCTCAGCACAACATTGGCAAGACCTCGTTCCTCTCGGACAACGGCGGGGCGATTCCGCCCAACGTCCTGACGATCAGCAATACGGTCTCAACCGACGAGTACAGGCGCTACTGCAAGCGGCGGGAACTACCGCTGCACCCCGCGCGGATGCCGCCGGATCTCGCCGAGTTCTTCATCAGGTTTCTGACCGACGAGGGCGACCTGGTGTTCGATCCGTTCGGCGGGAGCAACACCACCGGCGCCGCGGCGGAGCGACTCAAGCGCGAGTGGTTGACGATCGAGCCGGAGCGCGACTACATCGAGGGTTCCAAGGGCCGATTCACCAGCCTGGACCTTGAAACGCTACGAGCTCCCGCGGGAGTGGTTAGTGGGTCAGCTTGAGTCGCGTACGACGACTGAGATCGTCGCCCGTACGCGATGCTCGGGCTGACCGTCCAGCGAGAACGCCAAAGTCGTAGCCGCCAGCCTCGTCGGCGGGCAGGTTGATGCGCGTGGCGATGTGCCGCCCCTGCTCGTAGCCGGGGATCCGGGTCGATCTCACGGACCTCGAGTTGGCCACCGTCTCATTCGCTTTCCAGCTCGATCGCAGCGGCGAACGCGTAGAGCTCAAGACCGAGGAAAGCAAGCGAACCGTAGAGCTTCCCCGGGCGATGGCGCTGCTTCTCGCCGAGCACCGGCTCAGGAGTCCCCGCAGCGGCGACAGTGCCTTCGTCTTCTGCACACGCAGCGGACGAGCCATTTCCCAACGCAACGCCGTGCGCGAGCTTCGGCACGCACAAGAGCGAGCGCGCGACTCTGAGGGCAAGCCGACGTTCCGCTGCCTGTTCCTGCGCGACGACCGAGGCGAGCTTGTCGTCGATGACCGTGGGTACTTCGTCCTCTGCTCCCGACCCGAAGTCACGCGAGGCTCCGTTCCGACGTTCCACGGCTTCCGCCACACCGCTGCGAGCGAAGCCATCGCGGCAGGGGACGGAGCCGAGGAAGTGTCGTGGCAGCTGGGGCACAAGAACTCGGTCGTGACGAGGACCGTATACGTACAGGAGATCAAGTCGGCCGAGCGAACGGCCCGAAGACGCGAACGCATGGAGGCTCGCTATGGCGAGCTCCTGAACAGCGGCATGGGGCAACGACGACCAGCCAAGCGTGCAGATGTCCCCCATCTCGGCCTCTGATCCGCAGTGCGCAGCGTCGCTCAGGCGGAGAGGACCCCGTCACACAGCGTTGCGCGCCCGGCAGTGGAGGGTCGTCGTTGATTCGACCTCAGCTGCTGGCCGGGGGCGATCACCGGTCCGACTGAACCTCGGCCAGCGACTCAGTTGTCTCGCGCTGTGCCGGTGCCGGCGCCCCGACTCGCCAGCCAAACCCCGTCCCCTTGCTCGATGGTCAAGCAGCCGATGGGCGTCATAGACCGTGTCGCGCGAGCGTCAGCGAATCAACCATCCGGCGCTGCTGGACGAGAACTGTCGACGCGGTGAGCGCAGGTGCGCCTCAATTTCGGTAGGTTCGCGCGCACCGTGAGGTGCCAGGTTGCACACCGCTCCGTCGTCCTTGGATCGTCCGAGTGAACGAGGCGGGCGTCGCTGCAGCGACCTCGCTTGCAGTCGGTGTGTTCACGATTCGCTACACGGAGTACGCCTACTGGCGGGGCTGGGCGCAGGCCACGATTCTCGGTGCCGTGGCGCTAGCGCTCGTCTACCTTCTCGGTGGTCTCGTCGGCTTCCTGATCGTTCACGGCGCGCTGGGTGGCGCACAAACCGGTCCGGCCGCCGCCGCCGGAGAGGGACTGCTCGGACACGTGATGCTGCGGGCGCAGCTCGGGAGACTCAGCCCATCGGATGAGGACAACGGACCCACGTTGCTGACCCTGATCAACGGCTGGATACTGGACGCTCTTGCCGCACGCGCGGCCTCGGGCGTACTCCGGTGGGTCCGCGGGCTTCCTGATGATCGCCTTGTCGGGCTCACGTTCGACTTGTTCTGGCAGCACCTCGAGACGCCCGATGAGCCGCTTCGTGCGCGCATACTCGAACTCCTCCGCGCCGCGGCGCACGATCTGGAACACGGCACCGATCGCGAGCGAGCCGATGGCCGTGGCCGCCTTCGAGGATTTTGCTGCAAGGAGATTGAGAGCCAGCAGATTCCGAAGGGAGACCTCACGTGACGGCCGACTCGTTCAGCAAAGACTCCGCGGAGCTCGCGGCGGTGCTGTTTTCCCGCCGTCCGGTCGAGCGCCGGCTCTACGACTCGGTCCGGTCCTCGTTGTCGCGGATCGTCCTGGCGCGATATCGCGTCCTTGGAGTAGACGAGATTCTGAACGTGGTGGATGAAACGATCACGCGCCTCATCCGCGAGACCGAGGACGCGGCCTCCCCGCTCAGCAGCCCTTCTTCCTGGCTCGTGACGGTTGCGCTGAACCTGGCCCGGGATCAAGTCCGGCGGATCGGGCGCCAGCCCAAAATGGCAGAGGAGCCAGCGTCCGACGACGAGACTGCGCGGCTGCTCGACCGGAATGCGTCGACTCAGGCCGTGGACGCCGGGATGGCCGAAGCCGTACGCCGACGCGATGATGTCGTCATCGCGGTCGCGACTACGTGGCTCGACCTCGCCGAGGAGATTGGCGCGGCACCCGCCAGCCGCTTGGTCGCGGAGCGATGTGGATACAGCCACACAACGGTCAACGACGCTCTTAGCCGATTCCGCGACTATGTGGCGCTGCCGCTCTGAGCTTCTCCTGCCATGCACCCGCGCGCGGCGTCAGCCTTGGTATGGCCGGCGCCCTACACCTGACCGTCCGGAGCTGTCGACACAGCTTGCCAGAAGGTGCCGTTCCGACGTTAGCTCAATAGCCCGCCCACCAGACGCCCTCCCTGTCGGCCGACCATTCCTGCGAGGGAGGTTGCCAGAGCGGGGGCGTCAACCGTTATAGGAAGGACATGCTGATGCGCACCACCTCTCGCCCAGCCGCCACCACGGAGGAAGCGTTCGACCGCCTCCCGGGTGACCTGCGAGTCACCCTCGCCTTGCTCCACCAAGCCGACGACGGGCTGGCCGAACTCACGATCGCGACCCTTGCGCTCGGTTCGCGGGCACTGCTGGCAGCCCTGGGCGCGATCACGTCGGCGCGGCAGCCCGACGCCGACGCGCCGGTGGTGGTCTCATTGACGTCGTTCGGACGGGACCTGATCACGGCCTGCGCGGTTGCGGGGCTGCCGGACGACGTCACGGACGACCTCTCGGCACTCGAGGAGGCGCGCGCGCGGCGCTCCGGCGCCTCAACGGTCGACGAGGAAGACCTGACTGGGGCGAGCGCATGACCTGGGAGACGCGCACTTCGGCTCCGGCGGCGCCGCAGATGACTGTCGACACCGACCATCAGCACAACCGGCTGCGCGAACTGACGCGCACATCGATCGTGCTTCGCCGCGGTGAGCGCCGGCGCCACGCCCAGCGCGTCAAGGACATCGACGAACTCATCAAGCGCCACGGCGAGGCGATCGACGCCGTCGTGGACGAGTAGCCCACTGTGGTCGTCCACCTCCCAGACTTCGAAGACGGCCTGCTGATCGCGGCGGGAGTTCTCGATGTCGACCGGGAGGACGTGCCGGCCATGCTGCGAACCGACCGCCTCCACGGTGCGCTGATGATGCCGACCGCGCGGGTCGGTGGCGCCGCGATCTACCGCACCGTCGGGGCGGTCCTCCGCCGTCTTGTAGTCGACTGCGCCACCGGCGGCATCTTGCCGCGCCTCGAGCTTCGCTTTGGGTGGCTGATGCTGCAGCGCGCCGTAGAGCTCAACGGTCTACGCTGGGTTCGGCGAAGCGGCGATCGCGAGGGCTTCAGCGAGTTCCAAGACATGCTCAGGCAGGGCGAGGATCCGGGACGGCCGCTTGAGCGCTGGCTTGAGGAGCGCCTCGTCGCTGGAGCTTCCGTCGCCCGGCGCCGCCCGACACAGGAGATACTCGTTTCCAGCCCTGACCGGACGACCGCAGACCAAGTGCTGGTCGACTGGACAAACGCTGTCGACGATGGTGTGAAGGAGTACCTGCGGCGGCGGCGCCTTCCTTCTGACTCGACCGCTACGCGACGACCGCAGATTTTTTCGGTCTTCCCGACGACGGAAGCCGAACTCTACACCCATGTCGAGAGGCGAGCCCACAACGCCGACGCGCTGATCGTCATCGCTTCGCGCCCGAGCTTCGGGACAACGCTCGAGACGGATGAGGCGCGGCGGGCACTCGTGCCGACGCTTCTTCTTCACCCGACGCGTCTGAGTCTCGATGTCCGGATGAAGAGCCGACTCGACGAGGCCGGAATCCGACGACAGGCGTTCCCGGTCCGGGATCACGATCCCGATGTGGCGAAGACTGCTATCTGCGACCTCGTGACCGCCTGGCTCCAAGAGGAGTACGAGGCCATCTGCGATACAGCGCGTCGGCACGCCCTCTTCACGAGCCGTTTTGCCCCGTTTCGCGAAGCGGTCCTCGCGGCACAAAGCCGAATGCCGCCGCTCGTCCAGCGGATGAAGCTGCTCGGCGCCGGCCTGACGCTTGAACGCGCACTTGCGCTCGTCAAGGGGGACAATCTCACGCGGGCCAGCATCCCGGAGGTGATGGCGCTCTCCGCAGCGTACGAGGTGCCGGCCAACTTCGACGCCGGCGCTCCGGAGATGCCGGCAGATCGGCCGGCTCACCTCCTGCCGTCTGAGTGGAAGGCCCTGCGCGATGTCGCCGCTGCGGACGCCATCCCTGCGGACGAGGTCCTTCGGATGGCGATGAAGGCCCAAGAGAACCTTGCTCTGGAGCGGCCGAGTCACTCCGTGCGCCGCCATAGTTATGAAGGCGACACGAAGTGGCGCCAAATCCGCGCCGATCTTCGTAAGGAAGGCTGATGCTCGAGGTGGCCGAGACCTTGGCGGACGGCTTCTGCCTCGGCGTGGGCATCAACGAGCGGCGCGCCGGGCCGGGGATCGACGTCTACGGTCTGGCCAGCGCCTTCGGCGCGCACGTCGAGGTCCGTAGCGACATTCCTGAGGACGGGCGCCTCGAAGACTCGCCCAGGACGACGCGGATCCTCCTTCGGGGGCGGTCGCGCGAAGAGCGTCGGCGCTTTACGCTCGCACACGAGCTCGGCCATCTCGTCATGGCTGAGCCGGCCGTGTTCCACCAGGTGCACGCGATGCTCGACTACGAGGATCTGGACCTCGAGCAGCTGTGCGACGCATTTGCTGCAGAGCTGCTGATGCCACGACGGTGGCTGGTCAGCGAGTTCGAAGGCCATCCCGAGACCTTGGACGTCGTCGACGAGCTGGTCCGCCAGGCCAACGTGTCCATCGCGGCGGCGCTTACCCGCCTAGCCATTGTTCTCAGGTGGCGAGCCTCGCTCTTCTATTTCGAGCGCGGAAGGGCTTGGACGCCCGTCGCCATCGCAGGACGCCTTCGTCGTACGACGGGTCTGAGCCTCGCTTCTGGGACTGCTGCTGAGCTCAACCGACTCTTCGGCGGCGGCAAACCGAGTGGGCGGCCGATCGAACTCCGGATCGACCGCAATGCGATCAGGCTCAAGGGGCAGATCCGCGCGACTCGGGCGGGTGTCTTGTGTCTTGGGCACCTCGGTCCTTCCTAGTTGAAGACCGGATACCCGAGGACGAGCCCCCGCGCCTGGACAGGGGAGGCGACGGGCTCCCTCCGCCCGCGCCAAAAGGGCTGGATGTCAAAACCAGACAGATCGAGTCAGCGCCAGCGGCGAGCACAATGCGACGAAGAAGCCAACGCTAGCTGCAAGCCGCTGTGGGAAGCGGCTTGGAAGCGACGGACCTCAGCGCAACGCAGCAAAGGCCGACCTCCTGAGTTGCGACGTCTTGGCGTATCGTCGAACGGCGGCGGAGAGCAACGCGTTGCAGCACACTGCTTCTCACTCGTAATGAAGGGGTCGCCGGTTCGAATCCGGCCGTCGGCTCTGGATCAGGCCCCGAGATGCAGGGCTTTGTGCCCTTGGACAACGCCGCACCGCGTCGAGGGTGATCGTCGAGGTCGGGACGGCAGCGACGGGCTACTCGCTGAAGACGTACTCGACGTCGTCGAAGGAATCGGCAGCGAGCACGTAGGCGATCCGCAGGTCCGACTCGCCAGTCGCTCTGACGGAGTGCAGAGTGTCGCCCGGGATGAACACCGCGACACCCTCGCGCAGAGGTCGCGCCGTGCCGCCGATCGTGACGACTCCCGTTCCAGCGAGCACGAGATATGCCTCGGACTGCTCATGGCGGTGGGCGTGCAGCGAGCCTTCGGGTGGCAGCCGAGCCACGCCCATCGTGATGCTCCGGCTCTCCGTCAGGCCAGCGCTTATCAGCGTCTTCCATTCGGACTCGCCTCGCTCCACCACCTGTTCTGCGGGCCAGGCCTCCCACTCGCGCGCTTCGAGGTCGACCACGACGGGTTCCGAGTCCATCGGTCTCCGCTACCCACCGACGCCGGAGATGCGCTCCTGGTCCACCAGCTCCACCGGCCCGCCCCGCCGCCTGACTCCGGGCGAGACCGCCGGCGCGGCAGTTCAGCCTGGCCCATCACCGGCGAGGTCTGCCCGCCTTCGCCAGCCCCAGGTCGGCGCTAGCGTCGAGAAGAAGTAACAAGTGCGGTCGAACCCCGATACCAGCGATGGACCGAGCCGACTCAGAAAGACCACTCTAGCCCTTTCCGGAACCACGGCTCGATCAGAGCTCGGCGCGCTCGATGCGCGAGGGGCCTTCGTAGCCCTCCGGATGCAGAACGAACACCTCCAGCGCCATGCCATCCACCTCGGTGTCCACGCTGCTGTGGAAGCTCCACACCTTTCGGCCGGTCAGCCGCTCGACCGGCTCGCAGAACTCCCTGACCGTCGCGTACTGGAAGAACATGCGCACGTCACGTAGGCGTTGGTGCTCGCCCATCTTGACGAGGTTGCGTTCGGCCGGAGTGAGGGTGTCCTCGAGCCGGCAGACCAACGTGTCGTTGCCTGCCCAGACGGTTCGGGTCTTGGTCGGTCCCCGACCGAACTGGTCTTTGTAGAGCCGGACCATCTCGTTCGAGATAGCCGACAGGACCGAGAAGGTCCGGGTCTCCTCGGCGGCGTCTTCGCCGGTCGGGTCGCTGCTCGTCCCTGGCTGCTGCATCGCGCTCCGCTGCCCTTCAGACGCCCCTGGGGAAAGCCGCGCGAGAGCAAGAGGCGTACGAACGCAGACGAGCGGAACTACGCCACACCATAGCGCGGTCGACAGCGCTGGACGGGACGGGGTGCCCCGTCCTTCGGCATTCGTCCTAGCGCAGCCCGTCCGGGATCGGCCGCCACTTGTGGCCGTCGTAGAAGTACACGCCGTCCGGGCTGATCTGCGCGTTGGGCGGGAGTCGCTGCTGGAGCAGCTGCCAGGCGCTGCCGTCCCACCAGTAGTGACCGTCGTCGCTCCACCGGACGGACTGGGCGGCGTTCACGGAACCGCCCTGGAACTGCACGGCCGGCTGATTGCCCGCACCCGCCGGCGCCCAGGCGACCGCAGGCTGCTGAGCCCCGAAGGGAGTCGAGACGCCGCGGCCCTGCCGGACGCTCGCCGGGTCGGCGTCGGCCCTGAAGACGTAGGTCGTGGCGATCTTGTCGTGGACCGCCTGCTTCCCCGGGTCCCACAGGGGCCACAGGTGGTCGATGATGCCGTACAGGCCGCACGTGACGAAGTTCGGCAGGGCCTTGCCGACCACCTCGCGGATGATCGCCTGGCCGGCGGTGAGGGGGTTCCCCGACTCGTGGACGACCCGCAAGCCGAGCCACTGCTTGCCGAGCGTCTGACCGTTGTACGGCGCCGAGCGAGCCATCGTGAGGGGGGCGTAGGCGAAGACGGCGAGCAGGCCTCCGAGGGAGACGATGGCCCAGAACCCGGTGCTGACGCCGCCGCTCGTGTCGTTCGGGAGGATCGCTCCCAGGATCGCCCACGGGACCAGGACGATCAACCCGTCGATGAGCGCCGCGCCGACCCGCGTCAGCCTCGAGCCCAGCGACTGGGCGAAGGCGGGGCTCATGCGGCGCCCGGAGCGCGATGAAACGTAATGAGGAGCATCGGCGCGATCATATCGTCCGGCCGGCGCCCTGGAAGGGCGCCGGTGCTGCGCTCCCGGGCCGCGACGCGGTCGGCGTCAGCGGACGGATGCCAGGAGGGCGTTGTTCTGGCGCTGCGCGAGGCCGTGCGCGTCCACGGCGGCCCAGATCCAGACGATCGGCAGCAGGACGAACCCGATGATGACCATGCACAGGATCAAGCTCACGAACGCCGCGCAGAAGAAGGCGATCCCGCGACCGGCGCGGCCGCAGTAGATCTGCCCGGCGCCGGTCACGAGCAGCGACAGCAGCACCGCGACGCCCGGTGACTTCTGGTTCATCGAGAGCGCGACCGCCTGGTGCACGGACAGCCCGTCCTGCTGCGGCGCGGCGGGGACGCCGCATCCCGGGCAGATCGCCGCCCGGTCGTCCATCTGCCGGCCGCACGCGCGGCAGAAGGAGCCGAACTGGCGCGGCGCCGGCGGCGCCGGCGGGGGCTTCGGCTGCGTGGACACGGGCAACGGCGCCGGGCGACCGAGAACGGGCGTCGCAGCGGGCACGGGGGCTGCTGCGGCCGCCGCAGGCGAACCCCCGAGCGAGTCCTCGGTGATCTCGATCCGCTTGCGACCGGGCGCGGCCGGCAGCTCCTTGCTCATGGTCTCTCCTTGTTCCGGTGCAGTGCGACCGCAAGCCTAAGCAGAACGCGCGGCGAAATGGAAGTGGTGCCCTGTCAGCTCAACGAACGTACGAGCGTTGACTTGGGCCTGTGCGGGCCGGTAAACAGGCGTCCCGTGCAGATCGTCCTTCGCTCACGCGACGGCGAGCGTGAGCTCGACCTCGACGTCCGCCGCCCCGACGCCACCGTCGGAGACGTTCTACGTGCCGCGCTCGGACCCCACGCGCCCGACACCATCTTCCTCGACGACCGGCTGATCGACGCCGCGTGCCCCGTGGCCGAGTCGGGCCTCTACGAGGGCGGGGTCCTGCGACCGGACCGCAGCCGCAACGGCGCGGACGCCCGCGCCGCGTCGGGCGACGAGCTCGTGCTCGTCGGCGGCCTCCGTGCCGGCCAGGCCGTCCGCATCGGCGATTCCGCGACGATCGGCCGGCTGAGCACGAACGACGTGGTGCTCGACGCGCCGCGCGTCTCGCGCCGTCACTGCCAGCTGCGTCGGACGGGCCCGGGCGCCTTCACGGTGACCGATGCGGGATCGGCCAACGGGACCTTCGTCGACGGACGGCGGCTGCACGCGGGCGAGTCGGCGGCCCTCGGGCCGGGGACGGTCGTCGAGGTCGGCGCCGTCGCCTTCACGGTGCGGGCGTTCGAGCTGGGCGACCGCCCGCGCGCGCTCGACGCGCGCCGTCTCGCGACCGCCGCGGGGACGCTCGCGTTCAACCGCCCGCCGCGCGCGGCGCGCCCCTCGGCGCCCGGACCGCTGACGGCGCCCGACGAGCCGCCCGAGGGTGACAAGCCGACGCTCAGCGTGGCCCACACGGTCGGCCCGATCCTGGTGGCGGGCATCATGGTCGCCGTCTCGGCGGACCTGCGCTTCGCGCTCTTCGCGCTGCTCTCGCCGTTGATCGCCCTCGGCGCGCATCTCGAGTCCCGCCGCAAGAGCACGAAGGACGGCGTCGCCTCCCAAGCCGGCTTCGCGCAGGAGCTGGCCGACTTCCAGCGCGGGGTCGAGCGCGCGTGCGCGCTCGAACGGACGCGCCGGTGGGACACGACGCCGGACCCGGCCGAATGCCTGCGACGCGCCGCGGTGCCGAGCACGCGCCTGTGGGAGCGCCGTCCGCACCACCCGGACTTCCTGCACCTCTTCGCCGGCGTGGCCACGATCGCGTGGCGCCCGCCGCTCGCCGGGACGCAGCGCAGCGACGCGATCCCCGCCGCCGCGGAGCACGCGCTGGCGGCCGCCCGGCTCGCCGCCGCGCCGATCGGGGTCGATCTCGGCCGCGGGGAGGTCGTCGGGGTGGTCGGCGATCGGGAGGGCGCCCTGGCGGTCGCGCGGAGCCTCGTGTGCCAGGCGGCGGTCCATCACGGACCCGCCGACGTGGTCATCGGCGTCTTCGTCGACCCGGGGCGCGAAGCCGCGTGGGACTGGGCCAAATGGCTTCCCCACACGCGTCGCGTCGACGACGGCAGCCGGTGGCTGAGCGCGGAGACGGCGGAGAGCAACGCCCTGCTCGGCGCCCTGGCGGACCGGGGCGGTCCGACCGTCTTCGCCGTGATCGACTCCGACGGCCTCACGCAGGGCGTCGGCGCGCCGGCGCGCAAGCTGCTCGGCCTGGCCGCCGAACGCTCCGATCGGCCCGGCGGCGAGCCGCGTTCGACCGTGGCGACCGGCGTCGTGGTGGCGCGGTCGGCCGACCGGCTGCCCGCTGCCTGCACCACGATCATCGAGGTCGACGACCACGGCGACGGCACGGTCTCGCAGCCGGCGGAGGGCACGACGCATCGCGGCGTGCTCATGGCGGGCGTCTCCGTCGGGACGGCGCGGCGATGCGCGCGGCACCTGGCGCGCTTCGAGGACCCGGAGGTCGAGCGCCCGGGCGCCGAGCTCGCCGAGAGCGTCCGGCTGCTGCCGCTGCTCGACCTCGAGACCGTGGACGCCGCCGCGATCCGGCGGTCGTGGCGGCGCGCCCGCGCGTCGTCGTCGCCGTCGACCCCGCTCGGCGTGACCGAGCGGGGCACGTTCACCCTCGACCTCGTCCGCGACGGTCCGCACGGGCTCATCGGCGGCACGACCGGATCGGGGAAGAGCGAGCTGCTACGCAGCTTCGTCGCCGGCCTCGCCGCGGGCTTCGACGCGCGACACCTCACGTTCGTCCTCATGGACTTCAAGGGCGGGGCGGCGTTCGACGCCTGCGCCCGGCTCCCGCACACCGTCGGGATGGTCACGGACCTCGAGAACCCGCGCGACGCGATGCGGGCCCTGCGGGCGCTCGACGCCGAGGTCCACCAGCGCGAGCGGCTGCTGCGGGCCGCCGGGGCCGCGAACCTCGACGAGCACGCCGCCCTGGGCACCGCGGAGCGGCTCCCGCGGCTCGTCGTGGTCATCGACGAGTTCGCGACGATGGCCGAGAAGTACCCGGAGATGCTCAAGGCGCTGGTCAGCATCGCCCAGCGGGGCCGGACGCTGGGGATCCACCTCGTCCTCGCGACCCAGCGGCCCGCGGGCGTGGTGGGCGAGGACGTGCGGACGAACACGAACCTGCGCATCGCGCTGCGCGTCCAGGACGCGCAGGACTCGCATGACGTCATCGACCGGCCCGACGCCGCTCACCTCAGCCGCCTGCTGCCCGGTCGCGCGTTCATCCGGCTCGGGCCGGGCGAGGTCGTGCCGATCCAGACGGCGCTCATCACCTCCTCGGTGGAGGCCGGCGGCGGCCCGGCCGTCGACGTCCGGCCGTTCACGTTCCGCGCCACCGCGTCGCCGCGGGGCGGCGGGGCGGGGGAGGACCGCCCCGCGGCCGCCGACTCCGATCTCGTCCGGCTCGTCGACGCCGTCATCGACGCGCATGCCGCCGAAGGCCACCCGTCGCCGCGCAGGCCGTGGCCCGACCCGCTCCCGCCCGACCTCGACCTCGCCGACCTCCTGGCGCGGGAGGCGCCCACCGCGCCCGCCGACCAGGTGCTCGTGGCGCTGGCCGACGATCCGGATCACCAGAGCCAGGAGCCGACCGGCTGGGCGCCGGCCGCGGGCAACCTGCTGCTGATCGGCAACAAGGGAAGCGGCACCACCACGGCCCTCGCGAGCATCGGCCTGAGCCTCGCCGCCGCGTACGGACCGGACGACGTCGAGCTGTTCGTGTTCGACTTCGGCGCCGGCGACCTCGCCGACCTGGCTGCGCTTCCGCACACCGGAGCCGTCATCGCGGCCAACGACCGCGAGCGGCAGATGCGGCTGATGCGTCACCTCCGGCGCGAGCTCGACCGTCGGCGCGCGGCGACGCACCGCCGGCGGACGATCGTCCTGATCGACAACCTCGGCGCGATGCGCGCCGAGTTCGCCGACGTGGCCGGGACGGAGCTGATGGACGAGCTGGACCGCGTGTACGCGGACGGGCCCGGCCTGGGCCTCTCCTTCGCGGTCGCCGCCGATCGCCCGACCTCGGTGCCCAGCGCCTGGTCATCCATCACCGCGCAGAAGTGGCTGTTCCGGCTCGCCGACGCCTACGACTACACGTCCCTCGGCCTGGCCCGGGGCGACGTCCCCGACGCGGTCCCCGGCCGCGGCGTCGTCGCCGAGTCGCGGCTGCAGATCCAGGTCGCACGGCCCACGCCGTCGATCGCCGAGGCGGCGGCCGCCCTGGCGCCGCGGTGGCCGCCGGCGACGGACCCGATCGCGACGATCGAGCCGCTGGCGAACGAGGTGCCGTTCACGGCGCTCGGCGCCGTGGCCGCCGTCGCCGAATCGCCGTGGCGGCTGCCCTACGGGGTGCGCGAAGCCGACTTCGGCACGGCGGAGCTCGTGCTCTACGAGGGCGAGCACGTGCTTGTGGCGGGCCCGCCGCGGAGCGGGAGGAGCACCACGCTGCTCACGCTCGCCGAGGCGCTCCGCGGCGCGGGCTCGGTGTACGTGGCCGGCATCGGGAGCCCGCGGTCGCCGCTGCCCGAAGCCGCGGCCCTGGACCGCTTCGCTCAGGCCGGAGGGGAGGCGAGCGCGCTGCTCGCCGAGCTGCGGTCGCGGCAGGGGCCGGCCGTGCTGCTCGTCGACGACGCCGAGACCGTCGAGGATCTCGACGGCGCCCTCGAGGCGCTCGTGTCACTCCGACTTCCCGGCCTCCACGTGATCGCCGCGGGCCGCGCCGACGGCCTGCGCAGCATCTACGTCGGCTGGACTAAGGTCGTCCGCCGATCGCGCGCCGGAGTGCTGCTCCGTCCCGACATCGACATGGACGGCGAGCTGCTCTCGGTGACGCTGCCGCGCCGCTCGCCCGTGGCGCTTCTGCCGGGCCGTGGCTACGCCGCCGTCAACGGCGTCCCGGAGCTGGTGCAGGTCGCGCTGCCGTCACCATGAACCCGACCCCTGCTCGGGCTCGTAGCGCTCGTAGGCGTCCTCGAGCTCCTTCCCCGCATCGAACGGCGGCTCGAACAGGCGGCTCGCCACCGACTCGAGGGGATCTCTGGTGAAGCCCTGCGTCCCGAATTCGTGGAGCAGGACCTTGGGGGTGGTCGCGTCGCTGGACGGCACCGGATCGATCACCGGGCGCGGGTCGCCGCCGTGGTGGAAGGCGACGATGTCGTCGACCGCCTTGGTGCCGACGCCCGTCGACCCGCCCAGGAGGGTGTCCACGAACAGCTCGTCCCCGTCGAGCGGGTTCTCACCATGGAGGCCACGCTCGGCCATGCCGCCGACGACCTCCTCGGTCGCGCCTCTGACGGCGCTGGCGACGTACGGGTGCTTCAAGGCCTGCGCGGCCACCGACCCGGAGCGGCCGGCGGCCATGCCGAGGCCCACGCCGGCCGCGGCGCCGATACCGGCGGCCGCCGCGCCGATCGCGCCGTCCCTGAGCACCTTCATCGTGTCGACGTGGCCGCACTGGAGCTTCTGCATCCCGGTGCTCGCGCCGGCGGAGATCAGCCCGCCGCTGATCATCGCCGCGCCCACCGGGCCGCCGAACCCGGTCGCCGCGACGGCGACGCCGCCGACGATGAGGGCGCCGGCGATGAGGTACTCCTTGTTCTCGGCGACCCAGTGGCCGGTCTGCTGCCAGACGTTGCGGCCCAGGTCGTCGCGATAGGCGCGCAGCTCCGCGTCGGTGACCGGCCGCAGGCCTAGCGGGTCCGCACGTCCGACGGGATCGTTGCCGGCGTAGTGGTACGGGTTCCCCGACCAGGCGGTGCCGGGGACGAAGGGGAGCGGGTCCGGCGTGAGGAACGTGCGGTCGGCAGGGTCGAAGAGCCGCTCGCGCAGCCACACCACGCCCGCCACCTCGACCTCGCCGCGGAAGCCGATCGCCGGCTCTCGGGCGGCGGGCGCGCCCCAGGGGTCGCGCGCGCCCTGCGGCGTGCCGCGCCAGTCGGGCGCGAGCAGCTCGGCCCGCCCGTCGCGCACCGTCGCGATCGGGGTGCCCGCGCCGATCACCGCGGCCCCGCCCAGCCACAGGAGCTCCGGGAGCGCGTCGCCGGTCGACCACAGGAGGTCGGCGCCGCCGACCTGGGCGAGCTCGCCCAGGGCGTCGACCGCCACCGACGTTCGCCCTGCCGGGTCCTCGACGGCCGAGAGGCGGCCGAACGCATCCCATTCGAAGCTCCGCGCGCCCGCGGCCGTCGTCTCTGAGACGCGGCGTCCCGCTCCGTCGTAGGCGATGGTCGCCTCGCTCGCGCCGTGGCGCGCCACGAGCTGGCCGGCGGCGTCGTGCTCGTAGCGGACGGTCGCCCCGTCCTGCGTCTCCTCGGCCAGGCGCCCGGCGCCGTCGTAGGCGAAGGACCAGGTCCGATCCGTCGCCGCTGCCCCGATGAGCTGGCCGGCGGCGTCGTAGGTGAAGCGCCAGGGCACGTCGCCGTCGGCCGCCACGACGCGCCCGGCGTCGTCACGGCTGAGCGTCGTCGCACGCCCGCCGGCGGCGAAGGCGACGAGTGCGCCGTTCACCCGCTCCCAGCGCAGATCGAGGGCCTGCCCGGCCAGGCCGACGACACGACCGGCCGCGTCGCGCTCGAGCGTCACCTCGCCCAGGGCGGGGTGCTCGAGGCCGGCGACCAGTCCGCCGGCGTCGTGCCGGAAGCGCGTCGCGGTCCCGTCCGGAAGCGTGACTGCGGTTCGCAGCCCGTCCTCGTCGTACGTCCAGCCGATCGCCAGGTCGTCGCGGCGGCGCTCGACGAGCCGGCCGGCGGCGTCCCAGCGCAGGGCGTGCTCGAACCGGCCGCCTTCGCTGATCCGGTCGACGCGCGCGAGCAGGTCGCGGTGGACCGTGATCGCCGGTTCGCCCGCCGTCTCGATCGCGGCGACGCGGCCGGACGCGTCGTGGCGCCACCGCACCGTTCGCGCCGAGCCGTCGGTGCGTTCCACGAGCCGCCCGGCTCCGTCGTAGGCGAAGGTGGTCGCCCGCCCCAGCGGGTCCGTCACCTCGGCAAGCCGCCCGGCGACGTCGTAGGCCCGCGCCGTGACGGCGCCCAGCGGGTCGACGGAACGGACCAGGCGCCCGTCGGCGTCGTAGGCGAACGTCGTGCCGGCGCCGAGGCCGTCGACGGCCTCGATCAGCCGCCCGGCCGCGTCGTAGGCGAAGCGCTGGGTCCCGGAAGCGCCGCCGGACTGCTCGACCACGCGGCCGGCCGCGTCGTAGCCGAGACTGATCGCCGGCCCGCCGGCCGGGTCGTAGCCGACGAGACGGCCGGCCGCGTCGTAGGCGTAGCGGTCGGTGGCGCCGTCCGGCGCCCGTCGCTCGACGAGCGCCCCGTCGGCGTCGTAGCGGAAGGTCCATTCGCGACCGGCCCCGTCGACGCGGGCGGCCAAGTGGCCGCGGGCGTCGTAGCGCAGCGTCTCCTCCCGCCCGGAGGGGTGGACGATCCGCCGGACGCGGCCGGCGGGCGAGTACTCGATCTGCGTCGTCGCGCCGCCTGGGCGCGTGATCCGCGTGGGGCGCCCGCAGCGGTCGCGGGCGACCCGGGTCTCCGAGCCGTCCGGTCGGCGCTCGCTGACGACACGGCCGAGGCCGTCGAGCTCGAACGCGCTGGACGTCGCGCCGTCGTCGATGGCGACCACGCGCCCGGACGCGTCGACCGTGGCGGAGACGCGCACGCCGGCCGGGTCGATCGCTCCGATCAGGGCGCCGTTGACGTCGTACTCGCGGCGCCATTCGGCGCCGGCCGGATCCACCACGCGCGCGAGGCGCATCACGGCGTCGTGCTCGAGCCGCCAGGTGCGGCCCCCTGGGCCCTCGACCGCGGCGAGGTTGCCGAAGGGGTCGTAGGACCAGCCCACCTCGACGCCGAGCGGGTCGCGGAGGACGACCGGGTGGCCGTGGGCGCCGTACGCCACCTCGGTCCGCGACCCCGTCGGGTCGACCGTGGCGAGCACGCGGCCGGCTTCGGAGAACTCGGCTCGCCACAGGTTCCCCGCGGGGTCGCGGCGGCCGCTGAGCCGGCCGTGCTCGTCGTACTCGTAGGTCGTCCGCCGCCTCAGCGGCGTCTCGGCGGCGACGATGCTCCCCGCAGCGTCGCGCTCGAGGCGCGCGACGTTGCCCTCGGCGTCGGTGACGGCAGCGAGCCGACCGCCGTCGTAGTCGAGCCGCAGGACGACCCCGTCCGGGTCCGTCATCTTCCGGATGAGCCCGTCCTCGACGACCAGTCGCGTGACCCCGCCTTCTGCGTCGGTGACCTCGACGGGATTGCGGGCGTCGCCCTCGTAGCGGGCGGCGCTCGACGCGCCGTCCGAGGTGCGGACCGACACGAGGCGATCCTCGCCGTCGTAGCCGTAGACCACCTCCGCGCCGGCGGGCAGCGTCTGCTTGACCAGCCGCGCGCGCTCGTCCCACTCCTGCAGCGTCACGGCGCCGTTGCGCTCGGTCACCGCGGTCGGGTTGCCCCAGGCGTCGTAGTTGACCGAGAAGCGCTCCCCGTTGCCGTCGATGATGCCGACCAGCCGGCCGGCGCCGTCGTGCAGGTAGGTGTTCGCCGGCGCGTCGGCGCCATCGCCGGTGACCGTGACGTGGCCCGGCAGGTACGCGAACAGCGTGCGCCGCCCGAAGGGCGACCACTGCTCCAGGACCCGCCCCTCGGCGTCGAAGCGGTTGCGGACCTCGACCACGCCGTCCGCGTCGACCACCTCGGCGATCCGGCCGTCCGGGTCGGGGAGGTAGCGCCGGGCGCCGTCCTGCCGGTCGGCGCCGGCGAGGTTGCCGTCCTCGTCGTAGCCGAAGTCCACGCGGCGGCCGTCGGACGCCGCCACGGCGGCGACGCGCTCGCCGTCCCACTCGACGTCCACGCGCGTCCCGTCCGCGTGGACCAGCTCGACCAGCCGCTCGCCGTCCCAGCCGAGCCGGACGTCGGTCCCGGCGCCGTGCCGCACGAGCGACGGGCGGCCGGCGGCGTCGAACGCCCACCGGCGCCCGTCGAACCAGTCGAGGACGTGCCCGTCCTCGTCGGGCCGCAGGAGGCAGCGCAGGGCCGGCACCCGGCTGAACCCGTCGTCGAGGCGGGGGAAGACCTCGCGCTGGCCGTCCGGGCCGGCGTACTCGACGCCGTCGCGCACCGTCCGCAGCCGCACGTCGGGCCAGGCCGTCCAGCCGCGCCCGAACGCGCCGGTCCGGTCCGACCGGCTGTTGTAGAAGCGCGCGAACACCAGCTCGCCGAGCTGCGTCGGGAAGTCGAGATCGAGCTCGCGCGCGACGAAGTTCCCCGACGCCGTGTTGACGGGGTCGTCGACGTAGCCGGTGGTGGGCGGGAACCCGTAGGCGGACGGCGCGTCGAAGGTGATCGCCGCGCGGCCGTGGTCGAGCCCGGCCGCGCGCAGGCTCGCCGCGATGGCCGCGTCGGGCAGCCAGTTGACCGACCCGTCGCCGCCGGCGCGCCGGAACGCGATGGCGATCTGCTTGACCCACTGCGCGTCGGTCTCGTTGTAGCCGATGTACGTCCGGAACGCCTGGAGCAGCGAGTCGGCGTCGAAGGTCCCCCAGCCGAGGCTCTGGCGGAACTCGTCGTAGGCGGCGGTCAGCTGCGAGTCGTAGCGGCGCAGCTGCTCGTCGGCCCCGCGGCTGTTCGCGGCGAAGAGGTCGAGTGCGTCTGGGCGGGCGGAGCTGCTGCGCATGGCGGCGGCTAGGTGCGGACGACCTGGGGCGCTTCGCAAAGGAAGCGCGGCGGTGGGTCCGCCTGCGGCGGCGGCGGCGTCTCCTTGTGCGTGAGCCCGAGGTCGTCGGTCAGCCGCTCGACCGCCGACTTGTGCCGCTCGTGGTACTCCCAGTCGCGGGCGTCCTGACGGCGCCGCTGCTCGCGCGACGCACGGTCGCTCAGCTCGCCCACCTGGCCGGCCGCGACGCGCATGGCCGCGGCCAGGCGGCGTCCGTCATCGGCGCAGGTGGCCATCCGCCCCTGGAACTCGTCGGCGAAGCGTCCCTGCCATTCCGCCAGGGCGGCTTCGGCCATCGTGTTGCGGGCGGGGACCTGAGACTCGAGCGTCGTCGCCGCCGCACGGAAGGCCGCCGCCAGCTTCTCGGCGGCTCCCCAGTCGAACGGGACGTCCTGATGGTCGGCGGAGAGCCTGCTCACGGCAGCGGGCCGCCGACCTCGGGACGGTCCCGCCGAGAACCGGCGCGGTCCATCACTGCCCGCCGCCGGCGGACATGATGTTCTGCGCGATCCGCTGCAGCTGCTCGCGCAGCTGATCGAGCTCCTGCTTGGCCTTGTCGAGCGCGGCCTTGGTCTCCGGCCACGTCTGGTCGCGGAACTGCTGGGCGAGCGGGCCGTCCCAGACGTCGGGCGTCGACAGCAGCCTGCCCTGCTGATCGAGCCGGGAGATCTGGTCGCTCAGGCCGCCGTTGATGATCGCCTGCACCTGCTGGATCGCCTGCTTGGCCTGCTCGGTCGAGAGAACGCGTCCTGTCGCCATGCTGTCTCCTTCGGCTCGTTTGCTGAGGGTCCCGCGGTCACTTCGTCGCGGCGTCGAACGTCACGGCCTTCGACGCGCCTTCGCCGTCGGCCTCCGCATCGCCGCCGACGATCAGCCCGCCGCCGGGGCCGCGAACGGCCACGGTCGCCGGCGCGTCCTTCAGGTCCGCCGGGACGCGGCCGTCGATCGCGGTCCACGACTCGTCCTGGAGCGACCACTGCTGCCACTCGCCGGTCGTCGTGTGCCCGAGCAGCACCACGCCGCGCTCGTCGTCGCCGATGAGCGAGGAGGGCCCCGCGGCGGGGTGCGGATCGGCGGCGATCTCGCTCCACGCGTCGCCCGTCCAGCGCCAGGTGTCGTCGAGCGGCTCCTGTCCGGCGCCACCGAAGAGCACGACGTCTCCGGTCCGCGGGTCGGTCGTCATCGCGGCGTCGTGTCGCGGCGACGGCGTGGTCGCGTCGACGAACGCGCTCCACTTGCCGGTGACCGGGTCCCACTCGAACGTCTCGTCGCTGTCCTTCTCGTTCGAGCGCACGGTCCCGCCGAAGAGCAGGACGCGGCCGGTCGTCGGCTGGTAGGTCATCGCCGCGCCGTCGCGAGCGGACGGCGCGCCCGACTCCACCGGCGTCCAGGTCTGGCCGTCCCACGTCCACGCCGACGCGTCGTCCTCGCCGTCGTAGCCGTAGACCAGCAGGTGATCGTCCTCCTCGACGTACGCCGCGCCGGTGACGGCCGCGAGCGACGGCGGGCTGCCGTCGACCGGCGGCTGCTCGCGCCACGCCTCGCCGTCCCACCCGAACACCGCGACGCGGCGCGCTTGCGCGGTGCCCTCCGGCGCGACGACGGCGGCCGCCAGCGGCTGCTCGGCGGAGGTGTCGTAGGCCAGGCGCGCCGTGCTCGGCTCGAAGGGAGTGCAGTCGGCCTCGCAGGCGGCCGAACGCCAGCGCAGGGCGGCGACCTGCGGCGGCGACACGGTCGGCGCCGGCTCGCCCTCGGGCGTGTCGATGACGTCGGACACGACCGTCACGCGGTGCCCGAGCTTCTGCCGGCTCCTGTCGACGATCTTGATCTCGTGCTCGAGCGTGGCGGGATCGGGGGCGTCGGCCGCCGCGACGAGCCGATCCGCCAGCTTCGCCATCGCGAGGTTGTACAGGCGCATCTTCTCGGCCGCCCTGCGGAGCTCCGGGTCGCTCGCGGCGTCGTCGCTCTCGGCGGCGGCGCCGGACTCCGCCGCCATCCCGCGGGCCTGGCGGCTGATCCGTCGGGCTCGCCGGACGAGCCGCCGGCGCTGCGCCGGGTCGTC
>DASVQH010000065.1:0-5331 GCA_036389195.1 Solirubrobacteraceae bacterium
ACGCCGGCGGCGCGCGCCCGGAAGGCGTAGTCCGTGTCCTCCGCGCCGTAGCCCACGTAGCCCGGGTCGAAGCCGCCGATGCGGGCGTGGACGGCGGGCCCCACCGCGAAGGACAGCGACCAGAACAGCTCGACGCGGGGCTCGGGCACCACGACGCCTGCGGGCGGCGCCGGTCGGCCGTCCCCGCGGCCGCGCGCTCGGGCCAGCGCCGCCTGCGAGGGCGCGGCAGCCCGGGCGTCGCGGGCTTCGAGGCGCCCGACCGGGCCGGCGAGCAGCCCTGCGCCCGCCGGGCCCCGGGCCGCTGCGGCGTAGCGCCCGACCAGCTCCGGGCCGGGGATGCAGTCGACGTCGAGCAGGATCGCCAGGTCGAGGTCTGAGAGCGCGTCGAGCGCCGCGTTGCGGGCGGCCGCGAGGGGAAGCGGTCGGCCGGGGGGCACGGGAAGGTGCAGGACCTCGCCGGCGGCCACGCGCGGCGGGTCGGGATCCATGGAGACCACCAGGTAGCGCTCGGGGGCGACGAGCTGCCGGGCGACCCCGCCGGCCTGCCGGGCGAGGTGCTCGTGCCGCTCGCGCTGGATCGTCGCGAGGCCTACGCGCACAGCGTCTCCACCACGGCGGCCAGGCGCTCCGCTCCGCGGCCGTCGTGCAGCCGGTCCCACGCCGCCGCCGGGCGCCGCTCGGCCTGCGCGAGCACGCGCGGCCACTCACGCGGCGCCGGCGCGGTCTCCAGCACCTCGGCGGCGCCGAGCCGCCGCAGGGCCTCGCCCTGGCGCGCCTGCTCGGCGAACGGGCGCGGCTGGGGGAGGCACACGAACGCGCGGCGCGCCGCCGCGACCTCGGCGACCACGTTCGCGCCCGCGGTCCCCACCACGACGCTGCAGCGGGCGAGCAGCGACCAGACGTCCGCCCGATCGCCGTGGTCCTCGACCAGCGGGTCGCCCGGCACGCGCAACGCGCCGGCCAGGTGCCAGCGCCGCCCCGGCGTCGCTCGTGCCGCCGCGCTCACGTCGGCCGCGGTCAGGGCGTGGCCGCCGGAGCCGACGAGCGCGAGGACGTCGCCGCCCGGCGCCGCGGGCGCCGGCCGCGGCCGGCCGTCGAAGCGTGAGATCGCCCCGGCGAACGCGAGCCGCGCGTCGGGCGGCCCCTCGTCCGGAAGGTGGCAGGCGGCCGTCCACGGGGCGACGACCGCCGAGGCCGCCCGGTAGGCGCGGGCGTGGGCCTCGTCGCCGCGCAGCCCGCGCTGGGCGACGAGGACGGTGGGCACGCCGAGCAGGCGTCCGAGCAGCGCGACCTCCACCGACACGTCGACCACGAGGACGGCCGGCCGGGCGGCGGCGATCCACCCGGCGATCGCCGCCATCCGCTCGCGGAGCCCCGCGCAGCCGAGCGGCGCCCAGTGCAGCGTCCCGCCCGCGGTCGGGTCGTCGTCCTCGCCGGCCGGCAGGTCGAGCGCCAGGCGCACCCACCGGTCCGCCCAGCCCGGCGGCGGCGGGAGCGTCGACAGCCCCACCACGTCGTCGAGCCGCGAGGCGGTGGCGAGCAGCCGGTGCAGGTGACCGGCGCCCTGATGGTGCACGTACCAGCCGATCGTCATGCGGCGACGAGACGCTCGCTGCGCGCCGCCAGCACCCGGCGGTACCACGCCTCGTAGCGGCGGCCCATGGCGTCGATGCCGAGCGATCGCTCGGCGTGTGCGCGGACGCCCCGGCGCGGGAGCCGGGCGGCCTCGCGCATCGCGCGCGCGAGCCCGTCGACGTCGCCGGGCGGCGCGAGGCGGCCGGCGTCGGGCCCGATGGCGTCGAGCAGACCGCCTCGCGCGAAGGCGGCGACCGGCGTCCCGGTGGCGATCGCCTCGGCCGCGGCGAGGCCGAACGGCTCCTCCCAGTCCGGCGTCATCAGCGCGACGCAGCTTCCGCCGACGACCTCCGCCAGCTCCTCGTGGCCGAGGTGCCCGAGGTACTCGGCGCCGTCGCCGAGCCGCGGCGCGACCTGGGCGACGAAGTACTCGGGGTCGGCGACCGGGCCGGCCAGGCGCAGCGGAAGCCCGGCGGCCTTCGCCGCGTCGATCGCGAGGTGCGGCGCCTTCTCGCGGACCATCCGGCCCGCCCACGCCGCCGCCGGCCCGCCGCGGCCGGCGGGCCATGCCGAGAGGTCGACGCCGTTGGGGACGATCTCGTCCACGTCGAGCACCGGCGCCCACGACCGCTCCGTCGACCGCGACACCGCCGAGATCTCGAGCGACTCCGCGGCGTCGGCGACGCTGAGCGCGGACTCCAGCCAGGGCGTCGGCGGGGTGTGGAGGGTCAGGAGCATCGGCGCGCCCACCAGCGGCGCCAGCGCGACCGGCAGGTAGTGCAGCGAGTGGCTGTGGACGACGTCGTAGGCGCCGTCGGCGGCCAGCGCGAGCATGAGCCGCTGGTACGCGTGGTGCGCGCCCAGGAAGGCGTCCGGCGGCATCGACACGTCGGCGCGGGCCGACGCGGTGATCCGCGGCGCGAGGTCGAGCGCGTGCACGTCGACGCCGGGCACCGCGCTGCCGGGCGGCGCGAAGAGGGTCACCTCGTGGCCGCGCCGGGCCAGCCAGCGGGTCAGGTACCAGGTGAACGACTCGACCCCGCCGGCGAACGGCGGGGCGATCGGCGCCACGTGGTGGCCGATGACCGCGATCCGCAGCGGCGACGCGGGCGTATCTCCGAGGGTGGACGGCGGCACGGCAAGAAGTACGCGGCGGGCGGACGGCGGGATGAGAACGCGATCGCGGGCCCGCGAGGCGCTCGCCGCGCGCTGGCGGGAGCTGACGCCGCCCGAGCGCCGCCACCCGGGCGGCACGCACGCGCTCGATCTCGCCGACGCGCTGGTCCCGACGCTGGATCCCGGCGACGTACGGTGGGCGCACGAGGCGCTCGCGGCCCGGGCGAAGGGCGAGCTGCGGGTCAGCCGGGCCGGGACGGTGCAGGCGCACGCGGCCTGGTCGTCCACCGCGCTCGTCGCGTCCGCCTTCGCGGCCTGGCGACGGCGCGCGGCGGAGCTGCCGCTCGCGGGCCTCGGTCCGTTCGGCGGCCTGCGGCTCGAGGAGCGCCTGCACATCCCGCACGGCGGTGGGACGCCGAACCTGGACGTCGCGCTGGACGGCCCGGCGGGGCTCGTCGGCGTCGAGTCAAAGCTCGTCGAGCACCTGGCACCGGCCCGCCCCCGGCCGTGGCGCCCGGCGTATCACCGGCCGGCGATGGCCGCCGAGCTCTCCGGCGGCTGGCGGACCACGTTCGCCGCCCTGCGCGACGGGAGCTGGGCGCCGCGGCATCTCGACGCGGGCCAGATGGTGCGCCACGCGCTCTCGCTGCGCGGGCGCGGCGACCTCGTCCTGCTGTTCTGGGAGCCGGCCGACGCCGAGGACCACCCGGACGTCCTGCGCCACCGCCGCGAGGTGGCCGAGCTGGTCGAGCGGGTCGGCGACGCGCGCCCGCGGCTGCACGCGCTCTCGTGGCCGGCGGTCCTGGCCGCGTGGGCGCCGGTGCTTCCGAGGCACGTCGCCGCACTGAGGCAGCGCTACGACGTGCCGATCGGCTAGCGGCGCGCACCGCTGATCGGCGTCGAGGGGCACGCGTACAGCGCGCCCCGGCCGCTCGCCTCAGGGGTCGACCCTGAACTTTGGCGGCGCGCTTGCGCACGCCGATGCACCGTGAATAGGGTGGCCCGGCGGGCCCCCGGTCCTCGGGTGCCGACCGACGTGGGGAGACAGGATGCTCGAAGGGCGGACGTGGCGGTGCGCCAGGCGGCCCGCGACCCGCCGCGTCGGTTCGGTGGCGGCACGTGCCGCTCTCGTCGTGGCAGCGTCGGTGTGCGCCTTCGCACCGACGGCGCAGGCGGCGACCATCGCGGTGACGACGACGGCCGACGGGATCGCCGACGACGGTGCGTGTGGCTTGCGCGAGGCCGTCAACGCGGCCAACGACGACGCGGCCGTGGGCGGCTGCCCGCCGGGGAACGCGGCCGACACGATCACCGTCCCGGCCGGCACCTACACGCTGACTGCCCTCGGCTCCCGGGAGAACGTCGGCTTGACCGGTGACCTCGACTTCCGCAGCGCGGTCACGCTCCGCGGTGCGGGCGCCTCCGCCACGGTCATCGACGCGAACCAGACCGACCGCGCGCTCGAGACGAACTTCAGTGCCGTCGTCGTGATCAACGGCCTGACGATCACCAACGGGCTGTCTCCGAAGGGCCGGTCGCCGGCCGTCACGACCGGCACCGACCCGAACGCCACGACCGTCGGCCCGCCAGGCGAGCCGGGCGGCGACGGCGGCGCGATCGCCAACAACGGAAGCCTCACGCTGTCCAACTCGCGGGTGACCAACAGCCAGGCGGGGGCGGGCGGCAGCGGTGGCGACGCCGTGGCGCCGGACGGCACCACCAGCTCGCCCGGCGGAAGCGGAGGCGACGCCCGGGGTGGCGACGGCGGGCCCGGTGGGAACGGCGGTGGCATCTACAACAACGGAACGCTCACGGTCACCGGCTCGGCCATCACCGGGAACCGGGCCGGCTTCGGGCGCCGCGGCGGCAGGGCGGCCCCGGGCCAGGGCGGCGAGTCCACGGGAGGCGACGGCGCGAGGGGCGGGTGGGCCAACGGAGGTCTGTTCGGGTATGGCGCGAACGGAGGTGCGGGCGGTTCGGGAGGCGGCGTCTACAACTCGGCGTTCGGCGAGCTCAAGATCTCGACCAGCACGATCGAAGGAAACGCGGCGAGCCCGGGTGGGGCGGGCCGCTCTCCTCGTCCGGCGAACGGCTCGAGCTCCAACGGCCCGGGTGAGGGCGGGACCGGCGGAGCCGGCAAGGGCGGCGACGGCGGTCGCGGTGGCTCGGGCGGAGGAGTCGCCGGAGACGGGATCATCACGATCGAGGCGACCAGCGTCTCCTACAACGTCGCCGGCAACGGCGGCCCCGCCGCGCCGTCGCAGGGTGGGAACGGCGCCGCCGGCGCGGGCTCGGGCGATCACGGCGGCGCGGGCGGAGACAGTTCCGGCGGGCGCGGTGGGGATGGCGGCGCGGGCGGCGGCGTCTATGCCACGGGTACCACGACGCTGTCCCGCGTGGCCCTGCTCGGCAACAAGACGGGCGACGGGGCGGCGGGCGCGCTGGGTTCGGCGGGCCTGCCCGGTCCCGCCACGCCGAGCAACATGAACGCCTCAGGGGCCGGGGGGCGCGGCGGGAGCGGCGGGGACGGGGGCGGCCTCGGAGGCCCGGGCCAGCACGACTTCAAGCTGACCGACGTGACGGTCGACGGTAACGGCACCGGGTCCGGCCAGATGGGCGGCGCGGGGTACGGCTCGGGTT
>DASVQH010000066.1:0-9225 GCA_036389195.1 Solirubrobacteraceae bacterium
GTCGTCGCCCCCGCCACGTCGTAGCCGACCCAGGTCACCAGGACCTCGCCCCGATCAGGCACGCGGGGCCTCGCGGTCGGCGGCGACCGCCTCGGCGTACTCGCGCAGGTAGCCCTCGACCGTGCGCAGGTGCGCCCCCATCGCGGCGCGCGCCTCGTCGGGCGCGCCGGCCGCGATCGCCGAGAGGATCCGCTGGTGCTCCGGAAGGCTGCGCGCCTCGCGGGCGTCCGGCCGGGCCAGCGGCCGGCGCGCGGTGGCCAGGGCGCGGTGGATCGGCTCCGTCATGCGGCCGAGCGCGCGGTTCCCGGTCGCCCCGATCACGGCGCGGTGGAAGTCGATGTCCGCGTCGTGATAGAGGTCCTCCGCCGCGCGGCTGCCCGGCGTGCGCTCCGCGCTCGCGCGCATCCGCTCCAGGGCGTCGGAGAGCGCGGCGAGGTCGGCGGCCGTCGCCCGCCGCGCCGCGAGCGCCGCGGCCTCGATCTCCAGCACCCGCCGGCACTCGAGGTACTCGCCGAGGACCTCCGCGCTGCGATCGCCCTCCAGCAGCGCACCGAGCACGTCGGGGTTGAACATGTCCCAGTCCTCCTCGGGGCGGACGGTCGCGCCGCGACCGTGCTTGACGGCGACGAGCCCGCGCTCCTCCAGGCCCCGCACGCACTCGCGGGCGACGCCCCGACTGACACCGAACTGGTGGGCCAGATCGGTCTCGCGCGGGAGCGCCGCTCCCGGCACGAGCGTCCCCGAGGCGATGTCGGCGAGCAGGACCCGCATGAGGTGTCGGTGGAGCCGGGACATGCGGTGATTGGATCACTGCTTCGGGGTGGTTGGCAAGGCCCCCTTTTCGTCCGTTTGCAGGCGAAACAGGTGTCTCGGGATGCAGGTGCAGTTACGGGTCCGGTGGTGGGTGAGGGACCGGCCTGGCCGCGCGTCTTCAGCTGGACTTCGGGCGTCGATCGGGAAGGGTTCCTCTGGTGCGTCTGTCTTTGGGACGCGAGACGGGGGAACGGCTTGCGAGAGTCGCGGTGAGAGGGGCGTGTTGGTCGTCGACCCCCACAACGTCACATCCGTGGTGCTCTGGCCGCCGTTGTGACGTCGAGGGGGCTGGGGACGTCCAACGTCACATCGGGCGGATCCGGCGTCGCGGTTGTGACGTCGTGGGATGTGATCCGGCCGGCCGCCAGCCGACTACTCACCCGTCGATGACGCGGTTCCGCGTGGCCGCTCACCGCAGTCACGTGGCGAACTGAGCGGCCAGGTGCCGGACACTGAGGCCGCCGCTACCGGGGCGCGCCACGCGTCCCACGCCCATCGAGGGACGGTTCGCGCCCCTTGACCGCAGAGGTGAGCCAGTGATCTGATCACTGCGATGGACCACTCAGGACGGCCTCGCATCCGCCTCGGCATCGCCGGCGGCGGACTCATCTCCCAGGTCGTGCACCTCCCCACGCTGCGCCAGCTCGACGACCGCTTCGAGGTCGTCGGGCTGGCCGATCCCAGCCCTGCGGTGCGCGAACGCGTGGCGGCGCGCCACGGGATCGCGCGGACGTTCGCCGACCACCGGCAGCTGCTCGCGCAGACCGCCGCCGACGCCCTCCTCGTGTGTGCGCCCAACGGCCTGCACGCCGAGATCACGCTGGACGCCCTCGACGCCGGCCTGCACGTCCTGGTCGAGAAGCCGCTGTGTCTCACGGTCGAGGACGCCGACCGCATCGCCGAGCGCCGCGACGCCGCAGGCCGCGTCGTGCAGGTCGCCTACATGAAGCGCTTCGACGCCGCCTACGAGGCGCTGCGCGACGGCATGCTGGAGGCCTCGCCGGAAGTCCTCCACGTGAGCACGCTGACGGTCGATCCCGGCCTCTCCGCGCAGTTCCGCCCGCCGGGGTTCGTACCGGCGACCGGCGTGCCGGCGCCGGTCGCCCAGCACGTCGCGGAGGCCACCGCGGCGCAGGCGCTCAGCGCCGCCGGCGCCGAGACGCCCGCCGACGTCGCGGCCTACTCCGATGCCTGCCTCGGCGCGCTGGTCCACGACGTCAACGCCGTGCACGGCCTGCTGTGCCGTCCCCCGGCGCGCGTGATCGACGGCTTCGCCGGGCCGGACGCGGCCGGCGGCACGGTGGAGATCGGCGGCGGCGCGCGCTGGACGATGGCGTGGCTGCTCGCCCCGCGCGCGGGGCGCTTCAGCGAGACGCTGCGGCTGGTCTGCGACGACGGCGTGCGGACCCTGCGCTTCGGAGCACCCTACCTGCGCAACGCGCCCGCCGAGGTGCGCTTCGAGCGCGCGTGCGGGGCGGTCGGGGCGCTGCGGACGGCGGGCGGCTCCTACGCCGACGCCTACACGCGCGAGCTCGAGCACTTCCACGACTGCGTCACCGCCGGCACGCCCTGCCGCACGCCCCCCGAGCAGGCGCGGGCGGACGTCGACCTCCTCGCGCGCCTGTTCCGCGCCCACCTCGAAGCCCGGGTGGCGGCGTGACCCAGGCCAGCGCGATCGTCACGGGCTCCGACTCGGGGATCGGGCGCGCGACCGCGCTGGCGCTCGCCCGCGACGGGTTCGACGTCGCGGTCACCTGGCACAGCGACGACGCCGGCGCGCACGCGACCGCCGAGGCGGTCCGCGCCGCCGGGCGGCGGGCGGTCGTCGGCCGCCTCGACCACCTCGAGCGCCCCGGCGAGCGGATCGACGCGCTGGCCCGCGAGCTCGGCTCGCTGCGCGTGCTGGTCAACTGCGCGGGCGCGAACCACCGCGCCGCGCTCGTCGACGACACCCCGGCCGCCTGGCGGCGCGCGCTGGAGGTCAACCTCACGGGCCCGATGCTGTGCGCCCAGGCGGCCGCGCGGCGGATGATCCGCGGTGCGGCGGGCGGGCGGATCGTCAACGTCACCTCGGTCCACGAGCACGCGCCGCTGCCGCTGGCGAGCGCCTACAGCGCGGCCAAGG
This sequence comes from Solirubrobacteraceae bacterium, assembly GCA_036389195.1. Lineage (GTDB taxonomy): Bacteria > Actinomycetota > Thermoleophilia > Solirubrobacterales > Solirubrobacteraceae > JACCYI01. The sequence continues at coordinate 2,939 of DASVQH010000066.1, forward strand.
CCGGGCTGGGGATGGCGACGCGCGTGCTCGCCCTCGAGCTCGCCGAGCACGGGATCACCGTCAACGCGGTCGCGCCCGGCCACATCGCGACGCCGATGACCGGCCGCGACGGCGCCGACCCGCACGCCGTCGCGCTCCCCGAGATCCCGCTCGGCCGGCCGGGCGGGCCGGAGGAGGTCGCGTCGCTGATCGCCTACCTCGCTTCCCCGGCGGCGGCGTACGTCACCGGCGCCTCGTTCGTCGTCGACGGCGGCCTGCTGCAGGCCGCCGTGCTGCCGCTGCAGCGCGCGACCGAGGCGGCTCGATGAGCGGCCGGCTCGCCGCGGGGGCGCGCGGCCTCGCCCGCGGGCGCGCCGCCGAGCCCGGGACGCGGCTGGCGCTGCGGCTCGTACAGGCCGGGCCGATCCTGATCCTGCTGGTGGTCGCCGGCGCGATGACCGCGCTCTCGCCGTTCTTCCTCACGAGCCGCAACATCACGAACCTCGGGTTCCAGACGTCGATCGTCGCGGTGCTCGCGCTCGGGCAGCTGCTGGTCATCCTGACGCGGGGGATCGACCTGTCGGTCGGCTCGGTGGTGGCGCTGTCGGGCGTCCTCGGCGGCGTGGTGGCCGGCGGCTCGACCGGCGGCGGGGCGCTCGTCGTCGCGGTGATGGTCGCCGCCGGCGCCGGGGTCGGCGTCCTCAACGGCGCGATCCTCGTCAAGGGCCGGGTGATGAACCCGTTCATCGTCACGCTCGGCACGCTGAGCATCGTCCGCGGCGCCGCGCTCGTGATCTCCGACGCCCAGACGGTCAGCGGGCTGCCGCCGGTGGTGGGCACGGTGGGGACCGGCTCGCTCGGGCCGTTCCCCGTCCCGGCGGTGCTGGTGGCGGCCCTCGCGGTCCTCGCCTGGGTGCTGCTCGGCCGGACGCAGTGGGGCCGCTGGATCTACGCCGTCGGCGGCAATCCGGAGGGCGCCCGGCGGATGGGCATCCCCGTCGACCGCGTCCTCATCTCGGTCTACGTGCTGTGCGGCGTGGCCGCCGGCATCGCCGGGCTGCTCGTCGCGGGCCGGACGAACGCGGGCTCGCCGACGGCGGGCCAGCTGCTCGAGCTCGACGCGATCACCGCCGTGATCATCGGCGGGGCGAGCTTCTTCGGCGGCCGCGGCAGCGTCGCCAACGTGATCGCCGGCGCGCTGATCATCGGGGTGATCCGCAACGGGCTCAACCTGCTCGACGTCACGCCGTTCTGGCAGTCGATCGCCATCGGCGCGCTGGTCATCGTGTCGCTCGAGCTCGACGTCCTGCGCGGGCACCTCGAGCAGAAGCTGCGGGTCGCGCAGGCCAGGAGCGCGCGATGACGCCGCTGCTGCAGGTCCGCGACGCCGAGAAGAGCTACGGCGCCGTCCGCGCGCTCGACGGCGCGAGCCTGGAGGTCGAGGCCGGCGAGGTGCTCGCCCTCCTCGGCGACAACGGCGCCGGCAAGTCGACGCTCATCAAGGCCATCGCCGGCGTCCACCGCCTCGACGGCGGCGAGATCCGGATCGAGGGCGTCCCGGCCGACCTGCGCTCGCCCGCCGACGCGCGCGCCCGCGGCATCGAGACGCTCCACCAGGACCTCGCGCTGTTCGACAACCTCAGCGCGCGGGCCAACTTCCACATCGGCCGCGAGCGCTGCCGGCCGCGCTGGCTGGGCCGGCTGGGCCTCCTCGACGACCGCGCGATGACGCGCGAGTGGACCGCCCAGCTCGAGCGGATGCAGGTCCGCATCCAGGACTCCTCCGGCGAGGTCGGCGTGATGTCGGGCGGCCAGCGCCAGGCCGTCGCGGTGCTGCGCGCGGTGGCCTTCGCCGGGCGCCTGGTGATCCTCGACGAGCCGACCGCGGCGCTCGGCCTGCGCGAGTCCGGCCAGGTCCTCGAGCTCGTCAGCCGCCTGCCCGGCCAGGGCATCGCGGTGATCCTCATCTCCCACAACCTCGAGCACGTCGCGCAGGTCGCCGACCGGGCGGTCGTGCTGCGACAGGGGCGGGTGGTCGGCCAGGCGGCGCCGACCCCCGAGAACCACGAGGCGCTCGTGTCGATGATCGTCGGCGCGCAGCCCTCGACGGCCGCCGCTGTCACGGAGAAGGAGGGATGAGGATGGGTTCCAGGCAACTGGCGGCGCTCGCCTGCGCGGCGGCCGCTCTCGGGGGGCTCGCGGGCTGCGGGGGCGACGACGACAAGGCGTCGTCGTCCGCGAAGGCCAAGAAGCCCGCCGGGCCGAAGCAGGTCCGCGTCGCGGTGGTGATGGCGTCGCTCGACAACGACTTCTACGTCGCCCAGAAGGAGGGCGCCGAGGCGGCGGCGGCCAAGGACTCCGCCGCCGAGGTCACTGTCAGCGCGGGGCGCCAGCGGGCGTCGACCGAGGAGGTCATCTCGCTGATCGACGACGCGCTGGCCAAGGGCGTCGACGCGATCGCCGTCAACGGCTCTGACAACGAGCCGCTGATGCCCGCGCTCAAGCGGGTGATCGCGGCCAAGGTCCCGCTCGTGCTCTTCGACGCGCCGGCGCCCGAGCTCAAGGGCCAGTACGCGACGTACGTCGGGACGGACAACGAGAAGGGCGGCGAGGCGGCCGGCGAGTGGCTCAAGGGCGCGTTGCGGGACGGCGGGAAGGTGGGCGTCGTGCTGTGCGTCGCCGGCCATCCGGTCACGACGGCGCGGCTGAACGGCTTCAAGGCCGGCGCGGGCGACGCCTTCAAGGTCGTGGCGACGGCCGACGCCGAATGCGACCGCGAGAAGGGCCGCAAGGTCATGGAGGACATGATCTCCGCCCACAAGGACCTCGACGCGGTCTTCTCGACCTCCGACAGCCAGACGCTCGGCGCCGTGGCGGCGCTGCAGGCGGCCGGCGAGGACCCGGAGATGGTGTCCTTCGACGCGCAGCCCGAGGTGGTCAAGGACATCGTCGCGGGCAAGGTTGTCGACGCCTCGACGGGGTGGTCGGCCAAGGAGATCGGCGGCGACGCGGTCACGGCGGCGATCGCGGCGGCGCGCGGCGAGAAGGTCGAGCCCGAGCGCATCGTCCCCGTGACGGTCGTCGACAAGGACAACGCGTCGAGCTGGGAGGGCTAGGCCCTGCCGGCGAGCCCGATCCCGCATCACCGCTCGCAGGAGCGCTCCCCCGGTGCGCGCGGCCAGGCCTTCGGCCGCGCGCAGGCGGGGGCGGTCGCCAACACCGTGGCCGTCTACGGGCGGCTGCTGGAGGGGGCGGACCTGCGGGGTGCGGGCGCGGTCGTGCGCGAGGCGATCGGCGCGCGGTTCCCCGACCTCGTCGACGAGGTCGAGGGCATCGCCGCCGGCGCCGGCGTGCGGGCGGACGAGCTGCTGGCGATCAACGCCCGGACCGAGCTGCTCGGCCCGGGCGTCGCCGGCGAGTGCAGCGTGGCGGCGCGCGTCGGCGCGGGCGGCGCCTCGCTCGCGCAGAACTGGGACTGGCATCCGGACCTGCGCGCGTCGCGCGTGGTCTGGAGCGTCGAGCCGTCGGGCGGCCCACCGTTCACGACGGTGACGGAGGCGGGGATCCTCGGCAAGCTCGGGGTGAACGCCCCGGGGGTCGCGTGCGGCTTGAACTTCCTGACGTCGTCGGGCGACGGCGGGGTCGCGGCAGGGGCGCTGCCGATCCACGTCCTGCTGCGCTGCGTGCTCGACCGCTGCGGCTCCGTGCTCGAGGCGCTGGCGCTGCTGATGGGCGCGCGGGTGACGGCGTCGTCGTGCGTGACGCTGGCGGGCGTCGAGCCGGCGGGGCCGTGCGTGGTGGCCGTCGAGCTGTCGCCGGGCGGGGCGGGGGTCGTGTGGCCCGACGAGCGCGGGCTGCTCGTCCACACGAACCACTTCGCCGTGGCGCCGGCCGGCGTGCGCGACACCCAGCCGGCCGAGCACCCGTCGACGCTGCTGCGGGCGTGGAAGCTGGCGGCGCTGGTGCGCGGCGGCGTCGAGGCGGAGGCCGCGCTGGCCTCCCACTTCCCCGCGCCGGAGGGGATCTGCCGGCACGAGGACGCGACGGCGGCGTGGCCGGACCGGCGCGCGACGCTCCTCTCCGTCGTGCTCGACCCGGCCGCGCCGGCGCTCCGCCTGGCCGCCGGACCGCCGTGCGAGGCGGCGTTCGCGGACGTGGAGCTGCCGTGGGCGGCGCCGTAGGCGGCCTGTCGATCACGGTGGACGTCGACGGCGAGGCCGGGCTGCCGGAGGGCGGCCTCGGGCACGCCGATCGCCTCACCAGCCGGTCGGAGCGCCTGTACGGGATCGCGCGCGGCCTGCCGCGGATCCTGGACGCGCTGGCCGAGAGCGGCGCGATCGGGACGTTCTACGTGCCGGGCGCGACCGCGCTGGCCCACGCGGACGCGATCCGGGCGATCGTCGAGGCCGGGCACGAGATCGGCCACCACGGCCACCACCACCTGCTGACCGCGGGGCTCGACGCGGCGGGCGAGCACGGCGAGCTGGCCGACGGCCTGGCGGCGCTGGCCGAGGTGGCGCACGTGCGCCCGGCCGGCTACCGCTCGCCGGGGTGGGAGCTGACGCCGGTGACGCTCGCGCTGCTCGGCGAGCACGGCTTCGCGTGGGACTCCTCGCTGATGGGCGACGACCGGCCGTACCGGATCGACGCGGGCGGCCGCACGCTGGTGGAGCTCCCGGTGCACTGGTCGCTCGACGACGCGCCGCACTTCGCCGCCGGCGACGGCGACGCCGAGGCGTTGCTGCGCCGCTGGTGCGCGGAGCTGCGGCTGGCGCTGGCCGAGGAGCGCCACGTCACCTTCACACTGCACCCGGAGATCCTCGGGCGCGGCCACCGGGTCGACGTCCTGCGCGGGCTGCTCGAGCTGGCCGGCGAGCTCGGCGTCCCCGTGCTCAGCCACGGCGAGGTCGCGCGACGCCCAGCGCCGCCGCCGTGGCCAGGCACGCCAGGCCCGCCGCGCTGAGGCCGGCGGCGCGGCCGAGCGCCACCGCGGCGAGCGGCCCGGCCGCGGCGCCGAGGAACTGCACGGTGGCCAACGTGGCGCCGACGACGCCGTGGCGGACCGGCGGGGCGCCCGCCAGCGCGGCCATCGGGATCGCGGCGTTGGCGGCCGTGTGGCCGAGGCCGAACGCCGCGAGGCCGGCGAGCAGCGCCGCAGCGGTGTTCAGGGAGACGGCGCCGAGCGCGGCGAGCGCGGCGCCCTGGACGGCCAACCCGAGCGCGGCGGCGCGCAGCGGGCCGTGCCGGGCGGCGACCCGGCGCGCCGCCGCGCCGCCCGCCAGCGCCGTGCTGCCGAAGGCGGTGAAGGCGAGGCCGGTCTCCAGGGCGCCGTAGCCGCGGACCTCCTGGAGGTGGAGGGTGAGCAGGACGACGGCGCCGACCCCGGTCGCGGTGAGGACGAGGACGGCCGCACAGGCCGCCGCGACCTGCGCCCTGTCCCAGCCCCCGCGCGGCAGCGTCGCGGCGTCCCGCTGCTCACCGGCGTGCGACGGCTGCCGGCGCTCGGCGGCCAGCAGGACGAGCGCGGCCAGCGCGGGCACGGCGTCGAGCAGGAGGCTGGCCCGCCAGCCGAGCGCCCCGCCGGCGATCCCGCCGATCAGCGAGCCGGCGACGAACCCGCCGGAGATGACGACCCCGTAGACCGCCAGCGCCCGCCGGCGCTCGGCGCCCTCGGGGAAGGCCTCGGAGAGCAGGGCGAGCGCCGCCGGCGTCATCAGCGCCGCGCCCGCGCCCTGTGCGGCGCGCGCGGCCAGCGCCACCGGCGCGGTGCCGGCGGTGGCCACGAGGGTCGCCCCGGCCGCGAAGAGCGCCAGCCCCGCGGCGAGGACCGGGCGCCGCCCGAGCGCGTCCGCCGCCCGCCCGGCGATCAGCAGCAGCGCGCCGAAGGTGACGCTGTAGGCGCTGAACAGCCACGCGAACGCCGCGTCGCCGAGGTGGAGGTCGGCGCGGATGGCGGGCGCGCTGACGCCGAGGAGCGCGAAGTCGAGCGCCACGATCAGCTGCGGCGCGCAGCAGAGCGCGAGGCGGCGGCTCACGGGCGCGGCGAGGCGGCGAGCGCGTCGAGCAGCGCGCCGTGGGCGACGACGGGGACGCCGGCGGTCTGGGCGTCCTCGAGGACGGCGCGCAGCACGTCGAGGCGGTGCGGGCGCCCGAGGATCTCCGGATGCAGCGTGTAGGTGACGTGGCGGTCCTCGGCGAGCGCCTGCGCGAGCTCCACGCGCCAGACCGCTCGCAGGCCGGCGGGGTCGGTGGTGTGGCCGAAGTGCGGGGCGTCGTCGAGCGCCCAGTGCAACGGGAGCTCGACGAGC
>DASVQH010000067.1:0-2575 GCA_036389195.1 Solirubrobacteraceae bacterium
GGATCAGGTAGTCGAGCAGGATCGCCCACCCGGCCACGAAGCTGACCAGCTCGTTGAAGCCGTAGCGGGCGATCACGGTCGCGCCGCCGCGCTCCTGGTGCAGCGAGGCGCCCTCGACGTAGGACAGGACGAGCAGGACGAAGAACGCCGCCGCCGCCAGCAGGACCAGCCAGGTGAACCCGCGGGCGCTGTCCGTGATCAGGCCGAGGCCGAAGTAGATCGAGGCCGCGGTGAAGCCCTGGACGATGCCGAACAGGGCGGGCGAGCCGAGGCTGCGGCGCAGCCCCTCGGGCGTCTCGTAGCGCGCCAGCGCGTCGGCGGCACGCGTGACGCGCTCGCGCGCCAGCGCGTCGGCGGCACGCGTGACGCGCTCGCCCGAGCGGCCCGGCGCCTTCACGACCGCCGCCGCTCGACGTAGATCCGCCCGGCCCCGGCGGCGCAGAACAGGACGCCGAGCAGCAGGCCGGTGGCCAGCCCCCCGCCGCCCGCGGCGAGCGTCCGGACGATCAGGGCGACGCCGATCGCCACCATCAGCCCCGACAGCACGTAGGTGAAGGCGGCCGGCCTCATCGCAGCGCGGCGGCGCGCGCGGCCGCCGACCCGGCCGCGCGCGGGCGGGCGTCGGGAGGCGCCGGCGGGCTCGACTCGATGATCACGCGGCAGGGCCGCTCGCTGAGCACGGTCTCCAGCGTCTTGCCGAAGAGGCTGGAGCCGTCGACCCGCCGGGGCAGCGGCATGACCACCGCCGCCGCGCGCAGCGCCCGCGCCTCCTCGATGATCCGGCGCCCGGTCTGGCCGGCGCGCACGCGCTCGACGTGGCCCGTCACCCGCCGCCCGCCCTGCACGCGGGCCTGCTCGATGACCGACTGCGCCGCCGCCTCGTGCTCGGGCATGGCGCCGTTGATCGGCAGCGCGTTGGGGACGGTGATGGTGACCAGCACGTGGATGCCCCGCCGCTTGCGCGCGGCGAGCTTGATCGCGGTCGCCAGCACCTGCGCGTCGTAGCCGTCCTCGGCCAGCGGGACGAGCACCGAGTCGTACTCCGCCTCGTGGTCGACGACCGGCTGCGGGATCGCCACCTTGTGGGTGGAGACGTAGTCGAGGCCCAGGCGGCGGCGGTAGACGAGGAAGACCACGACGCCGACGGCCAGCCAGGCGGTGCCGGCGATCGCCACCGCGGGGTGCAGCGCGGTGACCACCGCGAAGGCCAGCCCGGTCGCCGTCCCGCCGAACACCGCGAACAGCGGGATGTCGCGCCCGCGGACGGTGAGGTTCCCCGGCCCGCGGTACGGGCGCTCCACCTCGGGGCGCGTGATGCGCAGGCGGATCACCGCGACGTGCGCGATCGTGAACGACAGCATCGCCCCGAACGCGTACATGTTGCCGAGGAACTCGGCCTGGCCCGGCAGCAGCGTCAGGCACGCGACGCCGCCGAAGACGATGATCCCGATCCACGGCGTGCGGAAGCGGGGGTGCAGCTGGCGCAGCCGGTCGGGGACCTGGCGGTGGATCCCCATCGAGTACACGAGCCGCGAGACCCCGATGATGCCCGCGTTGGTGGCGATGAAGAGGATCGTCGCCGCCAGCAGGCCGACGTAGACCTGCCCCGCCGACTGCAGCGGCCCGAGGTCGATCTGCTTGACGACGCCGAGGATCGGGTCGCCCGCGTACCCGCCCTTCTCCTCCGGCTCGCCGAGCAGGGTGTAGTAGGACCCGTCCGCGCGCTGCTTGACCGGCAGCGCGCTGAGCGCGACGGCCGGCAGCGTGAAGTAGATGGCGAAGACGGCGATGCGGACGCGGCTGATCGCCTGCGGGATCGTGTTGCCCGCGTCCTTGGCCTCTTCGGCCATGTTGGAGATCGTCTCGATCCCCGTGTAGGCGATCATCCCGATCGGGATCGCCAGGATGAACTGCTTCCAGGTCGGCGCCACGCCGAGGTCGACGTTGGCGACCAGGGTGTCGGGGCTGAGCACCAGGAAGATCCCCGCCAGCACCAGCAGCAGCTGGGTGGCGAAGTCCACGACCGCCAGCAGGATGTTGACCCCGGCGGACTCCTTGGCGCCGAAGACGTTGATCGCGCTCAGCAGCGCGATCACGCCGATGCCGAAGATGATGTCGGCGGGCGCGGAGCGCAGCGGCTCCCAGAACAGCCCGCCGATGTAGTGCGGCACGAAGTACGCCGAGATGGCGACCGTGATGATGTAGTTGAGCATCTGGCCCCACGCCGCGAAGAAGGACCAGAACTCGTTGAACGCCCGCCGCGCGAAGCTCGACGAGCCGCCGGCCTCGGGGTACATCGCGGTCGCCTCGGCGTAGGTCGCCGCGGTGAAGAAGAAGAACACGCCGGTGATCACGAAGACCAGCGGCGTGAGGCCCAGCGCGAAGCTCGCGACCAGGCCGAGGGCGTAGTAGATCGACGAGCCGACGTTGCCGTAGGCGGTCGAGAAGAGGGCGTTCGTGCCCAGGACCCGTTCGAGCCCGTGAAGGCGGCGTTCGGCCATGTACTCGCCCGACTATAGGCCGGTGGAAGCGGGTGCGGGCGGCCCCGGAGGGCCGCCCGCTCCGAGCGCTCTAG
>DASVQH010000068.1:0-5628 GCA_036389195.1 Solirubrobacteraceae bacterium
CCGGTCGGGCGGTGTCGCGCTGCGTGGGCGCGCGGAACTGCCTCATCGATGGGTGAGTAGTCGGCTGGCGGCGGGCGTGGGCGAAGGACCGGAAGACGGCGGTGGTCAACGTGGCCCGCCGGTCGCCCACACAGGGCTCGATCCACGTTGGCCACCCCGGTGGTGGTCAACGTGGATGACGAGAGGCGGTAGGCGCGATCCGTCCACGTTGACCACCGCCACAACGTGGAAGAACAGCACCCGCCGGACGGCGCGATCCACGTTGAGGTCGTAGAGCGACCCAAACGTGGCAACGCCGCCCCGTAGACCGCGCAACATCCACGTTCACGCCGCTCTCACCGCGACTCTCGCAAGCCGTCCCCCATCCCCGCGTCCCAAGGGAGACGCGGCAAAGGAACCCTCCCCTATCGATGCCCGAAGTCCCGCTGAAGACGCGCGGCGTGAGGGGGCGAAGATCGACCGCCCCTATCCACGCGGCGAAGCCCGCCCCCGGCACTTTGTCCACCGGGACAACCACGCCCGCCCGGCGCGCCGGAAGACTCCTGCGCCTATGAAGCTCGTCACCGCGATCGTCCGGCCCGAGAAGGCGAACGACGTCCTCGAAGCCCTCTACCGCGCCGAGGTGCGCGGCATCTCGATCAGCCGTGTGCAGGGGCACGGCGGGGAGCTCGACACCGTCGAGACCTACCGCGGCACGACCGTGAAGATGATGCTCGCCGACAAGGTCCGGTTCGAGATCGCCGTCTCCGAGCCGTTCCTGGAGCCGACCATCCAGGCCCTGTGCGAGGGCGCGCGGACCGGCGAGGTCGGCGACGGCAAGATCTTCGTGGTGCCGCTGGAGCGGGTCGTGCGGATCCGGACCGGCGAGACCGACGACGCCGCCGTCACGCCCGTCGAGGTGGAGGCGTGAGCCCGGGCGTCAACGCGGGCGACACCGCCTGGATGCTGGCCGCCACGGCGCTCGTGCTGCTCATGACGCCGGCGCTGGGCCTCTTCTACTGCGGCCTCGTGCGCGAGAAGAACACGCTCAACACGTTCATGATGTCGCTCGCCGCGCTGGGCGTCGCGACGCTCACGTGGGCGCTGATCGGCTACTCGCTGGCCTTCGACGAGGGCAACGGGATCGTCGGCGGGCTCGGCCACGCGCTGCTCAGGGACGTCGGCTTCGCGCCGCGCGAGGGCTCGACGATCCCGCACCTGGTGTTCTGGGCCTTCCAGGCGACGTTCTGCATCGTGACCACGGCGCTGGTCTCGGGCGCCGTCGTCGAGCGGATGCGCTTCGGCGCGTTCCTGATCTTCTCGGCGCTGTGGTCGGTGCTGGTCTACGCGGTCCTCGCCCACTGGGCGTTCGGCGGCGGCTGGCTGATGGAGCACGGGACGCTCGACTTCGCGGGCGGGGTGGCGGTCGAGATGGGCTCCGGCTTCTCGGCGCTGGCGGCGGCGCTCGTGGTCGGGGCGCGCAAGGACCACGGCCGCCAGGCGCTGCTGCCCCACAACGCCGTCTACGTGCTGCTCGGAGCCGGGCTGCTGTGGTTCGGCTGGTTCGGCTTCAACGGCGGCAGCGGGTTCTCGACCGGCAACGCGGGCGTGCTGGCCTTCGCCAACACGCTGCTCGCGCCGGCCGCGACGCTCGTGGTCTGGTTCGTCCTCGACCTCATCCGCGGCCGCCAGGTGACGGCCATCGGCGCGGCGACGGCGGTCATCGTCGGCTGCGTGGCGATCACCCCCGCGGGTGGCTTCCTGAGCCCGGGCTGGGCGCTCGTGCTCGGTGCGCTGGCCACCCTGCCGAGCTACGCGGTGATCGTGTGGCGGCCGCGCACGCGGGTCGACGAGACGCTCGACGTGCTGGCCGCCCACGGCACGGCCGGCCTGTTCGGGATCCTCTTCGTCGGCGTCGCCGCCCAGAAGTCGTGGAACGGCGTGGCCGACGGGCTCCTCTACGGCGACGCCGGGACGCTGGGCTGGCAGGCGATCGCCGCGCTGGTCACGCCGGCCTACGCGTTCGGCGCCACCTACGTCCTGCTGCGCGTGATCGGCGCGCTGATGCCGCTGCGGGCCGGCGACCGCGACCAGGCGCTCGGGATGGACGTCCTCGAGCACGGCGAGGAGGCCTACGCCAGCGGCGAGGGCGCGATCCTCATCGGGCCCGACGGCGTGGGCGAGCCGCGGGTCCTGATCGGCGACCCCGGCTGAGCCTCAGCCGAGCTTCAGCGGCCGCGGCAGTGTGAAGGTCTGGTTCGTCGCGGCGCCGCCCCGGCGGGTCGGGACGTTCGTCCGCGCGCGGACGAGGATCTCCGGCACGCCGGTCGGCGCGGCGAACTTCACGGTGAAGCGGCCCCGCCGGTCGAGCCGCGCGGTGGCGGCGACGCGGCGCGTGTGGCAGTCGGTCTGCACGAGGATCGTCACCTTGCCGCGGCCGGAGGGGAACGGCTTGGTGACGTGGCCCTTCAGCGTGATGCGCCCCGCCTTCAGCTTCAACGAGTCGGCGTACATCCGCCGGTCGAGCTCGAGCGGGCTCGACGGCGCGCCGGTGGCGGCCTTGGCGAAGTACTGCGGCGAGCGCAGGCGGCGCGGCGGCCTGGCCACCTTCGCCGCGAACGTCCCGTCGGCGCGGACCTTCGCGCTCCCCACGCGCTTGGCCTTGATGCGGCGGCGGAGCTTGTCGGAGACGAAGAGGCGGACGCGCTTGCCGGCCAGCGAGCGCGCGGCCTGGCCGGTGATCCGCACGCGGCGCCCGGAGCGCACGACGTCGACGAGGGCGATCTGGCTCCGCGCGCAGCTGAGCAGGAGCGGGGCCGGCGGGGGCGGCTCGACGATCACCGGCGGCGGCCCGATCGGCGCGACGGGCGTGCTCGGCCCGAGACCCTGCGAGGTGTCGGGCGGCGGGGGAGGCGGCGGCGGCGCCGTGTACTCGAAGGCGCCGATGTCACACGCCGGCCCGACGGGTCGCGCGACCCCGCGCTGATCGGTGGCCGGGCACGTCGCGGCGGCCGCCGCGTCGGTCGCCGGGCTGTCCGCGGCGAGCGCGCGCGTCGGCGTGAACCCGCCGTTGTCGCCCAGGGGCGCCAGCTTCGCGTCGGCGACGTTCTGCTGATCCCCCGCGGCGGTGAAGCCGCAGGAGGTCTCGCCTTCGAGGTTGGAGCCGCCGGAGGTCAGACCGACCTCGACCAGCGCGCAGTCCTGAGGCTCGCGGTCCTGCGTGTTGCCGCTCAGCAGCGAGCCGGTGACCCTCAGGGTGGCGTCGCCCGCCCACAGCGCGCCGCCGCGCGCGTTCTCGGCGTCGACAGCCCGCGCCCGCCGGCGCCCGCCGGCGGCGATCGTGCTTACCGCGTTGTCGCTCAGCGTCGAATGGATCAGCTCCAGGCTGCCCCGGTCGACGCCGATCGCCCCGCCGCCGCGCGGGCTCTCGCCGCCGACCGTGTTGCCGTCGAACGTCGAGTTGATGACCGTCGCGGCCAGCGAGCCGATGGCCAGGGCGCCGCCGAGCGCGGAGGTCCCTTCGGTTCCCGCGACGTTGCGGGCGAACGTCGAGTTGGCGATCGTCGCGCGGCCGCCGTCGGCGAAGAGGCTGACCGCGCCGCCCCGCCCGCCCGAGCCGCGCGCCTCGTTGCCGACGAACGTCGAGTCGAGGATGGAGACCGACTGATCGCCGCCGTTGGGGTTGCACGGGTTCAACAGCAGCGCGCCCGAACGACCGGGGCTGCCGAGTCCCCCGGCGACGTTGTTCTCGAAGCGGGTGCGCTCGATGCGGGCGTCGACGTCGTTGGGGCCTTCCGCACCGCCGCACGGGTCGACGAGGACGCCGCCGATCCCCTGGTCGGCGCGGTTGCCCGCGAAGACCGAGTCGGTGATCCGCAGGACCGCCTTCAGGCCCACGCGGCTCGACGGGTCGAAGTCGACCAAGCCGTCGGAGTCGGCCAGGTGGTTGTCGCGGAGCTCCGAGTGGTCGATCTCCAGCGTCGCCGAGGTCGGGTTGCCCGACGGGTTGACGTCGACGCCGTAGTCGTCGGCGGTGTTGCCGGCGATCAGCGTGCCGGCGATGCGCGCGACCGTCGTCGTACCGCCCGCGGGGTCGGCGTCGACGATCTCGCCGTCGCTGGCGTTGCCGGTGATCTGGGAGTCCTCGATCACCAGCGTGCCGCCGGCGTTGGGCCCGTGCTCGACGACCTGGCCGCCGGCGGTGTTGCCGGCGATGAGCGTGCGGGTGATCGTCAGGTCGCCGCCATCGTCCCCGCTCGCGTTGCCGCCCACCGCGGTCTGGCTGACGTTGTCGCGGACGACCGTGTCGGTCAGCGTCAGCCGCGGGCCCCGGCTCGACACCGCCGGGCTCGCCTCGCCGTCCGGCGACCCGCCGCCCCGGATGGTCACGCCGGAGATGTCCAGCGTCGCCGTCTCCGCGACGCCCTGGATGACGCCGTCGAGCCCGCCGCCGTCGATCACCGTGGCCGCCGCGCCGGCGCCCTCGATGCGCAGCGACTCCGTGACGTCGAGGTCGCCGGTCTCGTCGGCGTCCTCGTTCGTGCCCGCGATGGTCAGCTTGTACGGCTGCGCTGACGCCGGCACCGTCACGACGTCGGCCCCGTCGCGCTCGTTGGCCGCCTGGATCGCGCCGCGCAGCGAGCAGTCGCCGCCCTCCGTGCAGCCTCCGAGCCCGAAGTCCTCGGTCGTCGTGACCACGAACGTCTCCGCGTGCGCCGGGGCGCTCCAGAGCAGGAGCGCCACGAGTACGGCGAGCGTCGCCCGGGCCGCGTTCACCGCCCGACGCTACGCCAGGCGGGCGAACCCGGTCAAGTGCGGCTCAGTCGCCGGCCACGCGGAGCACGAGCTTGCCGGTGTTCTCCCCGTCGAACAGCCGCAGCAGCGCCGACGGGAACGCGGCGATCCCGCCGTCGACGACGTCCTCCCGCGCCACCAGCTTGCCTTCGGCCATCCAGCCGGCCATCTCGCGCGCCGCGTCGCCGAACTTCTCGGCGTAGTCGAAGACCAGGAAGCCCTCCATGCGCGAGCGCGTCACCAGCAGCTGCATGTAGTTGGCCGGCCCCTGCATCGGGCCCGTCGCGTTGTACTGGGAGATCGCGCCGCAGATGACCACGCGCGCGCCGCGCGCCAGGCGGACCAGCACCGTGTCGAGGATCTCGCCGCCGACGTTGTCGAAGTACACGTCCACGCCGTCCGGCGTCGCCGCCTTCAGCTCGCGTGCGACCTGGCCGGCGCGGTAGTCGATCGCGGCGTCGAAGCCCAGCTCGTCGACCAGCCACGCGCACTTCTCCGCCCCGCCGGCGATGCCGACGGCCCGCGCGCCCCTGAGCTTCGCGATCTGGCCGACCACGCTGCCGACCGCGCCCGCGGCGCCCGAGACCACGACCGTCTCGCCCTCGCCCAGCGCGCCGACGTCGAGCAGCCCGAAGTAGGCGGTCATCCCCGTCATCCCGAGCGCGCCGAGGTAGGTGGGCAGCGGCGCGAGCGACGGGTCGACCTTCATCACGCCGTCGCCGGCGAGCGTCGCGTACTCCTGGGCGCCGAGCATGGCGGAGACGTGGTCGCCTTCCGCGAAGCCCGGATGCCGGCTGGCCAGCACGCGGCCGACGCCGCCGGCGCGCATCACCTCGCCGATGCCGACGGGCGGCA
>DASVQH010000069.1:0-3202 GCA_036389195.1 Solirubrobacteraceae bacterium
CGCGCTCGGGCGGGGCGCCGACGCGGCCGCGGGCGGTGACGTCCCTCACGACGAGAGCTCCGCTTCGAGCCGGTCGCACCAGCCGACGATGAACTCGTGCAGCTCGCGCCCGAACGCGGCGACGTGCCCGGGGAAGTGCGCGCCGCCTTCGCGGGCCCGCGCGGCTGCCGGCGCGATCTCGCCCTCGAACTGCTCCAGCGCGCGCTCGGAGCGCGCCCGCATCGCGCCGACGAGCGCTCGCGCCGCCGCCGGCGACTCGAGGGCGTCGGCGAAGAAGAGCCGCAGCAGCGCGCCGTCGCGCAGCTCGAGCGAGGGCGCCGTCCCGGCGGTCAGCCACGCGCGCAGGGCCTCGCGGCCGGCGTCGGTGGCCTCGAAGACGCGGCGCGGGCGGCCGCCGCGGGCGTCGTCGCGGCCGGCCAGCAGGCCCGCGGCCTCCAGGCGCTTGAGCTCCGCGTAGACCTGCGGGGCGGCCAGCGACCAGAAGAACCGGACGGAGCGCTCGGCCGCGCGCTGGATCTCGTAGCCGGAACGGGCGCCGAGCGCGACCATGCCGAGGACCGCCGCGGAGGTGTTCGTGAGAAGGTCGTCGGTGGCGCGCATCGGTACGACGTACCCATCAGCCGTCAGGCGGTTACGCGCCGGGCCTCGCGCCGCGGTGCCCGTAGGCTCTGGGGCGTGCAGCGCGCACCGGAGACGACCCCCGCGGCCGCCGCGCCGCGCCGCGCCGGCCCGACCACCCGGGCGATCCTGGCCGGCCCGGCGGTGGCGGCGACGACGCTCGCGATCGCCCTCGTCGTCACCGGCGCCGCCGGCGTGCCGCTGCGCGACCCCGGCGGCGTCTCGCGGGGCCGGTTCCTCAGCGCCCTCGCTGTGCTGGCGATCGTCGCGCTGATCGACGCGCTCGTGCGCGGGCGCGGGCACGCGCGCTGGCCCCGCCGGCGCCTCGTGGCCGTCGCCGCCGCGCTCGTCAGCTTCTACGCGACCTACCTCGCGTACCGCAACCTCAAGAGCGTCGTCCCGCTGCTGCGCCCCGACGAGCTGTTCGACCGGCAGCTGACCGAGATCGATCGCGACGTCTTCCTCGGCAACCCGCCGGGCGAGGCGCTGCACTCGCTGCTCGGGACGGGCATCAGCGCGCACGTGCTCGCCGCCGTCTACATGGCGTTCTTCCTCTTCATCCCGGTCGCGCTCGCCGCGGCGCTCGTGCTCGCGCGCGACACCCAGGCCGGGCTGTACTTCACCACCGCGCTGTCGCTCAACTGGCTGCTGGCGGCGGGCTGCTACTTCCTGCTGCCCTCGCTCGGCCCGTTCGCCGAGACGCCGCAGGTGTTCGCCGACCTGCCCGCCACCAGCGTCAGCCGGCTGGAGGCCGCGCTGTCCGCCGAGCGCGCCCTCTTCCTGCATGACCCGGCGGCGCCGGGGGCGGCGCAGAGCATCGGGGCCTTCGCCTCGCTGCACGTGTCGATCTGGGTGACCGCCGCCCTCGGCTGCCACCTGCTCGGCGCACGCCGCGCCGTCACGACGACGGTCTGGGGACTCACCGTCCTCACCGTCCTGGCCACGCTCTACTTCGGCTGGCACTACGTCCTCGACGACGTGGCGGGGGTGGTGATCGCGCTGACCGCGCTGGCGCTGGCCGGCGCGATCACCGCGTACGACCCGCGCGGCGCCCGCGCGCGCCGCCGCGAGGCGCTGCCCAGCCCGGCGGTGGAGCCCGCGTGAACGTCCAGACGCGCCGCGAGCCCGCGCCCTCGCCACCCGCCCGTGTCGCTGCCCAGTCCACGCCGGCCTGGCGGGAGGTCGCCGCGGCGCCCGCCGTCGCGCTGGTGACGGTCGTCGCCGGCCTCATCGCCACCCACGAGGCCGGCTTCTCCTTCCGCGACCCGGACAACGTCGCCGCCGGGTACTTCGCGCTCGTCGGCGCGGCCGTGCTCCTGCTCGTCGGGCTCGACGTGTGGCTCCGCGCCGCCCGGCGGACCGGCAGCACCCGGCCGCCGCGCGCCGCGCTCGAAGCCGTCCGCCGCGAGCGCTGGACGCGCCGCCGCGCCGTCCCGGTCGCCATCGCGCTGCTCAGCTTCTACGTGACCTACCTGGCCTACCGCAACCTCAAGGGCGCCCTGCCGCTGCTGCGCCCCGGCGACCTGTTCGACGCCCAGCTCACCGACGCCGACAAGCTGCTCGCGTTCGGCCACGAGCCCTGGGAGCTCTCGCACGCCGTCCTCGGCGGCTGGCTGCCGACGCAGATCCTCTCGACGTTCTACGCCGCGTTCATCGTCTTCCTCCCGCTGACGCTGGCGCTCGCCCTGGTGTTCTCACCGTCGCTGCAGGGCAGCCTCTTCTACGCGACCACGCTGTCGGTCAACTGGGTCCTGGGCATCGTCAGCTACTACCTGCTGCCGTCGCTGGGGCCGGTCTACGCGCAGCCGGGCGACTTCGCGGGCTTGCCGCACTCCGAAGTGACGCGCCTGCAGGAGATGCTGCTCGACCAGCGCACGGCGTTCCTCGCCGACACCGCCTCCGGCACCCCGCAGGCGATCGCGGCGTTCGCCTCCCTGCACATCGCGATGAGCTTCGCGGCCCTGCTGATGGCCTACCTGCTGCGGCTCGGACGGCGCTGGAAGGTGGCGCTGTGGGGGTGGCTCGGCATGACCTGGGTGGCCACCGTCCACTTCGGCTGGCACTACGTCGTCGACGACGTCGCCGGGCTGGCGATGGGCGGCACGGCCATCCTGATCGCCCGTGCGCTGACGGGGATCGACCTGCGCCGGGTGGCGGGCCCCGCCCGCTAGGTCCCGAAGGCCTCCTCGCAGCTGTCGATGCTGTCGTGGCCGGAGTCGTAGTCGACGGTGTCCGTGTCCTCCTCCGCCGCGCCGGGGCCCTCGCCGCAGGAGGCGTAGTCGGAGTTGGTGCCGAACCCGTCGCCGGCGACGTGGAGCGCGTCGTTGCCCTCCATGCCGAAGAGCTCGTCGCTGCCGTCGTCGCCGGTGAGCGCGTCGTCGCCGCCGTACCCGTAGAGCTCGTCGTCCCCGGGGCCGCCGTTCAGCGTGTTGGCGCTGTCGTTGCCGTCGAGCCGGTCGTCGCCGGAGGTCCCGGTCACCGACTCGACCGTCGCCAGGACGTTGTCGCCCTCGTCGCCGGTGCCGTCGTTGGGGGCGCCGTCGAGGGAGACGTTGACCGGCTGGGAGTCGTCGCGCTCCGCGTA
>DASVQH010000070.1:0-2669 GCA_036389195.1 Solirubrobacteraceae bacterium
GGCGGGCCGTTGCCAGGACGGGCCGCGGCGGCGGCGGGCGGCGGGACCGCGGCCCGGCGCAGCTCGAGGTACTGCTCGATCCCACCGGGCAGGTGACGCAGCGCGCCGTCGCCGGTGAGCGCGTGGACGTCGTCGCAGACGCGCTCGACGAAGTAGCGGTCGTGGCTGACCACGACGAGCGTCCCGGGCCAGCCGTCGAGGAGGTCCTCCAGCGCGGTGAGCGTGTCGATGTCGAGGTCGTTGGTCGGCTCGTCGAGCAGCAGCACGTTCGGCTCGGCCATCAGCAGGCGCATCAGCTGCAGGCGCCGGCGCTCGCCGCCCGACAGGTCGCGCACGAGCGTGCGCCCGCGCTCGCCGCGGAAGCCGAAGCGCTCGGCCAGCATCCCGGCGCCGATCTCGCGGCCGTCGCCGAGGCGCGCGTAGCCGCGCACCGCCTCGACGGCCTCCAGCACCCGCAGGTGGCCGGGGACCTCCGCGGTGTCCTGGGAGAGGTGGCCGAGGCGGACCGTCGCGCCGCGGTCGACGGTGCCCGACCGCGGCGCCAGCTCGCCGGCCAGCACCCGCATCAGCGTCGTCTTGCCCGAGCCGTTGACGCCCGCGATCCCCACGCGGTCGCCTGGGCCGAGCCGCCACGTGACGCCGCGCAGCAGCTGCTTGTCGCCGAAGCCGGCCGTGACGTCCTCGAGCTCCAGCACCTTGTCGCCGAGCCGTGCGCCGGCGAAGCGCAGCAGCTCGACGCGGTCGCGCGCCTCGGGCTCGTCGGCGATCAGGGCGTTGGCCGCCTCGATGCGGAAGCGCGGCTTGGCGGTCCGCGCCGGGGGGCCGCGGCGCAGCCAGGCCAGCTCCTTGCGCACGAGGTTGCGGCGGCGCTCGTCGTGGGCCGCCTCCAGGCGGTCGCGTTCTGCGCGCGCGAGCACGTACGCCGCGTAGCCGCCCTCGTACTGGTGGACGCGCCCGTCCCCGACCTCCCAGGTCTGCGTGCACACGGCGTCGAGGAACCAGCGGTCGTGGGTGACGACGACGAGCGAGCCGCTGCGCGCCGCCAGGTGGCGCGCGAGCCAGTCGATCCCCTCGACGTCGAGGTGGTTGGTCGGCTCGTCGAGGAGCAGCAGCTCCGGCGCGTCGAGCAGCGCGCGCGCCAGCGCGATCCGCCGCCGCTCGCCGCCCGACAGCGGCGCGATCGGCGTGTCGAGCCCCTGCGGCAGCCGGCTCGCCGCGACGCCGCCCAGGAGCCCGTCGAGCACGCTCCGGAACGCGCGGTCGCCGGCCCACTCGTGCTCGGCGCGATCGCCGACCAGCTCCTCGCGCACGGTCCGCGCCGGGTCGAGCGCGTCACCCTGGCCGAGCAGCGCGAGCGTGAGCCCGCCCGCGCGCGTCACGGTCCCCGCGTCGGGGGTCTCGGCACCGGCGATCAGCTCGATCAGGGTCGACTTGCCGTGCCCGTTGCGCCCCACGACGCCGACCCGATCCCCCGCCGCGACGCCCAGCGTCAGGCCGCTCAGCACGGTCCGGCTCGCGTAGCCCTTGCCGACTCCGTCGAGATTCACCAGGTTGCGCGGGGGCGGGGCCACCCGCTGCATCTTGGCGGGCATCGATGGTTTGCCGCCGGACCCTGGGCGGGAAATTGCGAGATGCAGCCTTTCTTGCGGGAGGAAGGCGTCTGGGCGCAGCGAAAGAATGCGCCACGCATGGCCCTGCCACGCACCCGCATCCGCTGGGATCGCATCGGGCGCATCGCGCTCCTCGGCGTCCTCGCGTTCGTCCTCTACCTCTACATCGGCCCGACCCGCAACTTGTTCGCCACGTACGGCGAGTCCAAGGAGCGCCGCGCCCAGGTCGCCGAGCTGCGCACCGAGAACGCCAAGCTCCGCGCCCGCGAGCGCGAGCTGCGCAGCCGCTCGGCGCTGGAGAAGGAGGCGCGGCGGCTCGGGATGGTCAAGGCGGGCGAGAAGGCGTACGTGGTGGAGGGGCTGCCGAAGTAGGCGGCAGGCCGTTGCCGCGCGGCGCGAGCAGGACTGCGTCGGGTGAGGGAAGCGGTCCTTTGAGGGCTCGAGGAGGACGATCAACCTCAACAGCGTGCGCCGCCGACGCGCCGTGTCGAGGTTCTTCCTGCTCTACGAGAACAACCTCAACCGCGCCGCATATGGCCGCACGGGGTTGAGGTTGTTCGTCCTTCACCGCGCCGGAAAGGATCGCCTCCTTCACCCGACGCAGTCCAGTCGCAGGGCAGGCGCAGCGGAGCACGGCCGTCCGGGCGACGCCAGCTACCCTGCCCGCCGTGCCGTTCGAGACCGCGATCGACCAGTGGGAGGCGGGGCTGACCCGTCTCGCCGTCGCGCCGCCCGAGCAGCGGCTGATGCTCGAACGGGTCACGCGCGCGCTGGAGGGCGAGCTGCGCCGCCGCCTCGGGGGCGCGTTCACCACGGACGAGCTGGTCGAGCTCTACGACGCGGGCACGAGCTGGTGCTCGGACTACGCGATCGCGGTCGCGCCCGACGATCCCTACGCCTGGGACGCGCGGATCGTCGCCGACGCCGCGTTCGGCCGCTACCTGCGCGGCGCGACGGACTACGCCGGCGGCCGCCGGCTTGACTGAGCATCCGGCGCGGGCGGCGCGCCGCGGGGTGATGCGGCGCCCGGCGGTCCATCGCGCCGTCCACGGGACGGGC
>DASVQH010000071.1:0-1750 GCA_036389195.1 Solirubrobacteraceae bacterium
GTCGGCGGCGCCGAGCACGGTCCCGACGTCGTCGCGGAAGCCGAGCAGCCGGATCCCCGGCGCGTCGCGCAGCGGGGCGGCGCGCTGCTCCTGGCCGGGCCACGGCTCGCCGGCCACGAGCCCGATCGCGCCGTGCAGCGCGGGCTCGGCGAGCGCGCGCGCGAGGACGTCCTGGCCCTTCCACGCGGAGACGCGGCCCAGCACCGCGACGACGAAGGCGTCCTGCGGCAGGCCGAGCGCGGCGCGCGCCGCCGCCCGCGGCGCCCGTTCCGGGGTCAGGGCCAGGCCGTCGTGGACGACGTCGGCCGCCTCGAACTGCGCGCGCACCGACGCCGACACGCACACCCGCGCGTCGAGCCGCTCCAGCGCCCGGCGGTACGGCGGCCACAGCGGCCCCCAGCCGGCGTAGATCTCGCGCACGTGGACGACCCGGGGGACGCCGCGGGGGAGCCCGGCGGGCACGATCGCCGAGGTGTTGGCGTGCACCAGCGCGACGCCGCGCTCCCGGCACAGGCGCTCCAGCGCCCGGCGCTGGCCCGCCGCCGCGCGGGCCAGCCGTCCCAGCCCGCGCGGCGAGAGCAGCTCCCGGCGCACGACGGCGACGGGACCGATCAGCGTCTCCACGCCGGCGCCGGCCAGATCGCGGACGAGCGGCCCGTCGAACGGCAGCACGGCCAGCGGGCGGTAGCGCGCGCGGTCCAGCCCCCCGGCCAGGAGCGCGAGCTGGCGGTCGGCGCCGTAGCGGCCGGCCGACGAGTGCAGGAAGAGGACGGTGCGCGGGCTCAGGACGCCGCGGCGCGCTGCTGGAGGCCCTTGATGACGCCGCCCATGAGCAGCTCGGTGCCCTTGCGGCGCAGCGGCCCGGGGACGTAGAAGCCGAGGTCGGAGACCAGCCGGTAGGTCGCGCGCGTCCGTCCCGGCGCGATCTCGTCGAGCAGGAACTCCCCGTCGCCGGCCTTCACGTCGCCCTCGACGAGCACCCACGACATGCGGTGCGGCGGCTCGTGGGTGTAGCGGACCGTGTAGCGGATCTTCTTCACGACGGCGTCGGCGGCGAACGCGGCGACCACGCCGCGGCCCTCGGCGTCCCGCTCCAGGACCGTCGCCTCGGACAGCCCGGGCTGCCAGTCGGGCCACGACTCGAAGTCGAGGAGGATCGCGTAGCAGGCGTCGGGGGAGGCGTCGATCTCGCCGACGCGCTCCTGGCGGTCGGCGCCCATCAGACGAGCACCGGGACGGCCTGCGAGCGGACCGGGATCTGCTCCGCGTGCTCGGGGTGCAGGATGTGGGCCAGCAGCTCGAGCCCGTCGACCAGCCGCGGGCCGGGGCGCGAGAAGTACGCGGCGGCGTCGACGGCGACGACCCGCGCGGCGCCGACCTCGGCCAGCTCGTCGGCGTAGGTGGTCGCCTCCTGGCGCGCGCGCTCGGCGTCGTAGCCGCACGGCATGGCGACGATCACCTCGGGGCGCGCCGCGGCGACCTGCTTCCAGGTGACCTGCTCGGAGTGCTCGCCGGCGAGGCCGAGCACGTCGATCCCGCCGGCGTACTCGATCAGCTGCGGCGTCCAGTGGCCGGCGGCGAAGACGGGATCCAGCCACTCCAGGGCCGCGACGGGGACGGGCTCGACGGCCCGCATGGCCAGGCGCACGCGGTCGATCCGCGCGGCGGCGGCCTGGACGAGGTCGACGCCCGCGTCCTTGGCGTCGACGGCCTGGGCGAGCGTCCGCACGTCGCCGAGCACCTCGCCGAG
>DASVQH010000072.1:0-11705 GCA_036389195.1 Solirubrobacteraceae bacterium
GCGCCGGCGCCGGCGACGGCTGGGAGCTCGGGCTCGTCGTCGCCGCGGACGCCGATCCGGCGGCGGCGGCCGAGGCGGCGGCCGCGCTCGGAGGCGTCGCGGCCGCGGTGACCTCGATCGAGATCCCGCTCGCGGCCGGCCCGCGCGCCTTCGCCGCGTGGAGCGAGGCGTTCCCGGCCGCCGACCGCTTCGCCGAGGGCACGGCCGAGGACCTGCCGACGATCGCCGAGGCGCAGGCCAAGGCCAAGCTGCGCTGCGGCGGCGCGACGGCGGCCGCCGTGCCCGCTCCGACCGACGTCGCCACCTTCCTCGGCGCCTGCGCGGAGCGCGAGCTGCCATTCAAGGCCACCGCCGGCCTGCACCAGCCGCTGCGCCACCACGACGCGGCGCTCGGCGCCGACCAGCACGGCTTCCTGAACCTGCTCGTCGCGACGGCCGCCGCGCGGGCCGGCGCGTCCGCCGCCGAACTGGAGGCGCTGCTGCTGGTGACCGAGCTCGACGGCCTGGAGCTGGGCGATCACGACCTGGCCGGCGCGCGCGGGCTCTTCGAGGCGTTCGGGACCTGCAGCGTGCAGGAGCCGATCGACGGGCTGCGCGCGCTGGGGCTGCTGGCATGAGCGGCGGCTTCGGGCTGGAGAACCTCCCGTACGGCTCGGTCCGCCGCGAACCCGGCGCCGCGCCCGTGCTGTGCACGCGCCTCGGCGACGACGCGATCGAGCTCGGCGCGCTGCCTGGGCTGGACGCCGATCCGGCCATCGTGCGGGCGCCGAATCTCGACCCGCTGCTGGCCGGCGATCGCGCGACCTGGACTCGGGTGCGCGAGAGCCTGCGCGCGGCGCTGGAGAACGGCGTCCCCGATGCGGCGCGGATCCCGCTGGCCGGCGCGGGCGCCGTCGAGTGCCTCCCGTTCACCGTCCGCGACTACGTCGACTTCTACTCCTCGATCGAGCACGC
The DNA here is from genome assembly GCA_036389195.1 of Solirubrobacteraceae bacterium. Classification (GTDB taxonomy): domain Bacteria; phylum Actinomycetota; class Thermoleophilia; order Solirubrobacterales; family Solirubrobacteraceae; genus JACCYI01. The sequence continues at coordinate 955 of DASVQH010000072.1, forward strand.
GACCAACGTCGGCCGCCTGTTCCGCCCGGACGCCGAGCCGCTGCTGCCCAACTGGCGCCACGTCCCGATCGGCTACCACGGGCGCTCGGCCACGGTCGTGGTGAGCGGCACGCCGGTCCGGCGGCCGCTGGGCCAGCTGCCGCGCCCCGACGGCCCGGTCTTCGGCCCGACCGAGCGCCTCGACATCGAGCTCGAGCTGGGCTTCGTGGCGGGCGGCTCGCCGAACGCGCTGGGCGAGCCGATCGCCATGGCGGACGTCGGCGAGCGGATCTTCGGGTTCGTCCTGGTCAACGACTGGAGCGCCCGCGACGTCCAGCGCTGGGAGTACGTGCCGCTGGGGCCGTTCCTCGGCAAGTCGTTCGCGACCTCGATCTCCGCCTGGGTCGTGCCGGCCGACGCGCTGGACGGCCGCCGCGTCGACGGCCCGCCGCAGGATCCGGAGCCGCTCGAGTACCTGCGGGGCGCGAGCGGCTGGTCGCTGGACGTCGACCTGGAGGTGGAGCTCGCCGGCGAGGTCGTCTCGCGCGGCAACAGCCGCGGGCTCTACTGGAACTTCGCGCAGCAGCTCGTCCACGCCGCCTCCAACGGCGCGGTGGTCCGGCCGGGCGACCTCTACGCGTCGGGGACCATCTCCGGGCCCGACCGCGGCACCGAGGGCAGCCTGCTCGAGCTCACCCGCAACGGCGCCGAGCCGCTGCGCCTCGGCGGCGAGCAGCGGTCGTTCCTGCAGGACGGCGACACGGTCGTCCTGCGCGGCAGCGCGGGCGCCGTGGCGCTCGGCGAGGTGCGCGGCACCGTCGTCCCCGCCCGCTGAGCGCCGGCTCAGGCCTGCACGAGCAGGTCGACGGCCGGGCCGCGGCCTGTCGGGTCCTCGATGCGCAGCGTCAGCTCGGTGTCGTCCGCGACCTTGCCGGGGACCCGGAAGACGAGCGGGTAGCCGTCCTCGGCGACGTCGGCCGTCGGCGGGCTCGCCGCGCGCGGGGAGTGGTGGCCCGGGGCGACGTCGCCGCGCGGCAGCGCGAACGGGCTCGACGCGGCGAGGGGGAGCGGCGCGAACCGCCGCCCGCGGCCGTCGACGAGCGTGAAGCGCCGGGCGATCGGCCGCGGCGACGAGCCGCGGTTGTCGACGGCCAGGAAGATGCCGTAGAGCTGCTGTCCGCCGGCGAGCCGGCGATCGGCCGGGGAGAGGGCGCCGATCGCCGGCCGGTCCCCGTCCTCGTCCAGCGGGCGCGAGCCCTCGATCGCGTAGGTCAGGCCGGCGACCTCGACCGGGCCCTCGGCCGACGCCGCACCCGCGTCCTCGCTGTCGGTCACCCCTGCGATGACCAGCACGATGGCCACGACGCCGATGACCGTGATCACGGCCCCCAGGACGATCGCGGCACGGCGGCTCATCGGACAAGCCTGCGCCACTCCGGTGAGAGCACCGTGAGAGGCCGTACAACCGGACATCCGCGCAACGAGATCCCGCCGAAGTCCGGTTGTACGTGCCCACGACCTACAACCGGACATCTGCAGACCTTCCCGCGCCGACTGTCCGGTTCGACGTGCGAAGCCGCGCCCTTGTGCCGAACCCAGCCGAAGTCCAGCCGTCCACGCGCCGCCAGCGCCGACGCGCGAAGTCCTTCAGTCCTACAAGACGAAGTCCAGCCTCCGCCACGCGGCCTCATCACCCTCTCACCCGCGACGATCAAGGTGCACTCCGATGGCCGTCCATCGCGCGCACCGCGCGCCCGGTCCTGGGCCGTTCCGTCTTCCCGAGCACGGGACGCCCGCGCGCGACGCGCTCGAGCACGTCCGCGGCGAGCTGGCGCTCGACGGCAGCGCGCGCCTGAACCTCGCCACGTTCGTGACCACGTGGATGGAGCCCGAGGCGCGCGAGCTGGTCGCCGAGTGCCTCGAGAAGAACATGATCGACAAGGACGAGTACCCGCAGACCGCGGAGCTCGAGCGCCGCTGCCTGAGCATGCTCGGCGATCTCTGGCACGCCGAGCGCGACGAGGTGCCGACGGGGACGTCGACCACCGGGTCGAGCGAGGCCTCGATGCTGGCCGGCCTCGCGCTGAAGTGGCGCTGGCGGGCGCGGCGGCAGGCGGCGGGCCTGGAGGCCACGACGCCCAACCTCGTCATGGGCGCCAATGTCCAGGTGTGCTGGGAGAAGTTCTGCTGCTACTGGGACGTCGAGCCGCGGCTGGTCCCGGTCGGCGACGGCGCGACCCACCTGACCGCGGAGCGGGCCGTGGCGAGCAGCGACGAGCACACGATCGGCGTCGTGGCCGTCCTCGGCTCGACGTTCGACGGCACGTACGAGCCGGTCGAGGCGATCGCCGGCGCGCTCGACGCGCTCCAGCGCGACCGCGGGATCGACGTCCCGCTCCACGTCGACGCCGCGTCGGGCGGGTTCGTGGCGCCGTTCCTCGACCCTGACCTGACGTGGGACTTCCGCCTCCCGCGCGTCCAGTCGATCAACGCCTCCGGCCACAAGTACGGGCTGGTCTATCCGGGGGTCGGCTGGGTGGTGTGGCGCAGCGCGGAGGCCCTGCCGGAAGAGCTCGTGTTCCACGTCGACTACCTCGGCGGCCACATGCCGACCTTCGCGCTGAACTTCTCGCGCCCCGGCGCGCAGGTCGTCGCGCAGTACTACACGCTCGTGCGCCAAGGCCGGGAGGGGATGCGCCGCGTCCAGCAGGCCAGCCGCGACACCGCCCGCCGGCTCGCCGACCGCCTCGGGGCGATGCCGGCGTTCGAGCTCGTCTCGGACGCCGGCGGCATCCCGGCCTTCGCCTTCCGCCTCGCCGACGGTGCCGGCGGCTTCTCGGTCTTCGACGTCTCGGAGCTCCTGCGCCTGCGCGGGTGGCTCGTTCCCGCCTACCGCTTCCCGCCGGCGCTGGAGGATCTCGCGGTCCTGCGCGTCGTGGTGCGCCACGGCTTCGGCGACGACCTCGCCGACGTGCTCCTCGACGACGTGGCCCGCGCCGTCGAGCGGCTCTCGCGGACCGGCGGCGTGGCGCCCGAGGAGCACCACGCCGCCTTCCACCACTGATCAGGCGCGGGTGTAGACCACCGCGAAGTCGAGCTCCCAGGCAACACCGTCCGGCGAGTGCTCCCACCGCCCGTCGATGCGGTCGCCGCCGTCGGCGAAGGTCGCGGAGAAGCGCTGGAAGAAGGTCTCGCCCGGCCGCCCTTCGAGCTCCCAGCGCTCGTCGTCGAGGCGCATCGCGTAGACGCGCCGGACGCCGCGCGCGTCGGCGTACGCGCACGTGTAGGTGCCGGTGTGGTCGTCGAGGCCGATGACGGTCTTCGTGGGGAACGGGGAGTGCTCGATCCACCCGGGCGGCGCCGTCGCCGGGTCGAACGCGGCGTCGGCGCGCAGCGCGAGGAACGCGCCGTCCTCGATCCAGGCGGCCGAGGTGCGCGCGCCGGCGAGCTCGTGCTCGCCGGCGTGGATGGTCACGACCCAGTCGCCGGCGAGGGCGTCGAGGCGGCGGAGTGCGGGGTGGCGCGGCATGCCAACTAGGACGGCGCGCGGGCGGCGATCTCATCGGCCGCGTCCGGCTCGCCGACCAGCTCGCGCGACAGCCGGCGCAGGAGCGCGTCGACCTCGGGGGTGCGGCCGGCGTCCGGGTCGGCGAGCGTCTCGTCGAGGATCTCCCGGCGTGCGGAGACGAGGCGCCGCGTCACGTCGCGGCCCCGCTCGGTGATGCCGAGGGCGCCGTCCTCGCCGTGGACGAGCTCGCGGCGGCGCAGGTCGTCGATCACCGCCGCGACGCGCTCGGGCGCCACCTCCTGCTCGCGGGCCATCCGCTGCGCGCCTTCGACGCCGTGCTCGTCGATGCGGACCAGCGCCCAGGCCGCGCCCGGATCGAGGTCGGCGGCGCCGGCCCGTTCGGCGAGCCGGGCGTGGAAGCGGCGGCGGTCCTCGACGCGCGTGCAGCGGGCGATCGCGCGCTCGACCTCGGCGAGGGAGTCCGGCGCCTTCGGCGCGGCGAGCGCGTCCTCGAGCCCCTGGCTGCTGGCCGCGGTGCTGCGCAGCGGCCGCTCGGGCAGCAGCAGGCTGACCAGGAAGCCGACCGCCGCCACCCCGGCGGCGGCGAGGAAGACGGGGTGCATGGCGTCCACGAAGGCCTGCTCGTACGCGGCGCGGGCGGCGGCCGGCAGGCGCGCCACCTGGTCGCCCGTGAGCCGCGCGCCCTCGCCCGCGCCGCCCCCGGCCAGCTCGCTGCCGAGGCGCCCGGCGAAGATCGCCCCGAACACCGCCGCGCCCAGCGAGCCGCCGATCCCCCGCAGCATCGTCACGTTCGAGGTCGCCGAGCCGAGGTGGCGGTAGTCGACCGCGTTCTGGACGGCGAGCACGAGCACCTGCATCGACAGCCCCATGCCCATGCCGAGCACGAGCAGGAAGCCCGCCGCCACCAGCGCGGCGGTCCCGACGCCGAGCAGCGAGAGCAGGAGCAGTCCGGCGGTCATCACCGCGGTGCCGGCGATCGGGTAGCGGCGGTAGCGGCCGGTCCGGGTGATCAACCGCCCCGAGACGATCGAGGTCAGCAGGACGCCGGCCATCATCGGCACCAGCCGCAGGCCCGACTGGGTCGGCGACGCGGCGTCGACCGTCTGGAAGTACAGCGGCAGGAACGTCACCGCGCCGAACAGCGCGAAGCCGACGATCAGCGAGAGCAGGCCGGCCACCGCGAACGTGCGGTCGCGCAGCAGCAGCAGCGGCAGGATCGGCTCGCGCGCGCCGCGCTCGACGCGCAGGAACGCCGCGAGCAGGACCACGCCGAGCGCGCCCACGCCGACGACCTGCGCCGACCCCCACGCCCAGGTCGTCCCGCCCAGGCTCGTGACCAGCACGATCGCGCTGAGCCCGGCGGCCAGCAGCGTCGCGCCGGCGTAGTCGATCGCCGGCCGCGACCGCGGGGCGACCGCGGGCAGCGTCGCCGCGATCACCGCCACCGCGAGCAGGCCGAGCGGCAGGTTGACGTAGAAGATCCAGCGCCACGAGACGTGCTCGACGATCAGGCCGCCGAGCAGCGGGCCGCCGACGCTCGACACGCCGAACACCGCGCCGAAGTAGCCCTGGTAGCGGCCACGCTCGCGCGGCGACACGATGTCGCCGACCGACGCGAGCGTGAGCACGATCAGCCCGCCGCCGCCGAGCCCCTGCACGGCGCGGAACGCGATCAGCTCGGTCATCCCCTGCGCGAGGCCGCACAGCGCCGAGCCGAGCAGGAAGATGCCGATCGCCACCTGCAGCAGCCGCTTGCGCCCGTAGAGGTCGCCGAGCTTGCCGTACAGCGGCGTGACCGCGGTCTGGGCGAGGAGATAGGCGCTCGTCACCCAGGAGAGATGCTCGAGGCCGCCGAGCTCGGCGACGATCGTGGGCAGCGCCGTGGCGACGATCGTATGGTCGAGCGCCGCCAGCAGCAGGACGAGCATCAGCGCGCCGAAGATCGCCCGTACGCGTGGATGGGTCGTCGCCGGTGTGCTCACCCACGGTGATGGTGGCACGCGGGGCTCTCATCGAAGCTGAAGCTCGCATCGGATAGAACCCGTCGATGGCCTCCACCTCCGTGCTCGACCCCGAGGCGCTGGAACGGATCGACGCCTACTGGCGCGCCGCGAACTACCTCTCCGTCGGCCAGATCTACCTGCTCGACAACCCGCTGCTCCGCGAGCCGCTTCGCGTCGAGCACGTCAAGCCCCGCCTGCTCGGGCACTGGGGGACGACGCCCGGCCTCAACCTCGTGTACGCCCACCTCAACCGGGTGATCGCCGCGCGCGACCTCGACGTCATCTACATCGCCGGTCCCGGCCACGGCGGCCCCGGCCTGGTGGCCAACACGTACCTCGAGGGGACCTACTCGGAGGTCTACTCGCGGATCGGCCGGGACGAGGAAGGGATGCGGCGGCTGTTCCGCCAGTTCTCCTTCCCGGGCGGGATCCCCAGCCACGTCGCGCCCGAGACGCCCGGCTCGATCCACGAGGGCGGCGAGCTCGGCTACGCGCTGGTGCACGCCTACGGCGCGGTGTTCGACAACCCGGGGCTGATCGCGGCGTGCGTGATCGGGGACGGCGAGGCCGAGACCGGCCCGCTGGCCGCCAGCTGGCACTCCAACAAGTTCCTCGACGCCGCGCGCGACGGCGCGGTGCTGCCGATCCTCCACCTCAACGGCTACAAGATCGCCAACCCGACGATCCTCGCGCGCATCCCCGAGGCCGAGCTGGTGGCGCTGCTGGAGGGCTACGGGTACGCGCCGCGGATCGTCGCCGGCGACGAGCCCGCGGCGATGCACGAGCTGATGGCCGCGACGCTCGACGAGGTCTGCGACGAGATCGCCGAGATCCAGCGCGCGGCGCGCGAGGACGGGAACGCCGAGCGCCCGCGCTGGCCGATGATCGTCCTGCGCTCGCCGAAGGGCTGGACGGGACCGAAGGAGGTCGACGGCAAGCCGACCGAGGGCCACTTCCGCTCCCACCAGGTGCCGCTGGCCGGGCTGCGGGAGAACCCCGAGCACCTCGCCCAGCTCGAGGCGTGGCTGCGCTCCTACCGGCCCGAGGAGCTCTTCGACGAGGCGGGCGGGCTACGCCCGGAGCTGGCCGCGCTGGCGCCGCGCGGCGCGCGGCGGATGGGCGCCAACCCGCACGCCAACGGCGGGCTGCTCCTGCGCGACCTCGAGCTGCCTGACTTCCGCGGCTACGCGGTCGACGTCCCCGCGCCGGCGGCGACCGCCAGCGAGGCGACCCGCGTGCTCGGGCGCTGGCTGCGCGACGTGATGCGCGCCAACGAGCACGCCGCCAACTTCCGCGTCTTCGGCCCCGACGAGACCGCGTCCAACCGCCTCGACGCCCTGTTCGAGGCCACCGGCCGGACGTGGGAGGCGGCGGCGCTGGCCACCGACGACCACCTGGCGCCCGACGGGCGCGTGATGGAGGTGCTGAGCGAGCACCTCTGCCAGGGCTGGCTGGAGGGCTACCTGCTGACCGGCCGGCACGGGCTCTTCAACTGCTACGAGGCGTTCATCCACATCGTCGACTCCATGTTCAACCAGCACGCCAAGTGGCTGAAGGTGACGCGCCACCTGCCGTGGCGGCGCCCGATCGCCTCGCTGAACTACCTACTGTCCTCCCACGTCTGGCGCCAGGACCACAACGGCTTCTCGCACCAGGACCCCGGCTTCATCGACCACGTCGTCAACAAGCAGGCCGAGCTGATCCGGGTCTACCTGCCGCCGGACGCCAACTGCCTGCTCTCGGTGGCCGACCACTGCCTGCGCTCGCGCGACTACGTCAACGTCATCATCGCCGGCAAGCAGCCGTCGCTCGACTACCTGACGATGGACGAGGCGATCACCCACTGCACCCGCGGGGTCGGCGTGTGGGACTGGGCGAGCTCCGACGACGGCCAGGAGCCCGACGTGGTGATGGCCTGCGCGGGCGACATCCCCACGCTGGAGACGCTGGCGGCCACGGCGCTGCTGCGCGAGCACCTGCCGGACCTGCGCGTGCGGGTGGTCAACGTCGTCGACCTCATGCGCCTGCAGCCGGAGACCGAGCACCCGCACGGCATGCCCGACGCGGAGTTCGACGCGCTGTTCACGCCGTCGCGGCCGGTGATCTTCGCCTACCACGGCTACCCGTGGCTGATCCACCGGCTGACCTACCGGCGGCGCAACCACGCCAACCTCCACGTGCGCGGCTACAAGGAGGAGGGCACGACGACGACGCCGTTCGACATGGTCATGCTCAACGACATGGACCGCTTCCACCTGGTCATGGACGTGATCGACCGGGTCCCCGGGCTCGGCGAGCGCCACGCCGCGCTGCGCCAGGCGATGGTCGACGCCCGCCTGCGCGCCCGCGCCTACACGCGGGAGGTCGGCGACGACGCGCCCGACGTGCGCGACTGGGTGTGGCCCGGGCGCGGCGTGCCCGCCTAGTGCGGGTCCTCGTCGTCAACGCGGGCAGCTCGAGCCTGAAGCTGTCGCTGCTCGACGGCGGCGACGCGCTGCTCGGCGAGCGCGAGCTGGCCGCGCCTCGGGCGACCGTCGCGGCGCAGGACGTCGCCGCCGCGGTGGCCGAGCTCGGCGCGCCCGACGCCGTCGGGCACCGGATCGTCCACGGGGGCGCGCGGTTCCGCGGGCCCGTGCGGCTGGCCCCCGCGGTGGCCCGCGAGCTCGACGCGCTGACCGACCTCGCGCCGCTGCACCAGCCGAAGTCGCTGGCCGCGCTGCGAGCGGTCGAGGACGTCCTCGGCGGCGTGCCGGCGGTGGCGTGCTTCGACACCGCCTTCCACGCGACGCTCCCGGACGCGGCGGCCACCTACGCGCTGCCGCCCGAGTGGCGCGAGCGCTGGGGCCTGCGGCGCTTCGGCTTCCACGGGCTCTCGCATGCCTACGCGGCGCGCCGCGCCGCCGAGCTGGCCGGCGGGTCGCGCGTCGTCACCTGCCACCTGGGGGCGGGCGCGTCGCTGTGCGCCGTGCGCGACGGCCGGTCGGTCGACACGACCATGGGCTTCACGCCGCTGGAGGGCCTCGTCATGGCCACCCGCTCGGGGAGCGTGGACCCGGGCCTGCTGCTGTGGCTGCTCGAGCGCGACGTCGCGCCGGACGAGCTCGCCGACGCGCTCGAGCACCGCTCGGGCCTCGCGGCCCTCGCCGGGACGGCCGACATGCGGGCGGTGATCGACGGCGCCGCCGCCGGCGAGGCCCGGGCGACGCTCGCGCTCGACGTCTACGTCCACCACCTGCGGGCGGGGATCGGCGCGATGGCGGCGGCGCTGGGCGGCCTCGACGTGCTCGTGTTCACCGGCGGCGTCGGCGAGCGGGCGAGCGCCGTGCGCGCCCGCGCGGCCGCCGGCCTCGGCTTCCTCGGCGTCGCGCTGGACCCGGCGGCCGACGAGCGGGGGACGGGCGACCGGGACGTCGGCGCGGCGGGCGCCGCCGCGCGGACGCTCGTCGTCCACGCCCGCGAGGACCTGGAGATCGCCCGCCAGGTCCGCGCGGTCCTCGGCGGCGCTTGAGCGGAGGTGTCACAGGCGGCGGGGCCGTCTCGTCTCAGGGAGGCAACGCAACGAGAGGAGTCGTCATGAAGGTCTTCGTCGCCGGCGCCACCGGCGTGCTCGGCAGGGCGCTCGTCCCGCAGCTCGTGGCCCGCGGCCACGAGGTGGTGGGTATGACCCGCAGCGCGTCCAAGCAGGACCTCCTGCGCGGCCTCGGCGCCCGCCCCGTCGTGGCGGACGCGCTCGACCCCGACGCCGTCGCCGCCGCCGTGGCCGCCGCCGAGCCCGAGGTGGTGGTGCACCAGCTCACCGCGCTGTCGGGCAGGTTCGACCTGCGCCACGTCGACCGCTTCTTCGCCGCCACGAACCGGCTGCGCACGGAGGGGACCGACCACCTGCTGGCCGCCGCCCTCGCCGCCGGAGCGCGCCGCTTCGTCGCCCAGAGCTACGCGGGCTGGCCGGCGGCCCGCACCGGGGGGCCGGTCAAGGACGAGGACGCGCCGTTCGACCCCGATCCGCCGAAGCAGCTGCAGGCCGCGCTCGACGCGATCCACCACCTCGAGGCGGCGGTGACGGGGGCCGCCGGGCTCGAGGGCGTCGTGCTCCGGTACGGCGGGTTCTACGGCCCCGGGACCACGCTCAGCGCCGACCCGGACGCCGAGCACACGCGGGCCATCCGCAGGCGCCAGTTCCCCGTGGTCGGGGACGGCGGCGGGATGTGGTCGTTCGTCCACGTCGACGACGCGGCGGCGGCGACCGCGGTGGCGGTCGAGCGCGGCCGGCGCGGCATCTACAACGTGGTCGACGACGAGCCCGCCCCGGCGCGGACCTGGATGCCCGAGCTGGCGTCCGTCCTGGGCGCGAAGCCGCCGCGGCGGGTGCCCCGGTGGGTCGGGCGGCTGCTGGCCGGAGAGGCGGCGACCGTCATGCTGACCGAGGTGCGGGGAGCGTCCAACGAGAAGGCCAAGCGCGAGCTCGGCTGGCGGCCGCGCTACGCGACCTGGCGGCAGGGCTTCGCGCAGGGGCTCGGCCGCGCCTGATGGCCGAGGCGCCGTTCGACGAGCTCCGGCCGGCGGCGTTCGCCATCGCCTACCGGATGCTCGGCAGCGTGAGCGAGGCGGAGGACGTCGTGCAGGAGGGGTTCCTCCGCCTGCACCGGGCGCGCGCGGCGGGCGAGCAGATCCAGTCGCCGCGCGCGTTCCTGTCCACCGTGGTCTCGCGACTCGCCCTGGACCACCTGCGCTCGGCCCGCGTGCGGCGCGAGACCTACGTCGGCGAGTGGCTGCCCGAGCCGCTCCTGGCCGGCGACGACGACGATCCGGCCCGCCGGGCCGAGGTGGCCGATTCGCTGTCGCTGGCCTTCCTCGTCCTCCTGGAGAGCCTGTCGCCCGAGCAGCGCGCCGCCTTCCTGCTGCGCGACGTGTTCGACGAGCCCTACGACCGGATCGCGGAGATCGTCGGGACCAGCGAGCCGAACGCCCGCCAGCTCGCCGCGCGGGCGCGCCGCCATGTCGCGGAGCGCCGGCCGCGCTTCGAGGCGTCGCGCGAGCGGCGCGAGACGCTGGCCGGCCGGTTCTTCGCGGCCGCCGAGGAGGGCGACCTCGCCGGGCTGGAGGCGCTGCTGGCCCAGGACGTCGTCCTGCACGGCGACGGCGGCGGCAAGGCGCCGGCCCTCGCGCGGGCGGTCCACGGGCGCGCCCGGGTGGCGAGGACGCTGCTGGCGTGGCAGCGGGCCGGCGCCCGCGCCGGCGGG
>DASVQH010000073.1:0-7073 GCA_036389195.1 Solirubrobacteraceae bacterium
ACGGCCGGCGCGCGGCTGCTCGGCGGCGGACCGCTCGACGACGAGCGGCGCCGCCTGATCGCCCAGCGGGCGGCGTTCGGCCTGCCCTACGGCGCGCTGCTGCGCCACACGCCGGACCCGCTGGGCGACCTCCAGGCCGGCCGCTACGAGGGGCTCGTAGCGGCCGAGCTGGAGCACGCGGGGCTCGCGCCGCGCGGGGCTACTTCTTCCGCTTGATCGTGAACTTGTAGGCCTGCACCGTGGCGTTGCCCTTGGCGTCGCGCAGGGTGATGTTGGCCTGGACCTTCAGCTTCTTGCGCTTCTTGAGCAGCTTGCGCCCGGCGCTGTTGAGCTTGATCTTGACCACGATCTTCTGGCCCTTGAGGACCTGGAAGGACTTGGCCGAGGCCAGCTTGACGACCTTCTTCTTCGCCGCCGCGCTCGCCGCCTTGACCTTCCCGTCGGTCTTGAGCGCGATCACGCCGGTCGTGTCCTCGGCCATCGGCCCGAACGCGAACGGCACCACGCCGGACTTCGACGCGGTCAGCGACTTGTTCTTCGACGGGATGACGATCGTCGGGCCGGTGGTGTCGGCCGGCGTCGTCGGGTTGGTGGGGTTGGTCGGGTTGGTGGGGTTCGTCGGGTTCGTCCCGCCGCCACCGCCGCCGGTGTTGTTACCGCCGTTGTTCGGATCGATGGGCGCCGCGGTGCGGTTGATGATCTCGCAGATCTCGTTCACCGACGTGGTGATCTGATCGCCGGCGTCGACGAACGCGGTGTCCGCGCCCGGGCCGCAGGTGATCGGCTCGTTGAGGCCGTCCTGCGCGTTGATCGTGTCGTTGCCGACGTCGCCCGCATCGGTGGCCGTGTCGCCGTAGTAGGTGTCGAGTCCGCCCTCACCGGTCAGGACGTCGCCCTTGGCGTTGCCCTCGAGCAGGTCGTCGCCGTCGCCGCCCTTGAGGTCGTCGTCGTCGTCGCCGCCGTAGAGCGAGTCGTTGCCGCCCTCACCGGCCACGAGGTCGTTGCCGGAGTCGCCTTCGATGACGTCGTCGGCGCCCCGGCCGAACAGCCGGTCCTTGCCCGAGAGCCCCTCCAGGTAGTTGGCGCTCTCGTTGCCCACGATCTCGTCGTCCTGCGACGAGCCGCGCACGTTCTCGATGTCGGAGTGGTAGTTGTCCGCCTCGATCGGCTGGCCGGTCGAGCTCAGCTGCGCGTCGTTCGGCTGGTCGTCGAGCGAGACGCGCATCCGCAGGTCGGTGCCGGAGAAGCTGATCGAGTCGTCGCCGTCGCCGCCGGTGACGTCGTCGTCGCCGATGCCCTCGGCCGTGTCCTCCTCGCCGAACTGGTCGCCGCCGCCGAGCTGGTCGTCGCCGGGGCCGCCGCGCACCGTGTCGGAGCCGTCGCCGCCCTCGACGTAGCCGTAGCGGTTGCAGCACGGGCCGCCGTCGTCGCCGTCCTGGCCGTCGACGACGTCGTCGCCCTCGTCGCCGCTGAGCCGGTCGACGCCGTCGCCGCCGAGGATCGTGTCGTTGCCGAGCCGGCCGCTCACGACGTCGTCGCCGCCCGCCACGTCGATGTCGTCGTTGCCGTCGCCGCCGCTCACGGAGTCGTCGCCGCCGTTGAGGCGGTACGTGTCGTCGCCGAGGCCGGCCGCGTTGAAGCTGTCCTTGCCCGAGCCGGCGGTGACGCTGTCGGTGCCGTCGCTGTCGAAGCCGCCGTTGTTGCCGCCACCGGCGTTGATGACGTCGTCGCCGGTGCCGCCGTCGGCGCGGTCGTCGCCGGACCCGGAGGTCAGGGTGTCGTCGCCGGCACCGCCGTCGAGGCCGTTGTCGCCGTCGCCCGCGGTGATCGTGTCGTCGCCGTCGTCGCCGTCGAGCGAGTCGTCGCCCGCGCCGCCGTCGATGACGTCGGCGTCCTCGTTGCCGTCGACCGAGTCGTCGCCGCCGTTGGTGGTGATGTGGTCGGCGCCCGCGCCCGCGGACACGCTGTCGCGCCCGCCGCCGCCGGTGATGGTGTCGACGCCGTCGCCGGTGTTGATCGAGGTCGTTCCGACGGTGCCGCCGGACGTCACCGTGTCATCGCCGCCGTTGGTGGAGACCGACTGGAACGGGAAGGTGCTGTCGGGATCGGCCGCATCGCCCATGGCGACGGTGTCGTCCGCTTCCGAGGTCGTGACGCTGTCGGCGCCCGGACCCGCGTCGACGGTGTCGCCGAGCTCCGGCGTCTCCGGATCGGTGAAGTAGCGGCTCGACGAGGTGATGGTGTCCTTGCCGTCGCCGCCGGTGATGTCGTCGGAGGCGAGGCCCGTCGTGGTGCTGTCGTCACCGGCGCCGAGGTCGATCGACGCCGGGTAGACGGGCGTGAGCGTGGCGCTCCCCTGCGGGAACTGGCGCTCGCGCGGCGCCTCGACGTCGTCGTCCTTGTCCCCCATCGTCGCCTGCACGCGGGTGAACGAGTTGACCGGGCAGTAGACCTGGTTGAGGATCGGCGTGTCGTCGAAGCGGGTCACCCGCTGGCAGCCCGCCGGCACCGTGAGGGTGCGCGTGACGTTGGCGGGCGACTCGTCGTACTCGCTGATCAGCCAGCGGTCGTACTGCTGGTTGTCGTAGTCGAGGCTGAAGTTGAGGTCGGTGCTCTGGCCGGCCCCGTCGGTGAAGACCAGGGTGGTCCCTTGCTTGGTGAAGCTCGAGGCCAGCGCCGAGGGCGCCAGCGCCAGCATGAGGCAGACGGCGAGGCCGAGTGCCTTCCAGGGTCGTGCGGAACTCATGTGTGTGCGGCCTCCGAGGGTCCGTCGATCCGTCGCGGGCAGTCCCCGCCTGCCCTATCAACGGTGCGGCCGGAGTACTACTTTCGGACCAGTTCGCGCCTGGTCCGCCAACGAACCGTCAGCCGCCCGCGGCCTCGGCTCGGCGCAGCCCCGTGAGCGCCCAGACGGCGAACACGGCGATCAGCCCCGCCGCGATCCCGAAGGCCAGCGCCGGGTCCGCGCTCGTGCCCGAGATGAAGCCGCGCGCGGCCTCGATCAGCGGCGTGATCGGATTGACCTTGGCGACCGCCTTGACCCAGCCGGCCAGCAGGTCCACCGGCACGTAGACCGGCGCCAGGAACAGGATCAGGAAGACCGGCATCTGCATCGCCGGGCCGGCCTGGATCGTCCGCGCGCGCATGGCGACGCCCGCGGAGAACAGCGTCGCGGTGACCGACACCAGCGCGGCCAGCGTGTAGAGCCCGACGAGGTCGACCGGCCCGCCGCCGACCTGCATGCCCGTGGCCAGCGCGACGATCGTCAAGAGGACCACGACGATGGCCGCCCGGCTGAGCGCGGCGAGCGCGTAGCCGACCAGGATGGCGACGCGATTCGGCGCGGCCAGGAACAGGCGCCGGGCGAAGCCGTTCTCGAAGTCCGACGCGATGCCGAAGCCGGTGAACACCCCGCCGAACGCGCTGGCCTGCAGGAGCACGAAGCAGAACTGGAACGCCGTGTAGCCCGACGGGAAGTCGAAGCCCGGCACGTCGCCGACGCTCGACAGGCCGCCCGCGAACGCCGTGAAGAAGAACAGCGGGAAGATGATCGACGGGATGATGAACTGCGGGTTCGTGGAGAAGTTGTGGAAGTTGCGCCACCAGACGGCGAGCGCGACGTCGCGGAAGCGGTTCATGTGCGCACCACCCGGTAGCGAAGGGCGCCGGCGGCACCCGTGAGTCCGATCACGGCGATGGCCGCCGCGATCCCGAAGCCCAGCGCGAGCGCCTCGCCGTCCCACCCGAAGACGAACAGCGAGCGGATGCCCTCGACCAGGTAGGAGACGGGGTTGTAGGTCGCCACCGTCCGGAACCAGTCCTGCTCGATCAGGTCGCGGGGGAGGCTGGCCGACGACAGGAACAGGAGCACGAAGAAGAGCGGGAAGAAGCCCTGGACGGCCTCGGCGGAGCCGAAGCGCAGGCCGACGAACGCCCCGATCGAGGCCATCGCCAGCCCGATCAGCCCGGCCAGCAGGAACAGCACGACGACGCCGCCGATGCCGCTCTCGATGGTCACGCCGGCGATCAGCCCGACCAGCAGGTAGATGACGCCGGAGATGATCCCCACCAGCAGCACGCCGGCGAGCTGGCCGATCAGCAGCGCGGCGCGGCGCATCGGCGTCAGCGCGAGGCGCGACAGGAAGCCCGACTCCACGTCGCGGGCCAGGTCCGTCCCGGCGTTGATCATCGAGAAGAGCGCGCCCTGCATGAACGCGAAGGCCATCGCGAAGTCGACGTAGGAGTCCGACGGGAAGCCCGGGATCTTCGTCGCCGCGTCGAGGCCGCTGGAGTTGATGGCGAGCAGGAACAGCGGGAAGATCACCGGCGGCACGATCTGCATCGGCTGGCGCAGCGTCCGCAGCACGGAGCGCCGCGCGAGCTCGGCGACCTGCGCGCCCAGCGAGACGCGGCTCATGTCGCCACCGGCTCAGGCCGCGCCTGGACGTCGCCGTCGCCGTCGCCGTCGGCGGCGCCGGCGAGCTGCTTGCCGGTCTTGGCCAGGAAGACGTCGTCGAGCGTGGGCGCGTGGAGCTGGAAGTCGGCGATCGCCACGTCCTCGGCGTCCAGCGCGCGCACGACGTCGGCGAGCGCGTCGTTGCCGCGCTCCAGCCGCACGGCGGCCGCGTTCGGCGAGGAGGCGGCCGGCGAGCCGAACCGCTCGAGCACCGCCGCGACCGCCTCGCGCTCGCGCGGGTCGGCCGGGATGACCTCCAGCGCCGGGCGGCCGATCTCGGCCTTCAGCGCCTCCGGCGAGCCCTCGGCGACGATCTTGCCGGCGTCGATGATCGCGACCCGGTCGGCGAGGACGTCGGCTTCCTCGAGGTACTGGGTGGTGAGGAAGACGGTCACCCCGTCCTCGCGCGCGAGCCGGGCGACCTCGTCCCACAGGTCCGAGCGGCTCGACGGGTCCAGGCCGGTCGTCGGCTCGTCGAGGAAGAGCACGCGCGGCGAGTGCACGAGCGCCAGCGCCAGGTCCAGGCGGCGCTTCATGCCGCCGGAGTAGCCGCCGACCTTGCGGTTCGCCGCGTCGGAGAGCCCGACGCGGGCGATCAGCTCGTCGCCGCGGCGCACCCGGTCCGCCTTGGGGACGCCCTGGAGCGTGGTCTGCAGCTTCATGTGCTCGCGGCCGGTCAGCAGCGGATCGAGCGCGGCGTCCTGCAGCGCGACGCCGATCGCGGCGCGCACGTCGGCGGCGCCGCGCACGATGTCGTGGCCCGCGACGCGCGCCGTGCCCGCGGTGGGCGGCAGCAGCGTCGTGAGCATGAGCACGGTGGTCGACTTGCCGGCGCCGTTGGGGCCGAGGAAGCCGTAGATCTCGCCCGGCTGCACCGCGAAGTCGATGCCGTCGACGGCGCGCGGGCCCTTCTTGAATTCGCGGACGAGGCCCTCGACCTCGATGCCGTTGTCCCTCGTCGTCATGGCGGTCACCCTACAGCAAAGTATTTGATGACGTCAACCTTCGACGCTTGCTATAATGGCGGCATGCCAGCTTCTGCGACGGGTCGCGCCGCGACGCCCGCCCAGGAGGCGTGGGGACACATCTGGCGGATCTTCCTGGACGACAAGCCCCGGCGGATGGCGATCATGGCCGAGCTCGGGCTCTCCTTCCAGCAGGCGATGGCGCTGTCGCGGCTCGAACCCGGCGAGCCGCTGACCATGAGCGCGCTGGCCACGTCGATGCAGTGCGACAACTCGAACGTCACGGGCATCGTCGACCGGCTCGAGGCGGCCGGCCTGGCCGAGCGCCGGCCCGCCGAGCACGACCGGCGGGTCAAGACCGTCGTGCTGACCGCCCGCGGCGAGGAGGTCCGCGCCGAGGTCACGGCGCGCGCCGGCCAGCCGCCCCCGGCGCTCGCCGCGCTGTCCACGCAGGACGCGCGGACGCTTCGCGACATCCTCGCGCGCGCCGCGGCGACGCTCGACGACGCCTAGCCGCGGCGGATCTCGAACGCGACCGCCGCGCGGTCGTCGCAGCCGGTCAGCCGGAGCGTCACCGGCTCACGATCCGGTCCTCGCCCGCCCGCAGTCCACGCGATCGGGCCCCGCGTCGTCGTCGGGATCCCCGGGCAGGTCGTCGCCCGGGCCGAGGCGGTAGCACCGGACAGCGAGGAGAGTGCGGATCGGCCGCCTCGCAACCGGCGCCCGGCCACCTGCATCGGCGCGCCGTTGTCGCGGACGATGAGCGCGTCCCGTCCTCCACGCGCCGGTCGACCTCGACCGTGGCGGCGCGGGCGGGCGCCGCCACGGCGAGGAGATAGGCGATGAACAGGATCGCGTGCCGCCCCACGTCAACCGGGACGGGCGAGCCCGCCCGAAGTTGCACGACCCCCGCGCTGAAGGGGTCTGACCCCTCGCTTCACACAATGAAGGAAGGGGTCTGACCCCTCGCTTCAGACAATGAAGGAAGGGGTCTGACCCCTTCCGGGGCGAGAATCGGCCGACGAGCCCTAGGCGAGGTGAGGTGCCCAGACGACCCCGCGAGGAAGAGGCCGGCGCTCTTCATCACGTCTACGCCCGCGGCAACAACCGGCAGAGCATCTACGTCGATGATCGCGACCGCCGCACGTACCTCCGGCTGCTCGAGGCGGCAGTCGGCCGCTTCGAATGGATCTGTCTCGCGTACTGCCTCATGGACAACCACATGCACCTCCTGCTGGAGACCCCGCGCCCGAACCTGGGTGCCGGCATGCAGCGGCTTCACGGCGACTACGCCCGCGCGGTCAACGACCGCCACGAGCAGTCGGGCCACCTGTTCCAGGGACGGTTCGGGGCGGTCCGCATCCGCTCCGACGAGCAACTGCTCGTCACGGTCGCCTACATCGCTCGTAACCCGATCGAGGCCGGCTACTGCAGTGAGCCGGACCGGTATCGGTGGAGCAGCTGCGCCGCAACGCTCCACGGGCGGGCTCCGGGCTGGCTCGCTGCGGCGAGAGTTCTCGACGCACTCGCCCCGGCCGGCGGCGACCCCCTTCGCCGGTATGCCGAGCTCGTCGGCAGCCACCAGGGGTCTGACCCCTCACTTCACAAACGATAGGAAGGGGTCAGACCCCCTGCTTCATAAACGGCAGGAA
>DASVQH010000074.1:0-3236 GCA_036389195.1 Solirubrobacteraceae bacterium
GGCCCTGTTCGTGGACGGGTCGCTGCTGCCCGGGCGCCCCGACGACGCGGCGCTCGCACGCTTGGCCGCCGACCGGTAGTACCAAAAACGGACCATCGCGGCCCAAAAACGGAGAAGGTGGGGCGTTGGTCGGTCAACCCGTGCCTGCGCCCCGTGCCGAGAGGACCGCATGTCCATCGCCGTGACCCGACGTCTGCTCCTGTCCGCGTCGGTCTTGCTCGGAGGGGCGCTCGCGAGCGCCGCGCCCGCGCTCGCCGGCACCGCCTCCGTGGTGCCCGACGGCGCCGGCGGCAGCAAGGTGCGCTTCCAGGACACCGGTGCGGCGGTGGTCAACACCCTCACCCTGACCTTCCAGGGCAGCGGCGTGTACCAGATCACGGACACGACGACCGCGATCACCCCTGGTACCGGCTGCGCGCCCGACGCCACCGCCGGCGATCCCACGAAGACCGTCCTCTGCACCGACCCGGACGGGGTCTACGCCGCGGAGGTCCTGGCCGGCGGCGGGGCTGACTCCGTCACGGCGGAAGGCGGCGACCGCTACGACCTCTTCGGCGAGGCGGGCGCGGACACGCTCGACGAGAACGGAACCACGCCGGCGGTCATCGACGGCGGCCTCGGGAACGACACCCTCTACGCCGGCGAAGGCATCGACACGCTGGACTACTCCACACGCACCGGCAACGTGGTGCTGACCCTCACCGGCTACACCAACGGGAACGGCATCGCCGGCGAGAGCGACTACGTCGGGCCGGACTTCGAGAACGCCCGGACCGGCTCGGGCAACGACACGATCACCGGCAGCACGGTCGCCAACCTGCTGGAGGGCAACGCGGGCAACGACACCATCGAGGGCGGCGACGGCAGCGACGACCTGCGCGGCGGTGCCGACGCCGACACGATCTCGGACACCAGCACGGTCGCCGACGCGCTGGACGGCGGCGCCGGCACGGACCTCGTGACCTATCAGTCCCACCAGGGCCCGGTCGTCGTCGACCTCGGCGACCCGGGCGGCGACGGGCTGGTGGACGAAGGAGACACGCTCACCAACTTCGAGAACCTGACCGGCTCCATCGACTTCAACGGCGACACCCTCACCGGCGATGCCGGCGCCAACACGATCAAGGGCCTCTACGGCGACGATCACATCAGCGGCGGCGACGGCAACGACACCCTCCAGGGCAACGGTGGAACGGACGCCACCGACCGCAACGACGTGCTCGATGGCGGCACCGGCAGCGACAGCCTCTCGGGCGGCGGCCAGGAGAGCGGCGAGGGCGACACCGTCGACTACTCCTCGCGCGCCGTCGCGATCACCGCCGACCTGGCGGGCACGGCCGGCGACGGCGCCGCCGGGGAGAACGACACCATCGCCGCGGACGTGGAGAGCGTGCGCGGCGGCTCGGCCGGCGACACCCTGACGGGCAGCACGGCGGCGAACCGTCTCGACGGCAACGGCGGCACCGACACCCTCGACGGCGGCGCCGGCACCGACGCGCTGTACGGCGGCGACGACCCCGACACGCTCGACGGCGGCACCGGCTCCGACACCCTCGACGGGCAGGACGGCGGCGACACGCTGCGCGGCGGCGTCGACGTGCTCGCGGACACGCTGACCGGTGGCCCCGGCGACGACCGGTTCGACGAGGGCGCGGTCGCGGACGGCCAGGAGACGCTGGACCCGGGGGACGGCACCGACACGCTGGACTACTCGTCGCGCACCACGGCCGTCACGGTCGAGCTCGATCAGTACACGACGGCCAGCGGCGCCGGCACCGAGCAGGACTACGTCCTCCCGGGCATGGAACGCGGCGCGGGCGGCTCCGGCAACGACACCCTCTCGGGCGACCCGGAGGCCAACCGCCTCGACGGCAACGGCGGCGCGGACACGCTCAACGGCGACGGCGGCGCCGACACCCTGAACGGCAACGCCGGCAACGACGTCATCGGCGACACCAGCAACGAAGCCGACACGATGGACGGGGGCGCCGACACCGACACGCTCACCTACGTCGGGCACACCGGCCCGGTGACCGTCGACTTCGACGGTGTGGCCGACGACGGCTTGGCCGGGGAGAACGACAACCCCTCGAACTTCGAGAACCTCACCGGCACCGTCGACTTCAACGGCGACACCCTGACCGGCGACGGCGGCGACAACGTCATCAAGGGCCTCTACGGCGACGACCAGCTCAACGGAACCGGCGGCAACGACACGCTCCAGGGCAACGGCGCGTCCGAGACGACCGACCGCAACGACACGCTCGACGGCGGCACCGGCAACGACAACCTCTCGGGCGGCGGCGAGGAGGGCGGCGCGGGCGACGTGGCGAGCTACGCGAGCCGGACCGTCGCCGTCACCGCGAGCCTCGACGGCGTCGCCGGTGACGGCGCGGCCGGCGAGAGCGACACGCTGGGCACCGATCTGGAGAGCCTGCGTGGCGGCACCGGCGACGACACCCTGACCGGCAACCTCAGCAACAACACGCTCGACGGCGGTGGCGGCGTTGACACGCTCCAGGGCCTGGGCGGCCAGGACGCGCTCAACGGCGACGCGGGCGCCGACGTCCTGGAAGGCGGCGGTGGGCCTGACACCCTCGCCGGCGGCGACAACGCCGACACGCTCCGCGGCGGACCGGAAGCCGACACGCTCAACGGCAACGCCGGCGACGACCGCTTCGACGAGGGCTCGACCGCGAACGCGCAGGACACCATGGACGGCGGCGACGGCACGGACACGCTCGACTACTCGGGCCGCACCGCGCCGGTGCTCATCGACCTCGACCCGTACTCGGCGTCCAGCGGCGAGACCCTCGAGTACGACTACATCCTCCCCGGTACGGAGGTCGGCCTCGGCGGCTCCGCCAACGACACCCTGTCGGGCTCCGCCGCCGGCGCCGAGCGTCTCGACGGCAACGGCGGCAACGACGCCCTCAACGGCGAAGGCGGCTCGGACACCCTCAACGGCAACGCCGGCGACGACACGCTCAACGACACGAGCTCCGACAGCGACACGCTCAACGGCGGCCCGGACCGGGACATGGCGTCCTACCTCGGCCACGCCGGGCCCGTCGTCGTCAACCTCACCGACCCGGCCGGGGACGGCGTGGCGGGGGAGAACGACACGCTGACGGCGATCGAGGACCTGCACGGGTCGGACGAGTTCCCCGGCGACACGCTGACCGGCAACACCGGGGCCAACCTCATCCTGGGCGGGTACGGCGACGACACGATCA
>DASVQH010000075.1:0-1602 GCA_036389195.1 Solirubrobacteraceae bacterium
TTCGCCGAATACCTCGCGGTGCCCGCCGAGCCGAACCTGACGCGCGTCCCCGAGGGCGTCGACTTCGCCGCCGCCGGCGCGCTCGGCCTGGCCGGAACGGCGGCCCTCCAGGCGGTCGACGCGGTCGCCCCGGCGGCCGGCGAGACCGTCCTGGTCAGCGGTGCGACGGGCGGGGCCGGCGCCTACGCCGTCCAGCTCGTCGCGGCGCGGGGCGCGACCGTGATCGCTACCGCCATGCCGGGCGACGAGGAGGACTTCGTGCGCGACCTCGGCGCGTCCCACGGCGTCGACTACACGGGCGACGTGGCGGCGCAGGTGCGGGCGATCCGGCCGGGCGGCGTCGAGGCCGTGCTCCACTTCGCGGGCGACGGCGCCGCGCTCGGCGAACTGCTCGTGGAGGGCGGCCGGCTGGCGTCGACGCTGATCATGTCCCCCGACCAGCTGCCGGTGCCGAACGCGCGCGTCTCGGGTGTGTTCGCGAATCCGGACACCGCCACGCTCGACCGGCTGGCGGCGGACGTCGTCGCTGGACGCCTGCGGGTGCCGATCCAGCGTACCTACCAGCTCGACGAGCTCGGTCAGGCGATGGCCGACTACACCGCTGGCACGCGGGGCAAGCTGGCCGTCTCCGTCTCCTAGCCGCATACGCACCCAGGAGGAATCCATGCCCGTCCTTGCCATAGTCGGACCGAGCGGCGAAAAGGCCGGGCGATGAAGCTCACCGTCTTCGGCGCCACCGGCGGCGTCGGCCGCGAGGTCGTCGCCCAGGCGCTCGATCGCGGCGACCACGTCACCGCCTACGTCCGCAACCCCGCCAAGCTCGACCTCACCGACCCCAACCTCACGGTGATCACCGGCGAGCTCACCGACCGCGAGGCGGTTCGGCGCGCCGTGCGCGGCGCCGAGGCCGTGATCAGCGCGCTCGGCCCGTCGCTAGATCGCAAGGCGACCGGGATGCCGCTCGTCGACGGCACCCGCGCCGTCGTCGAGGCGATGCAAGCCGAAGGCGTCGAGCGCTACATCGGCATGGCCACCCCCAGCCTGCGCGACCCGCGCCACACCCGCAGCCTGCTCGGCCTCATCGTCCCCTTCATGGGCCGCACGTTCTTGTCGCGCGCCTACCGCGAGCTGCTGGCCATGTCGCAACTCGTCACCGACGGCCCCCTCGACTGGACGATCGCGCGCTTCACCCGCCCCACCGACGGCGCCCGCACCGGCACCGTCCGCGCCGGCTACCTCGGCCGCGACCGCATCCGCGCCAGCATCACCCGCGCCGACATCGCAACCTTCCTGCTCGACCAGAGCACCGACCCCCGCTTCCACCGCTCCGCGCCCGTCATCAGCAACTGAGAACCGCGCCGTCGTCGCCCCGACCGTCAAAGGAGAAAAATGTTCATCGCACTCGTCATCGCCTCCGTTTTGATCACCGCCATGTGCGCCTCGTCGGCGTCGCTGAAGCTCCGCAAGGACGAGCGATCCGTCGCCGTCATCAGCGGGACCGTCGGCGTTCCGCTCCGCTTCTTCCCGGTCCTCGCGGCGCTTGAGCTCGCCGGCGCCGCCGGGGTCCTCATCGGCCTCTGGCTCGAGCCGCTCGGCGTCGCC
>DASVQH010000076.1:0-10553 GCA_036389195.1 Solirubrobacteraceae bacterium
CGCGTCCTTGGCCGCCACCCACTGACCGACCGGGTCGTCGCCGTCCTGGCGCGCGAG
The DNA here is from genome assembly GCA_036389195.1 of Solirubrobacteraceae bacterium. Taxonomy (GTDB): domain Bacteria; phylum Actinomycetota; class Thermoleophilia; order Solirubrobacterales; family Solirubrobacteraceae; genus JACCYI01. Next base: position 58 of record DASVQH010000076.1, read on the forward strand.
CACGGTGAAGTACAGCGAGGCGCCCGCCGGATAGAGGTGCGAGACGTGGCAGGCCACCAGCACCGGCCCGCCCCCGAGCGCGCCGCGCAGCGCGTCGCCGACAGCCGCGTGCAGCCGCTCCAGCCCCGCCCACGTCGTGGCGGTCTCCAGCGTCTCCACGAGCACGCCGCGGTCGAGAAGGTCGTCGCGCAGGTGCGGCGCGCCGTAGCGCCCCGCCCGCCAGGCCTCCCCCGGGCCGCGCCCGACCGCCAGGCCGCCGGCCGCGTGCAGCGCGCCCACGGCCGCACCCCGCCGCCGCGCGACGTCCTCCGCGCCGCCCTCCCACCCGAAGATCGCCAGGCAGCCGGCCGCGTAGCCGCGCGCCCGCAGCACCGCTCCCCCCAGCCGCGCCTTCACCCCCGACGCGCCGGCCAGCGCCAGCGACATGCGCGTCTCGGCCTCGTCGGAGAGCCGCGCGACATCGGGCGCGACCCCGCCCTGCACCAGCCCGCGCAGCGCCTCCGCGCCCTCCGCGAACGAGCGGAAGAACCACGCCTCGTAGCGCCGCGCCGCCGCGACGGGGCGGACGGACAGCGTCAGCTCGGTCAGCACGCCCAGCGTCCCCTCCGAGCCGATCAGGACCTCGCGCAGCGACGGGCCGGCCGCCGTGGCGGGGACCGCCAGCGTGGCGATCTCCCCCGCGGGCGTCGCGCAGCGCAGCCCGACCACGTGGTCCTCGATCCGCCCGAAGCCCGTCGACGCCTGCCCCGAGGACCGCGTCGCCACGCACCCCCCGACGGTCGCCCACTCATAGCTCTGCGGATGGTGCCCCAGGGTGAACCCGTGCGCGGCGAGCGCGTGGTCGAGCTCGGGCAGGCGGATGCCCGGCCCGACGACCGCCGTCTGCGAGCGCACATCGACCGCGGACACCGCGTCCAGGCGCCCGAGGTCGAGCGACACGACCGACCCGAACGGTCCGCGCAGCGGCGCCACCCCGCCGACCACGCTCGTCCCGCCCCCGAACGGCACGACGGCCACGCCGGCGTCCGCGCACACCGCGAGGACCGCCTGGACCTCCTCCGCGCTGCCCGGCGCCACCACGGCGTCGGGCGCCGCCGGGACCGCACCGGAGCGCATGGCCAGCAGGTCGAGGTAGGACTTCCCGGCCGCGCGCAGCAGCCGCGCGCCGTCGTCGGTCCGCACGCACGCACGCCCCACCACGTCCGCGAGCCGCTCGGCCGTCGCCTCGTCCAGCGACGAGGCCGGCAGCCGCACGTCCGCCGCGGCGGCCGGCGGCGCGACCACCTCGCCGGAGACCCCCAGCTCGGACCGCAGGAACCCGGCGGCGTGCCCCGGCAGCGACGGCCCCGCGCCGGGCTCCCCCCAGCCCCAGAAGACCTGCTCGCGCCGGCTCACCCGTCCACGCCCTCGGCCAGCGAGGCGAGCGAGGCCAGCGCGCCGTCGAGCTGGCGCTTCATCGCGCGCCGCATCTGGAAGCGCCCGAAGCGCGCCCACCCGCGCAGCTGCTGGTCGACGCGCAGCGTCACCTCGGTCACCGGCCCGCCGGCCTCCGAGGCCAGCGCCAGCTCGTACTCGACCGCCGCGAAGAGCCGGGCGTACGGCGAGCCCTCCAGCTCCTGCCGCCACACGGCACGCCGCCGCGGCTCGGTCGTGACCACGGAGTAGTCCGCCCGCACGGCTCGCCCGCGCGGCGAGACCGCCACCGACGTCCACCCCGTCCGCGACACGCCCTCGACGCGCTGGGTCGCCGGGAACCACAGCGGCAGCCGCTCCAAGTCGGTGGCGATCCGCCACACGTCGGCGGCGCGCGCGGCGACCGTCCGCGTGCGGGTCGTCACCACGCGGGCCTCATGCCTCGTCGTAGACGACGAGCGCCTCGACGTCGAACCCGTCGAGCTGCGCCCGCCCGCCGAGGAAGCCGAGCTCGACCAGGAACGCGCACCCGACGACCTCGCCGCCGATCCGCTCGACGAGGTCGGCCAGCGCGCGGGCGGTGCCGCCGGTCGCGAGCAGGTCGTCGTGGATGAGCACGCGCTCGCCGTGGGAGATCGCGTCGGCGTGCATCTCAAGCGCGTCGACGCCGTACTCGAGGATGTACTCCGCGGAGACCGTCGCGTGCGGCAGCTTGCCGGGCTTGCGCGCCGGGACGAACCCCGCGCCGAGCTCACGCGCCAGCGCCGCCCCGAGGATGAAGCCGCGCGCCTCCGCCGCCACGACGAATTGCACGCCACGCGGCCGGGCGAACTCGGCCAGGCCGCAGACCGCCGCGTCGACCGCCGCCGGGTCGAGCAGCAGCGGCGTGATGTCCTTGAAGACGATCCCCGGCGACGGGAAGTCGGGGATGTCGCGGATCCGCTCGCGCAGCAGCCGCCCGGCGGCCGCGCCGGCCGGGCTCACTTGGCCACGCGCCGCAGGTCGCGGACGAGCAGCAGGTGCTTGAGGTGCGAGGCCACCGCGGCGAGGTTCTCCAGCGCCTCGACGGCCTCTCGCCGGCGCTCCGGGTTGCGCGAGCGCAGCGCCGGGGCGAGGATCTGCTGCAGCAGCTGGGACTCGCGGTCCGCCGAGGTGCGGAAGACGCGGAGGTTGCGCCCGGCGACGCCGTAGCGCGCCAGCTCGGTGACCGAGCGGACGATCTCGCGCTCCGTCTCGTCGTAGTAGCGCATCCCCGCCCGCGACTGGCCGGCGATGATCCCGTACTCCTCCAGCTCGGCGACCAGCCGGCGATCGGCGCCCGTCTCCTCCACCACGTCGTCGAGCGAGTAGAGGGCGCCGGACTCGCGCAGCGAGAACGACGCGCGGCGCATGGCCGCCCCGGCGCGGCCGGGCGCCGCCGCGGCGGCGGGCGCGGGCGCGGCGATGTCGGACTCCGTGCGCCCGCCGGCCAGCTCCTGGCGGATGACCCGCAGCGGCAGGAACTCGTCGCGCTGCAGGCGCAGGATCGTGCGCAGGCGCGACACGTCGCCGGCCGAGTAGAGGCGGTAGCCGCCGGGCGTCCGGCGCGGCGCCAGCAGCTTCTGGTCCTCCAGGTAGCGGACCTTGGAGATCGAGATGTCGGGGAACTCCGCGACGAGCGCCTTGACCACCGCGCCGATGGTCAGCGACTTGCCGCCGCCGCCTGCGGGCGGCGCGGGCGCGGCGTCCAGCGACTCGGCCGCAGGCCCGCCGTCCGGTGCGAGCTCCTCGCCCGAGTCGGAGGTCAGCGCCACGGCTAGCGGGCCAGATAGGTGAGCTTGTACTTGCCGACCTGCAGCTCGTCGCCGTCCTCGAGGCGGTGCGAGTCGATCCGCTTGCGGTTCACGTACGTGCCGTTCAGCGACCCCGAGTCGTCGAGGTACCAGCCGCCGTGGCGGTTGACCAGCACCGCGTGGTCGCGCGAGACCGTGACGTCGTCGAGGAACACGTCGGCGTCGGGGGACCGCCCGACGGTCATCCGCTCGCCGGTGAGCGGGAACGACTGCCCGACGCGCCCGCCGCCCGAGCGGATCACCAGCGCGCCGCCGCCGGCGGCGACGTCGGCGACGTCGACCGGCTTGAGCTCGCCGGTCGCGTCGATCATGTACGTCGCGGTCGTCGCCTCCTCGGCCGGCGCGTCGGGCGCACCGACGAACGTGCCGCAGTTGGAGCAGTACTTCGCTCCCTCCGCGACCGCGAACCCGCACTCTGGGCAGTGGCGTGCCACCGCTCGACGCTCCTCGGACGAGCCGCTAGACCTCGTCCGGCCCGCCCTGTGCCCGGCCGGCCAGGATGTCGGTCAGCCGCTGCACGTCGGCGCCGGAGATCACGTCCTCGCCGCCCTCGTGCTTCTTGCGCAGGCGGTTGACCAGCTCGGCGCGGAGGATGTCGATCTTGCCGTGGAGGATGCGCCGCCGGTAGGACACCTCCTGCTCCTCGTCGGTGAGCTGCTGGATCAGGTCCTTGAGCTCCTGGTCGGAGAGCGAGCCCAGGTCGGGGAAGGTGTCCATCATGGGAAGTGCGGTCCTCTCCTGAAGCGGCGGTCAGCGAACGCGAGCATAACATCGACCTCAGGTTGAGGGTCGGTCCCTCAGCTGCGCCCGCGTCTCGCGAATGTAGCGCCAGGTGGCCAGCAAGCCGAGCGGCAACCCGGTGAACAGGCAGAAGTGGGCGATCCTGCGGGCGCCGCGCATGGCGAAGTAGGGCGCCGACATGATCGGCCACACGCCGGCGCGGCCGAACCAGTTGACCTCGACGTCGAGGCCGCGCTTGAGGCCGAACCGGACCAGGCCCATCATGAACGCCTCGCGCGCCACGAGGACCCCGAGCGCGCCGCGCGGCAGCAGCCGGAAGCGCCAGGTCACCGCCACGCCGGCGAGCACGAGCAGGCGGTCGACCAGCGGGTCGAGCAGCCGTCCGAAGCGCGAGTACTGGCCGGTCAGGCGGGCGGCGATCCCGTCGGCGTAGTCGCTCCACGCGATGACCGCGAAGAGCAGCGCCGGGCGCCGCCCGAGGCCGTCGCCCGACCACGCCGACCGCACGAAGACCGGGAGCAGCCCGAGCCGGACGAAGCCGATCGCGTTGGGGATCGTCCACACGTGCCACGGCTGGTCGGCGAGCGTCTCGGGCGGCGGCGGGCCGGAGCGGTCGAGCCCGGAGAGCCGGCGGAAGGTGAGCCGCGCCCGCTCCGCGCCCGCCTCGGCGCGCTCGCGCGGGGTCTGCCCGGGCGCGAACGGCGTGGGCAGCGGATCTACGGGAGCGTCCGCCACAGCTCCACCGCGGCGGCGGCCGCCCCGTCGAGCGGCAGCGTCCGGCTCTCGCGCCCGCGCCGCACCTGCGCCTCGAGCTCGCCTCCGGCCAGCATCCGCCGCCCGATCGTGAGCCGCAGCGGGCAGCCGAGCAGCTCCGCGTCGGCGAACTTCTCCCCCGGGCCGGCGTCGCGGTCGTCGTAGAGCACGTCGAGCCCGGCCGCCCGCAGCTCCTCGTAGAGGCGGTCGGCGGCCGCCCGCTCGTCGGTGCCGGGCTTGCCGAGCACCACGAGCTCGGCGTCGAACGGGGCCAGCGAGCGCGGCCACGAGATCCCCTTCTCGTCCGCGTACTGCTCGACGGCGGCCGCGGCGATCCGCGCCGGCCCGATCCCGTAGGAGCCCATCCAGATCAGCTGCGCCTGGCCGGTCTCGTCGAGGTAGGTCGCGCCGAGCGGCTCGGAGTAGCGGGTGCCGAGCTTGAAGATGTTGCCGACCTCGATCGCCGGCTCGATCCGGATCGGGTGGCCGCCGACGGTGTCGCCCGCCACGACCGTGCGGACGTCCGCGCGCTCGAACTGAAAGTCGCGGCCGGGCTGCACGCCGCGCAGGTGGGCGTCGGGCTTGTTGGCTCCGCAGACGAAGCCGCCGCGGTCGTCCGGGACCGCGGCGTCGAGGAGCACGGGCGCCTGCGCGCCGACGGGGCCGATGAACCCGGCGGGCCCGACCGCGTCGGCGAACTCCTCCTCCCGCGCCGGGCGGAAGGACGTGCCGAGCGCGTTGGCGAGCTTGACGTCGTTGACCCGGTGGTCGCCGCGCACGACGACCACGACGAGCCCGCGGCCCTCGGCGATCACCGGGTAGGCCTTCAGCAGGGCGCCCGGCGAGGCCTCCATCGCGGCGGCCACCTGCGCGACCGTGGTGAGCCCCGGGGTGTGGACCTCCTCGGGCGCGTCGCGCTCCGGCGGCAGCTCGACCGGCTGCGCCTCGGCGCTGGCCACCTCGACGTTGGCGGCGTACCCGGGCGCCAGCGCCACGTCGTTCTCCCCGGCGGCGCACGGCGCCATGTACTCGTGGGCGCCGAGCCCGCCCATCGCGCCGACGTCGGACTCCACCGAGTACCACTCAAGCCCGCAGCGGTCGAAGATCCGGTCGTAGGCGCGCGCGTGCTTCTCGTAGCCCGCCTCCAGCCCCTCGAGGTCGCGGTCGAAGGTGTAGGAGTCCTTCATGATGAACTCGCGGGTGCGCAGGAGGCCCGCGCGCGGGCGCGCCTCGTCGCGTTCCTTGGTCTGGATGTGGTAGAGGATCCGCGGCAGGTCGCGGTAGGAGCGCACCAGCGAGGCGACGTGGAAGGTCACGGTCTCCTCGTTGGTCAGCGACAGCACGAGGTCGGCGCCCTTGCGGTCCTTGAGCTTGAAGAGCTCGTCGATGGCGTAGCGCCCGGAGCGCTTCCAGAGCTCGGCCGGGGTGAGGACCGGCATCAGGATCTCGAGCCCGCCGATCGCGTCCATCTCCTCGCGGATGATCTGCTCGACCCGGCGGTGCACGCGCCAACCGGCCGGCAGGAAGGTCCACATCCCGGTCCCGACCTGGCGGATCAGGCCGGCCCGGACCATCAGCTTGTGCGAGATCGCCTCGGCGTCGGCGGGAGCCTCCTTCTCGGTCGGCAGGAGGTAGGCGGAGAGGCGCGTCATCGGGCGGCCGCAAGCCTAGTGATAGAACCCCGCCATGGCATATTCGGTCCCAGAGCTTCCCTACCCCTACGACGCCCTCGAGCCGCACATCGACGAGGCGACCATGCGGGTGCACCACGACAAGCACCACCAGGCGTACGTCGACAAGGCGAACGGGGCCCTCGAGGGCACCGACTACGCCGACGCGCCGATCGAGGACGTGCTGCGCAACCTCGACGCGCTGCCGGGCGACAAGCAGGGCGCCGTCCGCAACAACGGCGGCGGCCACTACAACCACTCCCTGTTCTGGGAGTCGATGAAGCCGGGCGGCGGCGGCGCGCCCAACGGCCCGCTCGGCGAGGCCATCGACGCGGCCTTCGGCTCCTACGACGACTTCAAGGCGAAGATGAAGGAGACCGGCGTCGGGCAGTTCGGCTCCGGCTGGGCGTGGCTGGTCCACGACGGCTCGGGCCTGGCGATCGTCGGCACGCCCAACCAGGACAACCCGATCTCCAACGGGCAGACGCCGCTGCTGGGCGTCGACGTGTGGGAGCACGCCTACTACCTGAAGTACCAGAACAAGCGCCCCGACTACATCGAGGCGTGGTTCAACACGATCGACTGGGATCGCGTCGCCGAGCGGTACTCCGCCGTCGCCTGAGCGCGACTTCGCGCGCTACCGTCGGTTCGAACCAGTGGAGGCGGCGCCGCCGCGCCGCCTCCGGTCGTTCAGGTTCAGCCCCCAGCCGAAAGCCGCGATGCCCCTTCCCCGCCTCCTGCTCGCCGTCGTCGTGGTCCTCGCGGCGGCGCTCCAGGTCCCCGCCACCGCCGCCGCCGGGCCGGGGCAGCTGTCGATCTTCCTCGACGACGACCAGATGCTCTACCGCGGCGACCAGGCGCGCGACTTCGCGCTGCAGCGGATGAAGACGCTGGGCGCCGACGTCGTCCGCGTCAGCGTCCTGTGGTCGGTGGCCGCCGAGAACGCCCACAAGGGCCGCCGGCAGCGCCGCCGCTTCCGCAGCGCGGACCCGAGCACCTACCCGATCGGCAACTGGGACCGTTACGACCGTCTCGTGCTGGCCGCCCAGCAGATGGGGATCGTCGTCTACCTCGACGTCACGGGCCCCGGGCCGAAGTGGGCGATGGGGCGCGCGCCGCGCAGCCAGAAGAAGAACCGCGGCACCTGGAAGCCCGACGCGCGCGAGTTCGGCCGCTTCGTGCGCGCCGTCGCCACGCGCTACTCGGGCGCCTACCGCGACGAGAACGGGACCCGCGGCTTCCTGCCCAAGGTCACCTTCTGGGCGCTGTACAACGAGCCCAACCAGGGCGGCTGGCTGACCCCGCAGTACCAGCGGCGCGGCGGCAAGGTCGTGCCGTGGTCGCCGGTGATGTACCGCAGCCTGTGGCTGCACGGGCGCCAGGCGCTCGAGGACACCGGCCACGACGACGACATCATCCTGATCGGCGAGACCGCCCCGCTGGGCTCCGGCGGGCACACGACGCGCTCGCCGATCCGGCCCAAGAAGTTCATCCGCGAGCTCTTCTGCGTGCGCTCGAACGGCCGCCGCTACCGCGGCCGCCAGGCGCGGCTGCGCCGCTGCTCGACCCTGAAGCGGATCAAGCGCTTCGAGGCGACCGCCTGGGCGCACCACCCGTACACCAAGAAGCTGGCGCCGACCAAGCGCGACCGCTCGCGCGACTCGATCTCGATCGCCAACGTCTCCGACCTCCCGCGGCTGCTCGACCAGATGGCCTCCAAGACCAGGCGGATCGCCCCGGGGATGAACACGATGATGACCGAGTTCGGCTACGAGACGAACCCGCCGGACCCGTTCAGCGGCGTCTCGCTCGCCAAGCAGGCGGCGTACATCAACATCGGCGACCACATCGCCTACCAGGACCCGCGGGTCGTCGGCCAGACGCAGTTCCTGTTCAAGGACGTCCCGCCGGTCAAGGGCGAGCGCAAGGGCACGAAGCCGTACTGGTTCACCTACCAGTCCGGGCTCTTCGACGCCGACGGCCGGCCCAAGCCCGCCGCCACCGCCTACGCGATGCCGCTCGTCGTCACCCCGGCGGGCGACCAGGACCACCTCTGGGGCCAGCTGCGCTTCCTGCCCAACGGCCGCCAGACGACGGTCGCCACGGAGTTCCGCGCCGAGGGCTCGGACACGTGGGCGCCCGTCGGCGAGCCGATCCAGGTCACCAACGGGCTCGGCTTCTACGAGGCCGACCGGCCCTCGCCGGGGCCGGGCGCGTGGCGCGCGGTGTGGTCCGACGGCGCGGGCTTCACGCTCACCAGCCGCGAAGTGACCGTCGACTAACCTGTTTTCGGTGCCGCGACGCCGACCGGCCGCCCCGCGCGCGGTCCCGCTCCTGCTGCTCGCCTGGCTCGTGCTCGCCGCGGCGCTCGGCGCGCCCGCGGCCCGCGCCGTGACCGACGCCGAAGTCGGGATGGAGGACGAGCGGATCATGCTCTCCGAGCCCGACAAGGCGCCCGCCGCGGTCGCGGCGTGGCGCGACATGGGCGTCGACGTGGTCCGCGTGCACGCCCGCTGGTTCGAGATCGCGCCCGCCCAGGCCAAGCGCCGGCGGCCGCGCGGGTTCCACGCCGCCGACCCGCAGGACCGCCGCTACCACTGGCACTCGCTCGACAACGCGGTGGGGCTGATCCAGGCCTCGGGCATGCGGATGTTCCTCACCATCACCGGCCCCGGGCCGCTGTGGGCGACGCGGCACCCGCGCGAGGGCAAGCCCCGCCGCGACCCGCGGCCGCGCGAGTACGCGCGCTTCGCCCGCGCGGTGGCCACCCGCTACGGCGCGATCGTCGATCGCTACACGATCTGGAACGAGCCCAACCAGGCCGGCTGGCTGCAGCCGCAGTCGCGCTGCGTCGGGCGGACGCATCCGAAGACCTGCACGCTCGCGGCGCCGCACATCTACCGCGGGCTCGTCCAGGCGGCGCTGCCGGCGATCAAGCGCGCCGACCCTGGCGCGGAGGTCCTGGCCGGCGAGCTGGCGCCGATCGGCCTGCAGCGCCGCAGCGGCGGCGCGCCGATCCCGCCGCTGACGTTCCTGCGGGCGCTCGCCTGCGTCGACGAGCACTACCGGCCGCTGCGCACCGGGCCGTGCCGGCGCTTCAAGCCGGTGCCGCTCGACGCGCTGGCCTACCACCCCCACGGCGTCAAGAACGGGCCCGAGCGCACCAACCCCGACCCCGACAGCGCGCAGATCGCCGACCTGCGGCGGTTGGAGCGCGTGCTCGACCGCCTGACGGACAGCGGCCGCCTGCGTTCCCCGGGCGGCCGCCCGCTCGACATCCACCTGTCGGAGTTCAGCTACCAGACCGCGCCGCCCGACCGCGCGACCGGGATCAGCCTGCGCCGGCAGGCCGTCTACCAGCAGCAGGCGGCCTACCTGGCGTGGCGCGACCGGCGGGTCAAGGGCCTCACCCAGTACCAGTGGCAGGACGAGCTGGTCCGCAACAAGGGCACGGGCAGCAAGCGCTTCGCCGGCTGGCAGGGCGGGCTGCACTTCTACGACGGGCGCCCCAAGCCGGCGCGCAGGGCGTTCGAGGCGCCGTTCGTCGCCGACGTCGCCGACGACGGCGGCTCGGTGCGCCTGTGGGGCCAGGTGCGCCCCGGCGGCGCCCACGCCGTCACCGTGCTGGCCGGCACGCGGCGCTCCGGGCCGCTGACGCCGCTGATCACGCTGCCGACGACGCCCGGCGGGACGTGGACCTACGCCACGGAGTTCCGCCGGCCGACGCGCTTCGCCGCCCGCTGGATGCGCGACGACGGCACGTGGGCCTCGACGCCGGTCCTGCCGGTCCGGGCGGCGCTCGGCGGGCGCCTCGTGGCGGCGCCGTGAGCGGCAACGCCGGCCTGGCGGGCTTCTACGAGGAGGGCTACACCCAGGAGGATCCCGAGCGGGCCGCGGAGCTCGGCCGCTGGCGGGCGCTCGGCGCGCGCGGGAAGGCCGACCACGCCGTCGCTCTGTGTGCGCGCGCGGGCCTGCGGCCCTCGGCGGTGGTGGAGATCGGCTGCGGCGACGGCGCCCTGCTGGCCGCGCTGTCGGAGCGGGCGCTGGGCGCCACGCTCGACGGCTTCGAGCTCTCCGCGCCGGCGGC
>DASVQH010000077.1:0-5507 GCA_036389195.1 Solirubrobacteraceae bacterium
CTTCCTGCTCGCGCTCGCGCTGCCCGAGCACGAGGGGCCCACGCTGACCGCGTCGATGTCGATCACCGCCCTCGGCGTCTTCTGGGTCGGCCTCGCCGTCGGGCATGCGGTGCTGCTGCGGGACCTCGACCACGGCGGCGGCGACGACCATCCCGGCCACCCCGAGCAGCGCCGCGAGCCGCACCGGCCGCACCCGGGCGTACATCGAGAACAGCTCGTGCAGGCAGACGAAGGCCAGCGCCAGCACACCGGCGGCGAAGATCGCCCCGCCGCGCTCGACGATGAAGATCGCAAAGGCGATCGCCGGGATGGCCGCGAGGATGCGCGCCCCGAGGTCCCCGCGCACCTAGCGCCCCCCGAAGCGCCGCTCGCGCGCGGTGTACTGACCCAGCGCGGCCTCGAGGTCGGCGCGCGAGAAGTCCGGCCACAGCACGTCGGTGAAGTGCAGCTCGGAGTAGGCCGACTGCCACAGCAGGTAGTTGGAGAGCCGCTGCTCCCCGCTCGTGCGGATGATCAGGTCCGGATCGTGCATCTCCGGCGCGTAGAGGTGGGCGCGGAACTCCTCCTCGGTCGTGCCGCTGAAGCTCCGCGCCGCGTCGACGATCTCCGCCCGCCCGCCGTAGTTGAAGGCGACGAACAGCGTGATCCGGTCGTTGGCCGCGGTCTTCTCCTCCGCCCAGGCCATCTGCTCGAGCAGCTGCGCACCGACGCCCTCGCGCCGCCCGACGAAGCGCATCCGCACGCCCTCGTCGTCGAGCTCGGGCGTCTCCCCCAGGATGCGCTGGGAGAACATCGCCATCAGCGCGGCGACCTCCGCGGGCGGGCGCGACCAGTTCTCGGTCGAGAACGAGTAGACGGTCAGCTCGCGGACGCCGAGGTCGACCGCGTCGCGCAGGCGCGCCTTGACGGCGTCGGCCCCGGCGCGGTGCCCTTCGGCGACGGACACGCCGCGCTGCTTGGCCCAGCGGCCGTTGCCGTCGGTGATGATCGCGACGTAGCGCGCGCCCTCGGGGTGCGTCACACCTCGAGGATCTCTTCTTCCTTGCCCTTCAGGATGGCGTCGAGCTCCGCGACCTTCTCGGACGTGAGCTTCTGGAGCGCCTCCTCGGCGCGGTGCTCGTCGTCGGCGCCGGCCTCGCCGGCGTCCTTGAGCTCGCGCAGGTCGTTCATCGTGTCGCGGCGGATCGAGCGGATCGCCACGCGGCCCTCCTCGGCGATCCCGCGGACCACCTTGACGAGCTGCTTGCGCCGCTCCTCGTTGAGCTCGGGGACGATCAGGCGGATCAGCTGGCCGTCGTTGGACGGCGTCAGCCCGACGTCGGACTCCAGGATCGACTTCTCGATCGCCTTGACCGAGGACTTGTCGTACGGCTGGATGGTCAGCATCCGCGCCTCGGGCGCGTTGACCGTCGCGAGCTGCTTGAGCGGCGTCTGCGTGCCGTAGTACTCGACCATGATGCGGTCGAGCAGCGCCGGGCTGGCGCGGCCGGTGCGCACGGAGCCGAACTTCGAGCGCGTCGCGTCCACGGACTTCGCCATGTGCTCGCGCGCGTCGGTCAGGAGGTCGTCGATCAGGCTCATGGCGTCTTCACCAGGGTTCCCACCCGCTCCCCGGAAACTATCCGATCGATGTTGGACTCGTCGTCCATGTTGAAGACGTAGAGCGGCAGGTGGTTGTCGTGCAGGAGCGACAGCGCCGTCGAGTCCATCACCTTCAGCCCGCGCTGCAGCGCGTCCATGTGGGTGATCTCGGGCAGGAACTCGGCGTCGGGATCGGTGCGCGGGTCGCCGGTGTAGACGCCGTCGACGCCGTTCTTGCCCATCAGGACCGCATCGGCATGGACCTCGAGCGCGCGCAGGGCAGCCGCCGTGTCGGAGGTGAAGAACGGGTTGCCGGTGCCCGCGGCGAAGATGACGACGCGGCCCTTCTCCAGGTGGCGCATCGCGCGCCGGCGGATGTAGGGCTCGGCGACCTCGGAGATGGTGATCGCCGACTGCACGCGGGTGTGCACGCCGAGCTTCTCCAGCGCGTCCTGGAGCGTGAGCGCGTTGAGGACGATGGCCAGCATCCCCATGTAGTCGCCGGTCGCCCGGTCCATCCCCGCGGCGGCGGCCGCCATGCCGCGGTAGATGTTGCCCGCGCCGAGCACGACCGCGATCTCGACGCCGCGGTCGTGCACCTGCTTGATCTGCTCGGCGATCGCCGCGACCTTGTCGCCGTCGATGCCGTACTCCAGCTTGCCCATCAGGGCCTCGCCGGAGAGCTTGAGGAGGATCCGCCCGAAGACGGGCTCCGCCATGGCGGCTAGGCCCCCACCGCGAACCGCGCGAAGCGGCGGATGACCACGTTCTCGCCGAGCTGGCCGGCGAGCTCCGCGCGGATCTGCTCGATGGTCTTGCCCTCGTACTTGTCCGCGTTGACGTGCTCCTGCTTGAGCAGCACGAGCTCCTCGAGCTTCTTGCGCCACTTGCCCTCGGCGATCTTCGGGCGGACGTTCTCGGGCTTGTCGGCGGCCTGCTGCTCGTAGACGCGCAGCTCCGCGGACTTGACGTCCTCCGGGACGTCCTCCTCGGCGACGTAGGCGGTGGTCGGGACGGCGGCGATGTGCAGCGCGATCTCGCGGGCGAAGCGCACGAAGTCGTCGTTGCGGGCCACGAAGTCGGTGTTGCAGTCGACCTCGACGAGCACGCCGACCTTGCCGTTGGCGTGGATGTAGGACTGCACGGTGCCCTCGGTGGCCTCGCGGCCGCCGACCTTGAGCGCCTTGTCGCCCAGCCGGACGCGCAGCAGCTCGACGGCCTGGTCCATGTCGCCGCCGGTCTCGGACAGCGCCTTCTTGCAGTCCATCATCCCGGCACCCGTCTTGTCGCGCAGCTCCTTGACCTGCGAGGCGGAGATGGGGTTGCTCACTTCGACTCCTCGGTGTTCTCGGTCTCGGTCTCGTCCTTGGCGTCCTTGTCGCGGTCGGCGACGGCGCCGGCCGCGGCGTCCGCGGCGCCGGCGGCGGCCTTGGCGAGGCCGCCCAGCGGGCCGGGCAGCACGTCGCCGACCGTGTCGGCGACGCTGGCGGCCGTGCTGGCGGCGCCCGCGACGACGTCCTGGGTGGTGTCGACCGCCGTGTTGGCGACGTCCTGCGCGGTGTCGACCGCGGCGTTGACGACCGCCTGGGCCTGGTCGATCGGGCCCTTGTCCGCGTCGTCGCCGGCCTCGTCGCCGCCCTCGTCCGCGGACGGGGCGTCGCCGCCGCCGGCCTCGGGCAGGTCGGGCGTGCCGTCCTCGGCGGCCGCGGCCGGCGCGTCCTGCACCGGCTCGGGCTCGACGGCCGGGGCGTCGGCGGGCGCGGCCTCGGCGGCCACCGAGCCGGGGGTCGGCGCGGCGGGCGGCGCCTCGGCGACGGCCTCCTGCGCGATCGGGCTCGGGCCCGGCTCCGGCGCGGGGGCGACGGGGGCGTCGGCGGTCTTGGCGCGGCGCGCCGACTGGCGCGCGCGCTTGGCCGGCGCGTCCTTCTCGGCCTCGCCGGCCGTGTCGGACGCGGGCGACCCGGCTCCGGCCGGGGCGCCGGCCTCCTGCGGCACGCGATCGCCGACGTTCGGGTTGTTGCGCTCCTCGCGCACGCCCGGGCCGACGTTGCCGACGGCGGGCATGCCCGGCTCGTCGGCGGCCTGGGCGGCGGCGCCGGCCTCGGCGGGCCGGCGGCCCTCGACCCGACGGCGGCCGCCTTGCTGGACGGCGTCGGCGACGACCTGCTCGGCCTCGTTGCGCGGCAGGCCCTCGCCGCCCTGGACGAGCGTGGCCTCGGCGGCCGCGGCCTCGGCGGCGCGGCGCTCCTCCTCCTCGGCCTCGCGGCGGGCGCGCTCCTCGGCCTCGCGGCGGGTGGCTTCCTCGGCCTCGCGGCGCGAGCGCTCCTCCTCCTCGCGGAAGGTCTGGCGGCCGCGGGAGACGACGTCGCCGATCGCCTGCGTGATGATCCGGCAGGACTTCATGGCGTCGTCGTTGCCGGGGATGACGTAGTCGATCCCGTCGGGGTCGACGTTGGTGTCGACCAGGCCGATGATCGGGATGCGCAGGCGCTGGGCCTCGCGCACGGCGATCGCCTCCGTCTTGAGGTCGACCACGAACAGCGCGTCGGGCGGGCGCTGCATGTGCTTGACGCCGCCGAGGTTGGCGCGCAGCTTCTCGAGGTCGGCCTCGGCCGACAGGCGCTCGCGGGTCGGCAGCAGCTGGAGCTGGCCGTTGGCCTCGTAGCCCTCGAGATCGTGGAGGCGCTTGATGCGCAGCGAGATCGTCTGGAAGTTGGTCAGCAGGCCGCCGAGCCAGCGGTGGTTGACGTAGGGCATCCCCGCGCTCTCGGCCACCTCCTTGATGGCGTCGCGCGCCTGCTTCTTGGTGCCCACGAAGAGCACGTTGCCGCCCCGGTGCGCGACCGAGGAGGCGAAGTCCTGCGCCGAGTCGAGCAGCCGCTCGGTCTTGAGCAGGTCGATGATGTAGATCCCCGCGCGCTCGCCGAAGATGAAGCGGCGCATCTTGGGGTTCCAGCGGCGCGTCTGGTGGCCGAAGTGCACACCGGCCTCCAGCAGCTCCCTGATTCCGACTGAAGCCACGTCTTGCTCCCTTTTTGCTGGTGGGTGGTGCTGCGCCCGCGCGATCCGAGGCGGCGAACCCGGCTGGTCTGTCAGCCGGGCAGGGCCGCGGCCTCGGGGGTGGCCGCGCGGGATTGGTGGTGGACGAACGTCAGCCAGAGGATAGACGGCCGAGCACGCGCTCGAGGTCCGCCGGCAGCGGCGAGGCGATGTCGACCGGCGCGCCGGTGGCCGGATGGGCGAAGGCGAGCCGTGCCGCGTGCAGGAACTGGCGCTCCAGCCCGTACCGCCCGGCGGTGCCGTACTCCGGGTCGCCGGCCACGGGATGGCCGATGGCCAGCATGTGGGCGCGGATCTGGTGCGTGCGCCCGGTCTCCAGCGTCACCCGCAGCAGCGTGGCGTCCGCCAGCGCGCGCTCGACCGCGAAATGCGTGCGCGCCTCGCGCGGGTGGTCGGTGTCGGTGGACATCCGCGTGCGCACGTGGCGGTCGCGGCCCAGCGGCGCGTCGATCGTGCCGGTCCGCGCCCCCGGGCGGCCCTCCACCAGGGCCAGGTACTCGCGGGTGATGCGCCGCTCGCGCAGCGCCGCCTTGAGCGCCGCGTGGGCGGCCTCGGTGCGGGCGACGACCAGCAGGCCGGAGGTGTCGCGGTCCAGGCGGTGGACGACGCCGGGGCGCTCGGGGTCGTCCCCGCCCGCCACCCGGTCGCCGAGCGCCTGCACCAGCGTGCCGAAGCGGTGGCCCGTGCCCGGGTGGACGACCACGCCGGGGGGCTTGTCGATCACCAGCAGGTCGTCGTCCTCGTACGCGACGGCGAACGGCGGCGCGGGCACGCCCTCGCCGGTCTCGGGCGGCGGGCGGTCGACCACGACGCGCTCTCCCCCGACCAGGACGTGGCGCTTGGCCCGCGCCTCGCCGTCGACCGTC
>DASVQH010000078.1:0-1552 GCA_036389195.1 Solirubrobacteraceae bacterium
CGTCGTCCGGTTGGCCGCCGCGTCGACCGCGGTGACCCGCACCGTGTAGCGCCCCGGCGCCGCGAAGGCGTGTTCGACGCCATCGCCCGTCGCGGTCGCGCCGTCGCCGAAGTCCCACTCCACGGACGCCGCCGTCCACAGGTCCTCGGCCCGCGCCGCCATCCGCAGCGGCTGCCCCGGGGTCGCCGCGGCCGGGACCGCCACCTCCATCAGCGCCGGCGCCACCTCGTCGTAGACGCGCAGCGGGAGCGGCGGCGACCCGATCCGCTCCGCCGCCAGGAAGACGTGGCCCGCGCCGTCGCCGCTCAGCCGCTGCAGGCGCTCCTCCCCCTCCATCGCGAGCCCGGCCGGCGGCAGCCCGCTCGGCGAGGCGTCCAGCCCCAGCGGCTGCCCGAAGTACGCGACGTCGCCGGCATCGAGCCAGTACCAGCGGGCGCCGCCGAGCGGCGCCACGTCGACCGTGCCGCGCATCTCGGCCGGCGCGGTCGGCGCCGCCGGGAAGTCGCCGGCCGCAGGCCGGTAGGCCGAGGACACCACGTCGCCGTCCCGGGCCAGCCGGCGCCAGCGGACCGCCACGTCACCGGCCGGGTCGACGGCG
The DNA here is from genome assembly GCA_036389195.1 of Solirubrobacteraceae bacterium. Lineage (GTDB taxonomy): Bacteria > Actinomycetota > Thermoleophilia > Solirubrobacterales > Solirubrobacteraceae > JACCYI01. The sequence continues at coordinate 599 of DASVQH010000078.1, forward strand.
AGCGGCCACGGCGCCGCCTCACCGCCCATCTCCTCGTCGAACGTGCCCGCGTCGTACGTCGGCCCCGTGCCGACGGATCCCACCGCGCCCTCGCGGACCTCGACCGCGTCGCTGCCGCTGACCTCGGCACCCGACGGGCCGTCGAGCGTCGTCTCGCCGAACGACCGCGCCGCCGCGATCCAGCCGCCGCCGGGGCGGGGCGCCGCGCTGATGCCGGTGTAGCCGGCGCTCGGGGTCTCCTCCGCGAAGTCGGACGTCATGGTCCGCGTCGCGAGCTCCACGGGCGCCGCCCAGTCACCGCCCGACGGGCGCGCCGCCAGCCGCAGGGTCCCGATCGCCGTGGCCGGCCGGTAGCCGGGTTCGCCCGGCTCTCCCACCCGCGGCTTGAACTCGCGGTCGCCCCACACCACGACGGTGAAGCCGTCCTCGGTCGTCGTGACGGCGGGCGGCACGTCCCCGTCGCGCGGATCGGCGGCCGGCGGGAGGTCGCTCGCGACGACCTGGACAGCGCCGAACCCGCCCCCGGAAGGCTGCTCGCGCGCACGCAGCTCCGTTCCTTCGCGCCACGCCGCGAGCGTCCCGCCGCCCGCCGCCGCCCCCAGAGCGGGCATGGCGAAGGCCGGCCCGAAGGCACCCGGGACGAGGACCCAGTCGCCGCCGGCCGTGCGCTCGGTGACGTGGGCGCCGGCCTCGTCGCTCCACACCAGCAGCGTCGCCCCGCCGGCGTTCACGAGGCGCGCTCGCACGGTGCCGCCGCTGGGCTCGGCGACCGGCTCGGGCGCGCCGAAGGCCGCACCGGGCGGGCGGTGGGAGACGCGCAGCTCCTCGATCCCCGCCGACAGCGAGAACGCCTCGCCGCCGGGCAGCGCCAGGAGCTCCGTGCTGTCGGGCTCGGGCTGTGCCGCGGCGGGCGCCCACCCCGCGGCCGCGGCAGCGCCGGGAAACGCCAGGCTC
>DASVQH010000079.1:0-5533 GCA_036389195.1 Solirubrobacteraceae bacterium
CTCGTCTCCCTCTGGTCCACCGCGCGCGACGCGCACGGGCTCGTCGTCGACCACGGCAGCGCGCCCGGCCTCGTCGAGCAGCTGGCCGTCGCCACGGCAGAGCTCGGCTACGGGCTCGAGCGTCTGCCCGCCGGCGCGAACCGCGCCGCCGCGGTGAACGCCGGCCTCGCCGTCGCGGTGCGCGACGGCGCCGACGCGCTCGTCGTCGACCCCCGCGTCGAGCTCGTGGCGCCGAGCTGGCTGGAGCGCATGCGCGCCCGCACCGATGGCGCTGGCCGGCCCGCCGCCGTGGTCGGCGCGCGGCTGATCGACGGCGACGGCCTGCTCGAGCACGCCGGCATGTTCTTCTCGCTGCTGCGCCGCGAGTTCTTCCACCGCTTCCGCTTCGGCCCCGCGAACCTGCCCGAGGCGCTCGAGCCGACACGCTGCCCGGTCTCCCAGTCGCTCCAGCTGATCCGCCACGAGACGCTCGTGGCGGTCGGCCGCTACGACGAGGACCTCGACGCCGGCTACGAGGGCGTCGACTTCTGCCTGCGGGCGTTCGCCGCCGGGCTGGAGTGCATCTACGAGCCGAGCGCCGTGGCGCGCATCGCCCGTGACGAGGCGCCCGAGGACGTGGACGCCCGCATCGCCACCTGCAACCGCTTCTTCCGCAAGCACGACAGCGTCGCGATCGGGCGCTGGGTCCCGGAGGCCATCTGATGACCGCGCTGCCGCGCACCCTCTTCGTCGCCAAGGGCAACGGCTCCGTGGCCTGGTATCGCTGCGCGCTGCCGGCCATGGCGCTCGGACTGCCGTGGGTCGGCGCCAGCAAGGACGACCCGAGCTTCACGGTCTGCACGGGCGACTCGGTGATCACCGGCCTCGAGGGCCTGTTCGACTACGAGGTGGTGATCCTGCAGCAGCCGGTCGGCGCGGCGTGGGCGCGCGCGATCCGCCGGCTGCAGGAGGCCGGCGTCACGGTGCTGTTCGAGATCGACGACTACGTCCAGGCGATCCGCAAGATGCGCGACCACGACTTCGCGCACACCTTCACCAAGGAGAACCTGCAGGCCTTCGAGATCGCGATGCGCGCCGCCGACGGGCTCGTCGTCTCCACCGAGTGGCTGGCCAAGCGCTATCGCGCCGTCAACCCGAACGTCTGGGTCTGCCGCAACGGGATCGACCTGCGCCGCTACGCGCTCACCCGTCCCGCGCGGCCGGAGGTCAACATCGGCTGGGCGGGCGGCACCGGCCACCGCGAGGCGATCGCCCCGTGGCTGGGGCCGGTGGCCGAGGTCATGCAGGCGCACCCCGCCGCGCGGTTCGTCAGCGTCGGCCAGCCGTTCGCGCACGAGCTCGCGCCGGTCGTCGGCGCCGAGCGCACGCTGGCCGTCCCGTTCTCGCCGCTGGACACGTACCCGGCCGCGATGACGCTGTTCGACGTCGCGCTCGCGCCCGCCGGCAAGGGCAACTTCTTCCGCGGCAAGAGCGACCTGCGGTGGCTGGAGGCGAGCGCGCTCGGCGTCCCCGTGGTCGCCGACCCCGACGTCTACCCGGAGATCGAGCACGGCGTGACCGGCTTCCACGCGGCGACGCCGGCCGAGGCCCGCGAGCACCTCGGGACGCTGGTCGCCGACCCGGCGCTGCGGGCGCGCGTCGGCGAGGCCGCCCGCGCCTACGTCACCGAGCACCGCTCCGTGCAGGCGATGGCGCCGCAGTGGACGCGGGCGATCACCGAGGCCGCCGCGCTGCCCCGCACGGCCGGAAGGGCGGCATGAACGTCTCGGTCGTCATCCCCGCGTACAACTACGCCCACTACCTGCCCGAGGCGATCGACACCGCGCTGGCCCAGGATCACGACGGCGCGCTCGAGGTCATCGTCGTCGACGACGGCTCGACCGACGACACGCCCGCCGTCCTGGCCGGCTACGGCGACCGCATCCACGCGATCCGCCGCCCGAACGGCGGCCTCAACGCCGCCACCTCGACCGGGATCGACGCGGCGACCGGCGAGCTGATCACCTTCCTCGACGCCGACGACACCTGGCCGCGCGACCGCGTGCGCAAGCTCGCCGCGGCGTTGGCCGCCCACCCGGAGGCGGCGCTGGCCTGGGGCGACATGGAGGTCGTCGACGACACCGGGGCGACGCTCGCGCCGTCCTTCCGCGCGGCCTGCGGGATCGTCCCGTACGGCGGGCGCGTCTTCGGCCGGCTGCTGCGCAACAACTTCATCTCGGCGGGCTCGCTGATGATCCGCGCCGGCCTGCGCGGGCTCTACTGCCCGATCCGCGAGGACGCGCCCTACCAGGACTGGTGGATGGCGCTGCAGGTCTCGCGCGTCGCCGAGGTCGTGGCGATCGGCGACGTCGTGAACCGCTACCGCCACCACGGCGCGAACATGAACCTCGGCTCCGACGCCCGCGGCGCGGCCCGGCTCGCGGCCTCCGAGCTGCGGTTCCGCCGCTGGACGCTGCAGACCGCCGGGGACCTGGCCACGCCGCTGGAGCTGCTCCTGGCCGTCGAGGCGCTCGACGACTTCACCGAGCGCGGCGCGTCCGTGCTGCGCCGCTCGCGGCGCGACGCGCTGGGCATCGCCGCCGAGGATCGCGCCCTGGCCGTGCAGGCGCTCGAGCGCGCCAGCGCAGCGCTCGACGACGGCGAGCCCGAGGCTGCGTTCGCCGCGATCGTCGCCGCCATCGGCCACGACCCGCTGTACGACCAGCCGCGCGAGCTGCTCGGGCTGCTGGCCGGCCACGTCGTCGAGGCGGTGGCGGCATGAGCTTCGTGGCCAGCGTCGGCGCGCCCGCCGAGCGCTCGCACCTGCGCGTCGGCCGCACGGGCTGCCGCATCGTCGAGCTGCCGCGGATCGCCGATCCGCGCGGCAACCTCACCTTCGTCGAGGGCTCCAACCACGTGCCGTTCGACATCGCCCGCGTCTACTACCTCTACGACGTGCCGGGCGGCGAGTCGCGCGGCGGTCACGCGCACCGGCAGCTCGAGCAGCTGATCGTCGCGGCGTCGGGCTCGCTCGACGTGGTCGTCGACGACGGCGAGACGACCGAGCGCTTCTTCCTCAACCGCTCCTACTACGGGCTCTACGTCCCGCGCATGGTCTGGCGCGAGCTCGACAACTTCTCCTCCGGGTCGGTCTGCCTCGTGCTGGCGTCGCGGCCGTACGAGGAGGAGGACTACTACCGCGACTACGACGAGTTCGCGGTGGCGGCCGCGGCGCGCCGCGCCGGCTCGTGATCCCGTTCTTCGACGCGCGCGCCGGCTACGCCGAGCTCGCCGACGAGCTCGACGCCGCGGCGCTGCGCGCGCTGCGCAGCGGGACGTACGTCCTCGGCGACGAGGTGGCCGCCTTCGAGCGCGAGTTCGCCGCCTTCTGCGGAGCGGAGCACTGCGTCGGCGTCGGCAACGGCCTCGACGCGCTGACGCTGATCCTGCGCGCGCTCGGCGTCGGACCGGGCGACGAGGTCGTCGTCCCCGCGCACACCTACGTGGCCACCTGGCTGGCGGTGTCGAGCGTCGGCGCGGTGCCGGTGCCCGTCGAGCCGGATCCGGCCACCTGGAACGCCGGCGCGGCCGCCGTGGCGGAGGCCATCGGCCCGCGGACGCGCGCGGTGATCTGCGTCCACCTGCACGGCCGGCTGGCCGACGTCGCGGCGCTGGCCGAGCTGTGCGCCGCGCGCGGCATCCCGCTCGTCGAGGACGCCGCGCAGGCCCACGGCGCGCGGCAGGTGGACGGCGTCCGCGCCGGCGCGCTCGCGACCGCGGCGGCGTTCTCCTTCTATCCCACGAAGAACCTCGGCGCCCACGGCGACGGCGGTGCGGTGACGACCAGCGATCCCGCGCTGGCCGAGCGCGTGCGCCGGCTGCGCAACTACGGCTCGCGCGAGAAGTACGTGCACGAGGAGCTCGGCGTCAACTCGCGGCTCGACCCGATCCAGGCGGCCTTCCTGCGGGTCAAGCTCCCGCAGCTCGAGCGCGCGAACGCCCGCCGGCGGGCGCTGGTCGCGCGCTACCGGGCGTGGCTCAACGGCGTCCCGGGCGTCGTCCTCCCCGCGCCCGCGGGCTGCGATCACGTGTGGCACGTCTTCGCGATCCTCGTGGAGGACCGCGAGCGCGTCCAGGCGGCGCTGACCGCGGCCGGGATCGGGACGCTCGTCCACTACCCGATCCCGCCGCACCGCTCGCAGGCCTACGCGGGGCTGGGGCACGGGCCGGGCAGCTTCCCGGTCACCGAGCGCCTGTCCGCGCACGCGCTGTCGCTGCCGCTGTTCCCGCAGCTCGAGCCGCGCGACGTCGACGCGGTCTGCTCCGCGGTGACGGCCGCGGTCGCGCCGCTCGCCCGGGTGCCGTGACGCCGCGGCGGGTCCTCTGGCTGGGCGCCGCCGGGACGGTGACGGCGCACGGCATCGCGCGCCGCGTCCGCGCGGCGTGGGGCGACGGCGTCGGCATCGTCGCCGTCGACATCAACCCGCCCGCCCTGGTCGCCGCCGCCGACCTCGCGGACGCCTGCGAGCAGGTCCCGCCGGTCGCCGACCGCGACGCGTTCGCCGCCGCGCTGGGCGACGGGATCCGCCGCCACGGGGTCGACACCTACGTCCCGCTGCTCGTCGAGGAGATCGCGCTCGCCTGCGAGCTGCGTGACGCCGGCGCGCTGCCCGGCGTAGCGCTCCTCGCGCCCGGGACGGCGTCGGCCCGCCTGTGCACCGACAAGCTCGCGCTGGCCCGGCGGCTGGACGCCGAGGGGATCGCCGCGCCGCCGACCGTGCTGGCGCAGGACGCCCGCTGGTGGCCGGAGGGCGTGGTGGTCAAGGCGCGCGGCGGGGAGGGCTCGCGCGGCGTCGAGGTGCTCGTGGCCGAGGCCGACCTCGAGCGGGTCCGCGGGCGGGGCGACGCCGCGGTCGCCCAGCGCCGCTGCGAGGGCCCCGAGGTGACCGTCGACGCCTTCCGCTCCCGCGACGGGACCGTCTGGGCGGCGCTCTGCCGCGAGCGCGTCGAGGTGCGCGCCGGCGTCTGCACGAAGGCCCGCCTGCACCGGGACGCCGCGCTGGAGGCGCTGGTCCGCCGCGTCGCCGACGCGCTGGAGCTCAGCGGCGCGCTGTGCGTCCAGGCGATGCGGGGCCCCGGCGGGTGGGAGATCACCGACGTCAACCCGCGCTACGGCGGCGCCAGCGCGATGTCCGCCGCCGCCGGCGTCGACACCGCGGCCGCCGCGCTCGCCGACCTGTGGGGTGAGGACCCGCGGCCCTTCCTCGGCGACTTCGCCGGCGAGGCCTGGGTGGTCCGGTCCTACGAGGAGTCGCTGCGCCGATGAGCGTGGTCTTCGACCTCGACGGCACGCTGCTCGACTGCCGGGCGCGCCAGGTCGCGCTCGCCCGCCACGTCGCCGGCGCCCGCCTCGACGACGACCGCTTCTGGGCCGCCAAGCGCGCCGGGGCGACGACCGCGGACGCGCTGGCCGCGCAGGGCTTCGGCGACGCGCGCGCGCTCGCCGCGCGCTGGGTCGAGCTGGTGGAGCGCGACGAGTGGCTGGCGCTCGACG
>DASVQH010000080.1:0-3593 GCA_036389195.1 Solirubrobacteraceae bacterium
CTGCGCGGATCGCCGCGATCCTCTCCGCTCTCGCGTCGCTGGCCGCGCCGGCGACGGCCCGCGCCGCGGCGACCATCGGCGCCGATCAGGTCGTCGTGCAGGGCGAGGGCGCTCGCGTCGTGGTCGACCGCGCGCCCTTCCGGATGACCTTCACCGACGGCGTCGGGCGGGCCGTGCTGCGGGAGGTCGCGGCGCCGGCCGCGCCCGCCCCGGGCGCCGAGGGCAGCGCCGATCCCGCCCCGACCGGGCTGACGAACCCGCCCGAGCGCGAGCAGTACCTGCCGCTGGCCTTCGAGGTGGGCGGCGAGCGGAGCCTGCAGTACCCGGGCGCGCTCTACCAGGGCAACATGCTCACGAGCGCGCAGGGCGGCGTCGTGCACCACGCGCGGACGGTGACCGACGCCCGGCCGGCGGGGGAGGGCGCCCGGCTCGAGCTGGCCACCACGGATCCGACGCGGCCCATCTCGCTCGAGCTCGTCCCGGACGGCGCCGGCGCCATCCGGGTGCGGGCCACGCTGGCCAACGCCGCCGGCGTCGCGTCGTTCGCCGACGCCTTCGACTCGCCCGCCGACGAGGCGTTCCACGGCTTCGGCGGCCGCCACAACACGCTCGACCAGCGCGGGCAGGACTTCGTCAACTGGGTCGAGCAGGAGAACGCCGGCAGCTCCTTCGAGCCCGGGACGAGCCAGGCGCCAGGTTCGGGCGGCTCGACCTACATGTTCCCCGGCGGGCCGCACGGCGCGTACTACGTCCAGAGCCTGTTCGTCTCGTCGCGGCCCTACGGCTTCCTGCTCGGCGGCACGGAGCTCTCGCGGTGGCGGATGGCCTCCGAGCGGCCCGACGCCTGGCGGGTGGCCATCGCCGCGCCGCTCCTCGACTACACCGTCGCGGTCGGCGACGGGCCGGAGGCCATCCGGGCCCTGACCGCGATCACCGGGCGCCAGCGCGTCCCGCCCGCCTACGCGACGGGCGCGAACCTCAAGCGCGGCGTGCACATCCTCAACGAGGACCCGGAGAGCTACCGGGCCAAGATCGAGGACGACCTGAAGGCGATCGAGTCGCGCGACCTGCCGATCGAGGCCTACTCCTACGAGGGCTGGCGGGCGCTCGACCCCGCGTTCGTGCGCCGGGTCAACGACCGGCTGCGCGCCCGCGGGATCCATCCGTTCGGCTATCTGCGCGGGTTCGTGAGCGACGACGGCCCGTTCTTCGACCCGCCGCCGATCTTCGACCAGGCGCGCGACAACGGCTACCTGGCGCGGACGCCGGACGGGCAGGCGCCGTACCTCTACATCTCCTCCGCGCCGGCCGGGGTGATCGACTTCACCAACCCGGAGGCGGTCAAGTGGTGGCAGGGCCGGGTGCGCGAGATGCTCGACCTCGGGTTCGACGGCTTCATGAACGACTTCGGCGAGCAGGTCGTCGCCGACATGCGCTTCCACGACGGCCGCACGGGCGCCCAGGTCCACAACGAGAACCCGATCCTGCAGTTCCGCGCGACGCGCGAGGAGGTCGACCGCTACGAGCGCGCCCACCCGGGCCGCGAGATCTTCTTCTACACCCGCGCCGGGTTCTCCGGGCGGCCGGGTGCCACCGCGTTCGAGAACGCGAACTTCCCGGGCGACGAGACCACGGACTACCAGCGCTCCTCCGGCCTGCCGTCGCTGGCCACCGACATGCTCAACCGGTCCGTGGGCGGCGCCTACGGCTACACGACCGACATCGGCGGCTACTTCGACGGCAACGCGCAGGCCCAGCAGGACCTCGACGCCGAGCTGTTCGTCCGCTGGTCGGAGTGGAGCGCGCTGACGCCGTTCTTCCGCGTCCACAACTCCTGCTGCGACCAGGGGACGCGGATGCCGTACTCCTTCGACGACGCGACGCTGGCCCGCTGGCGCGCGCTCGCCGACCTGCACGACGAGGCGCGGCCCTACACGCGGGCGCTGTGGGAGCAGGCGGCGCGCACCGGCATGCCGGTCGTCCGGCCGCTGTGGCTGGCGTTCCCCGGCGACCGCGAGGCCGCCGCGCAGGACCAGGAGTGGCTGCTCGGCCCCGACGTGCTGGTGGCGCCGGTGGTCCGCAAGGGCGTGGACTCCCGCCGCGTCTACTTCCCGGCGGGCTGCTGGCAGCACGGCGCGACGGGGCAGCGCTTCGACGGCGGCGCGTCGCACGAGGTCGCCGCGCCGCTCGGGCAGCTGCCCTACTTCTTCCGCTGCGGGCAGCGGCCGTTCGAGAAGGCGGGCGGCGGCGGGGTGGGGCTGCCCTCAGCCCGCCGCTGCCGGAGCAAGCGCGTGTTCCGCATCCACCTTCGGCGCAAGCTGCGGCGGGCGAAGGTGTCCGTCGACGGGCGGCGGGTCCGGGTGCGCCGCCGCAGCGGGCGGCTGACCGCGCGGGTGGACCTGCGCGGCAAGCGGCGCGGGACCTACCGGGTCCGGGTGGTCGGCTTCACCCGTCGCGGCCGGCGGCTCACCGGCGTGCGGACCTACCACACCTGCCGCTCGCGGCGGTCGCACCGCGGGCGCGCCCACCGGCGCGGCTAGGTGTAAGTCCCGAGCAGGTTGTTCAGGCGGGTGGCGGGTGGTTGTCGGCCGATGGCTGTGTGTGGTCGGCGATGGTTGTAGTGAAAGAGCCAGCCGTCAAGGGCGCGGGTGCGTTCTCGTTCGGTGCCGTAGGTGGGGCCGTAGGCCCAGCCGCCGAGCATGGTCCGGATGAAGCGTTCGGCTTTGCCGTTGGTCTGGGGGCGGCGTGGTCGGGTGCGCAGGTGGCGGATGCCGAGGGTGCGGCAAGCGATCGCGTGGACGGCCGAACGGTAGGCAGAGCCGTTGTCGGTGAGCAAGCGCTCGACGCGGATGCCGTAGCTGGCGTAGAACGCGATCGCGCGGGTCAGGAACGCGACGGCGGTGGTCGCTTTTTCGTCGGTGAGCACTTCGGCGTAAGCGAGGCGGGTGGCGTCGTCGATGGCGATGTGGACATAGCTCCAGCCCGCGGTCCCCTGCCGCCGGCCGGCTGAGTTGGTCAGCCTGGGGGTGTAGTGCCGGCGGCCGGTCGCGCGATGCCCGGCGCCGCCTTGGATGCGCCCGAGCTTCTTGACGTCGATGTGGACGAGCTCGCCTGGGCGCTCGCGCTCATAGCGCCGCGCAGGCTCAAGACCCAAGCGGCCGAGCTTGCCCATCCCCGCCCGCGCGAGGATCCCCGACACCGTCGACAACGGACGATCGAGCAGCTCGGCGATCTCGGGGCCAGTGAACCGCAGCCGGCGCAGCGCGAGCATCGCCTCGACCGTCACCGGATCGCTGCGATTGGCCACCCGCTTGGGAGCCGACGACCGGTCGCGTAACCCGAGCACGCCGCTTTCGCGATAGCGCCCGGCCCACTTCGCCGCGGTGCGGCCGCTCACTTCGGCCGCCTCGGCGGCCTTCGCGAGCGGCCAACCCTCTTCCACGATCCTCCGAGCCAACCGCTCGCGCTGTCTCAACGACAACGCCGCGTTAGCGTGCAGCTTCATCCGGTGCCCTCCTTGGGACTGACGGCCTCGACAACCGCCAGCCTCCAAGGAGGCCCGGATGAACAACGTCCTCAGGAACTACAGCTAG
>DASVQH010000081.1:0-8394 GCA_036389195.1 Solirubrobacteraceae bacterium
GGCTGCCGCGCGGCGCCACCGCGCCGAGCAGCGCTCGGCCGCGGCGACGCCCGGTCCCACCTCGACGCCTTCCTCGGGCTCCGGCTCGTCGGGCGGCGGCGGGTCGCGGACGCACACGAAGGCCCCGAAGGTCCAGAGCCCGAGCAGCAGCGGCAGCGGCGGCGGCAGCGGCCAGAGCAACGGGAACGGCAACGCCTACGGCCACAGCAAGGGCGGCAGCCGCTCGGCGCAGCCGCCGGCCAAGAAGGCGCCCGCGACGGCGCCGCAGGCGGCGCCCAAGCAGGTCAAGCCGCCCAAGAAGGCCAAGTCGGTCCCGCCCCCCGCGCCGCCTGCGACCGCCCCGCCGGCCCCGCCCGCCGGCCAGAAGAAGGCCAACAACGGCAACGGCAACGGGAACGGGAACGCCGGCGACGCCGTCGGGAAGGCCAAGGGCAGCGTGGTCGGCACGGTCAAGCGCGTCGTCGGCCGCGTCCAGCACCGCCGCTAGCACGCGCGCACCGCGGCCAGTAGGTTTGCGCGTCAGGTCCGACGCACGAACCAGGAGCGACGCACGCATGGCCAAGCAGCCCCGATCCCTGTCCGGCAAGGTCGCCGTCGTCACCGGCGGCGCGCGAGGGATCGGCCGGGCGACCGCCCAGGCCCTGGTCCGCCAGGGCGCCCGCGTGGCGATCGGCGACCTCGACCCGGCGATCGCCCAGGCCACCGCCGACGAGCTAGGCGGCGGCACGATCGCCTTGCCGCTCGACGTCACCGACCGCCCCGGCTTCACCGCCTTCCTCGACGAGGTCGAGCAGCGGCTCGGGCCGCTCGACGTCCTCGTCAACAACGCCGGGATCATGCCGCTCGGCCCGTTCGACGAGGAGGACGACGCGGTCGTCATCCGCCAGATCGAGATCAACCTCCACGCGGTCATCCACGGGACCAAGGAGGCGATGCGCCGGATGCGCCCGCGCGGCACCGGGCACATCGTCAACGTCGCCTCGACGGCCGGCAAGAGCGGGTTCGCCGGCGCGGCGACCTACTGCGCCTGCAAGCACGGCGTCGTGGGGCTCTCGGAGTCGGTGCGGGCAGAGCTGCGCGGCTCGGGCGTCGACGTCTCCGTGGTGATGCCCGGCCTCGTGCGGACGGAGCTGACCGCCGGGCTCGGCGAGGCCCGCGGCGTGAAGTCGGTCACGCCGGAGCAGGTGGCCGAGCACATCGTCGAGGCGCTGCAGACCAACCGCTTCGACGTCTACGTCCCCCGCTCGATCGGCCCGATCGTCGCGTTCTTCGGCGTCCTCCCGCGGCGCGCCCGCGAGGCCGCCGGCCGGCTGCTGAAGTCCGACCAGGTGCTCACGCACGTCGACGAGCGCGCGCGGGCGGCGTACGAGGCGCGCGCTGCCGCCAGCGCGCCGGCCGCCGAGGTCGTGATCGAGGACTCCAGCGCCGATCGCGAGCGTAGCGCGGTCTGACGCCCGTGGCCCAGGTCATCCCGCTCGACGAGATCCGCCGCAGCGCCACGGCGGCGCTCTTCGAGGGCGGCGACGACGCGCCGCTCTCGATCTTCGTCACGCAGTACGAGCGCGGTCGGGGCCCCGACCTGCACCTCCATCCCTACCCGGAGGTCTTCGTGGTCACGGACGGGACGGCGCGCTTCACGGCCGGCGACGAGCAGCTAACCGTCGCCGCCGGCCACATCGTGGTCATCCCCGCCGAGACGCCGCACGGCTTCAAGGGCGCGGGGGACGACGTCCTGCGGGTCGTCTCCGTCCACCCGAGCCCCGAGGTCGTCCAGACCGACCTCTAGGCGCTGGTGAGCCAGTCGGCGATCCGCTCGCCGATCAGCTCGCCCTCGTCCTCCTGCAGGAAGTGCGAGGCGCCCGGGATGACCTCGGGCGCCGGCGCGCCGATGCGGGCGGCGAACCGCTCGCCCACGGCGAGCGGCAGCACCGGGTCGCCGTCGGCCCACAGCACGAGCTTCGGACGCGGGTCGCGTTCCAGCGCCTCCAGGACGGCGCGGCCCTCGGCGGCGCCCGGGGCGTCGGGCTGCTGAGGGATGAGCGCCGGGAACGCACGCGCCCCCGCCTTCGACGCCACGCTCGGGAACGGCGCGTCGTAGCCGGCGATCACCTCGTCGCCGGGGTCGGTCGCGCACGCGCCGCGGACCAGGAAGCCGATCGGCAGGTCCTCGGTCCGCTCCACGAACGCCGCGAACTGCTGCCAGGCGTCCGACATCGGCTGCGAGCCGGTCCACAGCCCCGTGTCCATGATCACCAGGCGCTCGACCCGGTCGGGGTGCTCGACGGCCAGCCGCAGGCCGATCGGCCCGCCCCAGTCGTGGACGACGAACGTCGCGCCGCGGATGTCGAGGTCCTCCAGGAGCGTGGCCGCCATGGCGACGTGCTGGTCGTAGGTGTAGTAGCCGATGTCCATCGGCTTGTCCGAGCGCCCGAAGCCGACCAGGTCCGGGAGGATCACGCGGTGGCCGGCGTCGCGCACCGGCGGGAGGACCTTGCGCCACAGGAACGACCACGTCGGCTCTCCGTGCCACATGACCACCGGCGCGCCGTCGCCCTCGTCGACGTGGGCCAGCCGCAGCCCGTCGACCTGGCGGAACCGCGGCTCGTACGGGAAGTCGGGCAGGCCCTGCAGGAGCTCGTCGGGGGTCCGGATCGCGTCGGTCATGGGGCGGGTTGTATCCGGTCCAGGAGCGGGAGGAGCTTCTGGGCGTCGCGCGAGACGGTGATGTGGATGGCGGCCGGCTCGCGGACCCACGCGATGACGTCGAGCGCCCGCAGCCGGTCGAGCATGAACTGGAAGGCCAGCGCCTGGCGGCGCGAGCCGTAGCGGCGCAGCACGTCGAACGCGTAGCCCGTCGTGTGCAGCGAGTAGTTGCGCGTCGCCTCGCCGTTGCGGCGGACGAGCGCGCGCTGGTACTCCCCGTCGCGCACGGTCGAGGTGACGATCAGCGCGTCCGGCGTCTTCGCGATGGCGCGGACCTGGGCGCCGATGTAGATGGCCAGCGACAGCGCCTCCGGCCGCAGCCCCTCGTAGAGCGCCGGCTTCTGACCGATGCGCCGGGCGAGCTCGCCCATCTGGCGCGCGCGGGCCAGCCCCAGCCCTGCGCGGTCGTCGGGGAAGGCGACGATCCGCTCGGCCTCCCAGGCGCGGCGCAGGTCGGCGGGGGCGGCGAAGCGCTCGGTGGCGGTGGCCGGGTGCAGGACCTCCTCGGCCGAGTTCTTGGCGGTCTGCAGCGCCGCGAGGTGACTCAGCTCGGCCGGGTCCTTGCGGTAGAGCGCCATGATGTCGCGGGCGCCCAGGATCTTCCAGTAGTAGTTGGACGAGTCGTCGCCGAAGCCCTGGAGCTTGTCGTAGGTGGGGGTGTTGCGCTGGGGCCCCGAGTCGAAGTAGACCTGCGCGTAGGTCAGCTCGGCGTTCTCGACGACGTCGCGGATCGGCTGGTCGGGCGCCTGCTCGCGGGCGTACGCGCGCAGCACGCCCTCCAGGTTGCCGATCCCCATGTGGTAGGAGACGAAGGCGAGGTCCTCGCGGCCGAAGCGCTCGCGCGCGAGCTTGAGGTAGCGCCCGGCGGCGGCGAGCGCCTTCGCCGGGTCGAAGCGCTCGTCGACCCGCGCGCGCTCGGCCTCCAGGCGCTCTGCCTTCTCCGGGTGCCCCCGGCGCTGCTCGCGGGCGATCCGCCGCGTGAGCCGCTTGCTGGCCACGACGTCGACCTGCATCCCGAGCAGGTTCTGCCCGGTCTCGGCGAGGATCTGGGTCAGGCCGACGGCGCCGTCGAGGTCGCCGCCGGCGATCGCGTCCGGCCGCCCGGCGCTCTCGAGCAGGACGAGGCCCTCGAGCCGGTCGGCGCTCACCCCGGCCGCCCGCGCCGCCGCCTCGATCCGGGGCCGGAAGGCCGCCGTGCGGGCCGCGCTGGCCGGCACGCCGCCCGGCGAGAACGCGTAGATGGCGTGGCTGTTGCCGGCCGCCGCGCGCCGCTCGAACTCCTTCTGGCGGCTCGGGGCGTACGCGTAGGGGTCGCCGAACGGCTTCACCTCCGGCGCGTCCTCGCCGGCGACCGCCGGTGGCGGCGTGGGGACGACGGTCTTCGGGATCTCGATCGGGTCCTCGCCGCCGCGCCCGATCGCCACGGCCACCGCCGCGGCGGCCAGCACGACGAGCACGAGCGCGAGCAGTCGGGGAGCCAGGCCGGAACGCACCCGCCCTAGCCAAGCACGCGCACCTCAAGACGGGGTCAGACCCCTCGCTTCACCAACTGAAGCAAGGGGTCTGACCCCTCACTTCACGAACTGAAGCAAGGGGTCTGACCCCTTGCTTCACCAACTGAAGCGAGGGGTCTGACCCCCTCAGGGGGTCAGCACCGCGCCGGGGTTGAGCATCCCGGCCGGGTCGAGCGCGCGCTTGATCGCCCGCATCGCCGCGATCTCGGCCGCCGAGCGCACGAGGCCGAGGTGCGCCGCCTTGGCCACGCCGACCCCGTGCTCGGCGCTGATCGTCCCGCCGCAGGCCGCCGCGAGCTCGAGCACCGCGAGGTCGGCCGCTTCGTCATCGGGCGCCGGCCCGAGCACGTTGACGTGGACGTTGCCGTCGCCCAGGTGGCCGAAGAGGAGGGTCCGCGCGCCCGGGGCGGCGGCCGCGACGACCTCCGGCACGCGCGCGGCGAACGCCTCCAGCCGGGCGAGCGGGACGCCGACGTCGAGCTTGTGCGGCACGCCCGCCGCGGCGATCGCCTCGGTGTGGGCCTCGCGGTAGCGCCACAGCCGCGCCCGCGACGCGGTGTCGTCGGCCACCACCGCGGCGTCGAGCACCCCGGCCGACGAAAGCGCCGCCGCCAGGGCCTCCGTCGGGTCGGTCCGCGCCGCGCACTCGAGCATCACGTAGACCGGCGAGCGCTCGCGGACGGGCGCCGGGGCGTCCAGGTGGTCGAGGACCAGCGACAGCCCCTCGTCGAGGAAGAAGTCGGCCGCCTCCAGGCCCGGTGCCTCGCGCCGCAGGACGCCCAGAAGCTCGGCGGCCGCGCCCACCGACGCGACGCCGACCAGGGCCGCGACGCGCGCCTCCAGGCGCGGCACCAGCCGCCAGCGCACACGCGTGACCACGCCGAGCGTCCCCTCGCTGGCGATCAGCAGCGAGGGCAGGGGATAGCCGGCGTTGTCCTTGAGCAGGCCGCTCATGCGGTCGACCACCGTGCCGTCGGCGAGCACCGCCTCCAGGCCGGCGACCCGCGCCCGCACCGTCCCGTTGCCCAGCGCCCGCGCGCCGCCGGCGTCGGTCGCCACGAGCCCGCCGAGCGTGCAGGAGTCGCGCGCGGCGAAGTCCACGCCCGCGTCGAGCCCGGCGCGCGCGGCGGCCGTCTGCAGCGCTGCGAGCGTCGCGCCGGCGCCGGCGCTCACCTGCGCGGCGGCGGGGTCGACCTCGCCGACGCCGTCGAGGCGGACCAGGGACAGGACCACCTCGCCGCCGCGCGGCACGCTCGCGCCGACGAGCCCCGTGTTGCCGCCCTGCGGCACGACCGCCGCGCCGTGCTCGCCGCAGGCGCGCAGCACCGCCGCGACCTCGTCCGTTCCGGCGGGCCGCACCACCGCGCGCGCCGGCGCGCCGAACCGCCCCGTCCAGTCGCGCTCGAACGGCGCGCGCACCTCCGGGTCGAGGAGGACGTGCCGCTCGCCCACGGCCGCCGCGAGCGCGTCGAGGAGCGGCTCGCGGCGGTCTCGGGTCACGCGGGGGAATCTAGGGGGCGATCGTCTCCGTCGGCCCCTCGGTGCCGTTCGGCGCCACGCGCCGCACCTGGATGCGCCGCCCCGAGCCCTCGACGAACCCGGTCCAGGCGACGAGCGCGTTGCCGGTGCCGTCGACGCCGACGGTGGTCCCGAGCACGTC
Source organism: Solirubrobacteraceae bacterium (assembly GCA_036389195.1). GTDB lineage: Bacteria > Actinomycetota > Thermoleophilia > Solirubrobacterales > Solirubrobacteraceae > JACCYI01. The sequence continues at coordinate 5,878 of DASVQH010000081.1, forward strand.
GACCGGCAGCGGCGCCAGCGAGTGCACCGGGCCGAGCGTGCCGGAGATCGACCGGCGCCGCGCGTAGGCGCCGTAGCCGCCCTCGCCGTTGTAGGCGGCCCACACGACCGTGGCGTTCCCGCCCGCGTCGGTGGCGATCCGCGGCGCGAAGGCGTTGACGCCGGGGTCCGTCATCGTCGCGATCGCGCTCAGGTAGCCGTCCGGGCGCCGCCGCCGCGCCTCGACCGCGCGGTTGCCGCCGCTGTCGAGCCGGGTCCAGGACACGGTGGCCGCCCCGGTCGGGGTGACCGCGACGCGGGGGCTCTCGAAGAGCCGCCCGGCCTCGCTGTCGGCGACCTGGCCGGAGATCGCCTGGATCGCGCTGAGCGTCCCGTCGACCTTGCGCCGCCGGACGTGGATGCCGCTCGACGTCCCGGGGTCGAAGAGCCAGGCGTAGGTCGCGTTGCCGTCCTCGTCGACGGCGAGGTCGAGCCCGTAGGCGTTGCCGTCGAGGTAGGACAGCCTCTGCGAGGCGCTCCACTGCCCGGTGGAGACGTCGCGCCGCCGCGTGCGGACGCTGATGACGCCCGAGCTGAGGCCTTCCCACGCCACGATCGCGTTGCCCGCCTTGTCGGCGACGATCCGCGTCGCCCGCGGCTGCACGCCGCTGGCCGGCGAGACGGTCTCGGTCGGCCCGAGCGTGCCGTCGGCGGCCCGGCGGCGGACCCGCACGACGCCCGTGACGCCGCCGCTCGCGACCTCCACCCAGGTCACGTAGGCGTTGCCGGCCGGGTCGACGGCGACGTCGGGGCCGAAGGTGTCCGCGCCAAGGGTCGAGAGGGTCTGGACCGGGCGCACCGTGCCGTCGGCCTCGCGCCAGCGCAGGCGGATGCGGTCGAAGCCGGAGCCGGGCGTGGTCTCCTGCCAGACGATGGCCGCGTCGCCGGCCGCGTCGGTGGCGATCCCGGCGAGCTCCGCGCCTTGGCGGGCCGGCGTGGCCCACTGGGTCTCGGAGAAGCTGCCGGCCGCGGTGCGCCAGCGCTCCTGGACGCCCTCCGCCGCCCCGTCGCTCCAGTTCCACGCGAAGTGCGCGCGCCCGTTCCCCTGCACCGCCATCTCGGGGAAGATCGGGACCTCCGCTGAGGCCGTCCCGGGCAGCGCCAGCCCGAGTCCCGCCACCGCCACCAGCCACCGCCACCGTCCGTGCTTCACGCTGTCGCTCCCGTGCTTGACCAATCGCCGACCCTCACGTAACGGCGCGACGGCCCCGCAACTGGCACGCTTCTGAACCATGGAGCGCGAGACCGTCTTCACGCTGGAGGCCACGCCGGTCAAGTACGGGCCGGGCGCGGTCGCCGACGCGGGGTGGGAGCTCGCCCGTCTCGGCGTCCGGCGGGCGCTGCTGGTGACCGACCCGGGCGTCGCGGCGACCGGGATCCCCGACCGGGTGCGCGCAGCCGCGGAGGCCGCGGGCATCGCCGTCGTCGTCTACGACCGCTCGCACGTCGAGCCGACGATCGAGTCGCTCCAGGCGGCGGCGGACTTCGCGCTCGACGCGAAGGTCGACGGCTTCGTGTCCGTCGGCGGCGGCTCGAGCATCGACACGGCGAAGGTCGCCGACCTGATCGTCTCGCACCCGGCCGAGGTGATGGCCTACGTCAACGCGCCGGTGGGGGAGGGGCGCAAGCCGCCGTCGCCGCTGCTGCCGCACCTGGCGATCCCCACGACGGCGGGCACCGGCTCGGAGGCCACGACCGTCGCCGTGCTCGACCTGCCGGAGCTGCGGGTGAAGTCCGGGATCTCGCACCGCTACCTGCGCCCGGCGCAGGCGATCGTCGACCCCGAGCTGACGCGCTCCATGCCGCGCACCGTGGCGGCGGCCGCGGGGCTCGACGTCGTCTGCCACGCGGCCGAGTCGTTCATCTCCAAGCCGTTCGACGCCCGCCCGCGCCCCGCCACGCCGGACGAGCGCCCGCCCTACCAGGGCGCGAACCCGGTCGCCGACGTCTGGTCGGCCAAGGCGGGAGTACGGCGGCAAGTTCCTGCGCCGCGCGGTGCAGGATCCGGGCGACGTCGAGGCGCGCGGCGCGATGATGCTCGGGGCGACGATGGCCGGGGTCGGCTTCGGCTCGGCCGGGGTGCACATCCCGCACGCCTGCGCGTATCCGATCGCCGGGCTCAAGCACACCTACCAGCCGCCCGGCTACCCCGACGACCACCCGTTCGTCCCGCACGGGCACTCCGTCATCGTCACCGCGCCCGCGGCGTTCCGCTTCACCTACGAGGCGATGCCCGAGCGCCACCACCACGTCGCCGAGCTCCTGGCCGGCGGCCCGGTGCAGCCGGGGCCGGACGCGCTGCCCGCCCAGCTCGAGGCGCTCATGCGCGACGTCGGCGCCCCGAGCGGCATCGGCGAGCTCGGCTACGACGAGTCCGACGTCGACGCGATCGTCGACGGGGCCCTCAAGCAGCAGCGACTGCTCTCGATCGCGCCAAAGCAGCCGGACGCGGACGATCTGCGCACCATCGTGACCGCAT
>DASVQH010000082.1:0-8983 GCA_036389195.1 Solirubrobacteraceae bacterium
GCCGCCGGCCCTCGCGCCGCGCCCCGCGCGCGTCCTGCTGCTCGCCACGGTCCTCGTCGTCGCGGTCTGCGGCTTCGTCTACGAGCTGCAGATCGTCGCGCTGGGCACCTACCTGTTCGGCAACTCGGTGTTCCAGGTCTCGATCGTGCTGGCCGCCTTCGTGTCGGCGATGGGCCTCGGGTCGCTGGCCGCGAAGCCGCTGCTGCGCCGGCCGGTCGCGGCCTTCGCGCTCGTCGAGGCGGCGGTGGCGCTCGTCGGCGGCCTGTCGGCGATGGCGCTCTACGCGGCGTTCGCGTGGGCCGACCTCTACCAGCCGGCGATGATCGTGACGGCGAGCGCGATCGGGCTGCTGGTGGGCTGCGAGATCCCGCTGCTGCTCTCGCTGATGCAGCGCGTGCGCCCGCGCGACGCGGGCGTCTCGGTCGCCGACCTGCTGGCCGCCGACTACCTCGGGGCCGTGGTCGCCGGCATCGGCTTCCCGTTCGTCCTGCTGCCGCTGCTCGGGCAGATCCAGGGCGCGATCGCGGTCGGCGCGCTCAACGCGCTGGCCGGCCTGGCCGTCGTGTGGCTGATGGGCGGGCGCGCCCGCGCGCGGCTCGCCGCCGCGCCGCTCGCCGTGCTCGCGCTGCTGGCCGCCGGCGCGGCGGCGTCCGGGCGCTTCGAGGTCACGGCGCGCCAGCGGCTGTTCGACGACCCGATCGTCCACGCGGAGCGCTCGCGCTACCAGGAGATCGTGCTGACCGAGCGCCTGGGCGGCGGCGACCTGCGCCTCTTCCTCAACGGCGACCTGCAGTTCTCCTCGGCGGACGAGCACCGCTACCACGAGGCGCTCGTGCATCCGGCGATGGCCGGCCCGCACGCGCGCGTGCTCGTCCTCGGCGGCGGCGACGGCCTGGCCATGCGCGAGGTGCTGCGCTACCCGGGGGTCGAGCGGGCGGTCGAGGTCGAGCTCGACCCCGCGATGATCGCGCTGGCGCGCCGCGATCCCCGGCTCGCGCGCCTCAACCGCGGCGCGCTGCGCGACCGGCGGGTGGAGGTCGTCACCGCGGACGCGTTCGCCTGGCTGCGCCGGCAGTCCGAGCGCTTCGACGTGATCGTGGCCGACTTCCCCGACCCCGACGACGCCGCCACCGCCAAGCTCTACTCGGTCGAGATGTACGCCGGGCTGCGCCGGCGCGCGCTCGCCCCAGGCGGCCGGATCGTCGTGCAGGCCGGCTCGCCGTTCTTCGCGCGCGAGGCCTTCTGGGGCGTCGAGCGGTCGGTCGCCGCCGCGGGGCTGGCCACCCGCCCGTACCACGTCGACGTCCCGAGCTTCGGCGACTGGGGCTTCGTCCTGGCCGCGGCCGGCAGCGGCGGCACCCCGGGCCTCGCGCTGCGCCCGCCCGCGGGCGCGCGCCTTCGCTTCCTCACCGCGGCCGTGCTCGCCGGCGCGGCCGCCTTCCCAGCCGACGCCGGCCCGCTGAAGGTCGCGCCCAACACGCTCAACCGCCCGCGGCTGCTCGACTACGAGCGCCGCGCCTACCGCGACTACTAGTCTCCCGTCCATGGCGGCGGAGCTCATCGACGGCAAGGCGATCGCGGCGCGCGTCCGCGGCGAGGTGGCGCGCGAGGTCGAGGCGTGGGTGGCCGACGGGCGCCCGGCGCCCGGGCTGGCCACCGTGCTCGTCGGCGACGACGCGGCGTCCGCGGTCTACGTCGGCGGCAAGCAGCGGGCGTCGGCCGAGGTCGGCATCCGGGGCTTCGATCACCGGCTCCCCGCCGACACCCCGCAGGACGAGGTCCAGACGCTGCTCGAGCGGCTCAACGCCGACCCCGAGGTCGCCGGGATCCTGCTGCAGCTGCCGACGCCGCCGCAGGTCGACGGCTCGGCGATGTCGGGGCTCATCTCGCCGCTCAAGGACGTCGACGGCCTGACCGCGATCTCCACCGGGCTGCTGCACAAGGGCCAGCCCGGGCTGCGGCCGTGCACGCCGGCCGGCGTGATGGAGCTGCTGCGCGCTCACGACGTGGCGCTCGAGGGCGCCGAGGCCGTGGTGCTCGGGCGCTCGGAGCTGGTCGGCAAGCCGGTCGCGGCGCTGCTCCTGGCCGCCAACGCGACCGTGACGACGTGCCACTCGCGCACGCGCGACCTCGCCGCGGTGTGCCGGCGCGCGGACGTGCTGGTCGCGGCGGTCGGCCGCCCGCGGATGGTCGGGGCCGACTGGGTCAAGCCCGGCGCCGCGGTGATCGACGTGGGGATCAACCGCACCGACGAGGGGCTCGCGGGCGACGTCGACTTCGCGGCGGTCCGCGAGGTGGCGGGCCTGCTCACGCCGGTCCCGGGCGGCGTCGGCCCGATGACCATCGCCATGCTGCTGCGCAACACGATGCTGGCGGCGCGCATGCAGCGCGACGCGGCGGCGGCCGGCGCCGCGGTCTAGATGGACGCCGGGCGCCTGCGCAGCGGGGAGCGGCTGGCCGGCCTGGCCGGCCTGGCGCTGCTCGTGCTGACCTTCCTGCCCTGGTTCCGCGAGCCGACCCGGTACCTGCCGGTCGGCGTCCCGTTCGATCCGGACCTCAGCGCCTGGGAGGCGTTCGCCGTCGTCGACGTGCTGATCGCGCTGACCGCGCTCGCGGGCCTCGCCGTCGCGTTCTTCGCGGCCTCGCGGCGCGCGCCCGCGGTCCCGCTGGCGACCGCGGTGATCGCCGCCGGCCTGGCCGTCATCACCGCCGTCGTCGTCGCCTACCGGCTGCTCAACCAGCCGGGGCCGAACGACCAGATCGAGGTCCGCCCGTTCGCCTACCTCGGGCTGCTCGCCGTCCTCGGCGTCGCCGCGGGAGCCTGGCGGACGATGGCCGACGAGCGCACGGACGCCGAGCCGGCGCCGCTCGGCCCCGCCCAGCCCGTGCCCGACGCCACCGCGGCGGCCGGCTCGGTCGTCGCCACCGGCGGCGTCCCCGACGCCGCGCCGCAGGGCGACCGGCGGCCGCCGACCCCGCCGAACTAGACTGCGACGCCCCGATGCTGAGCCGCGACCAGGTCCTCCACGTCGCCCGCCTCGCACGCCTCGAGCTCTCAGAGCCCGAGGTCGAGCGCATGGCGGGCGAGCTCTCCAAGGTCCTCGACCACGTCGAGACGATCGCCCAGCTCGGCGACCTCGACGGGGTGGAGCCCACGACGCACGTCGTCGACGTGGAGAACGCGCTGCGGGCGGACGTGCCGCGCCCCTCGCTGCCGCGCGACGTCGTGCTCGCCGCCGCCCCCGACGCCGCGTCCGGCGGGTTCCGGGTGCCCAGCCCGGGCGCCGGCGCCAACCCCACCGAGTAGCCCCGTGAGCACCGCCGCGCTCCACCACCTCACCGCCACGGAGGCGATCGCCCGGATCCACGCCGGCGAGCTCGACGCCGCCGAGCTGTGGCACGCCTACCGGGCCCGCGCCGCGGCCGAGGACCTCAACGCGTTCACCTGGGTCGCGCCCGAGGGCGAGCCGCCGGCGGTGGCCGCGGACGCGCCGCTGGCCGGCGTCCCCGTGGCGATCAAGGACCTCTTCTGCACGAAGGGCATCCCCAGCCAGGCCGGCTCGAAGATCCTCGAGGACTACCGCCCGCCGTACACGGCGACCGCCGTCGAGAACCTCGAGCGCGCGGGGGCGCCCGTCCTGGGCAAGACCAACCAGGACGAGTTCGCGATGGGCTCGTCGACCGAGCACTCCGCCTACGGGCCGACGCTCAACCCCTGGGACCGCACCCGCGTGCCGGGCGGCTCCAGCGGCGGCTCGGCGGCCGCCGTCGCGGCGGGGATCGTCCCGTGGTCGATCGGCACGGACACGGGCGGCTCGATCCGCCAGCCGGCCGCGCTGTGCGGCATCGTCGGGCTCAAGCCGACCTACGGCGCGGTCAGCCGCTACGGGATGATCGCCTTCGCGTCCTCGCTCGACCAGGCCGGCCCGTTCACCCGCGACGTCGCCGACGCCGCGCTGCTGTTCAGCGCCTTGACGTCGAAGGACAAGTGCGACTCCACCTCGCTCGGCCTGCCCGAGCCCGTGCGCATGCCGACGGCGACCGACCTGCGCGGCATCCGGCTCGGCGTCCCGGAGGAGCTGAGCGGCGAGGGCATCGACGCCGGCGTGCTCGCGGCGTTCCAGCAGAGCCTCGACCTCGCGCGCGACCTCGGCGCGACGGTCGAGACCATCCGCCTGCCGCACGCGCCGCACGGGCTCGCGGCCTACTACATCCTCGCCCCGGCCGAGTGCTCGAGCAACCTCGCGCGCTACGACGGCGTCCGCTTCGGCGCGCGCGCCGCCGAGGGCGCCGAGGACCTGCTCTCGATGTACACGCAGACGCGGGCGCACGGGTTCGGCGCCGAGGTCAAGCGCCGGATCATGCTCGGGACGTACGCGCTCTCGTCGGGCTACTACGACGCGTACTACGGCCGTGCGCAGAAGGTGCGCACGAAGATCGCCGACGACTTCCGCACGGCGTTCGCGTCCTTCGACTTCGTGGTCACGCCGACGAGCCCGACCACGGCGTTCGAGCTCGGCGCCAAGCTCGACGACCCGCTGGCCATGTACCTCAACGACTTCTGCGCCGTCCCGATGAGCCTGGCCGGGATCCCCGCGGTGTCGATCCCCAACGGGCTCGCCGACGGGCTGCCCACCGGCCTGCAGATCGCCGGGCCGGCCTTCTCGGAGAGCCGGATCCTCGACGCCGCGCACGCGCTCGAGCAGGCGATCGGCTTCGACACCACGAGGGCGTTCAGCGCGTGACCGACTACGAACCCGTCATCGGCCTGGAGATCCACGTCCAGCTCGCGACGCGGACGAAGATGTTCTGCTCCTGCGCGCTGTCGTTCGGCGAGGAGCCCAACACCCGCACCTGCCCGGTCTGCCTCGGGCTGCCGGGGTCGCTGCCCGTGGTCAACGCCCAGGCCATCCAGTACGGGCTGATGATGGCGCTGGCCTTCGGCTCGGAGATCAACGAGCGCGCGGTCTTCGCGCGCAAGAACTACTTCTATCCCGACCTGCCCAAGGGCTACCAGATCTCCCAGTACGACCGGCCGCTGTGCGAGGGCGGGGCGCTGGGCGACGTCCGCCTGACCCGGATCCACCTCGAGGAGGACGCCGCCAAGCTGGTCCACGTCGGCGAGTCGGGGCGCATCCACGGCTCGGACGCGAGCGTCGTGGACTTCAACCGCGGCGGCACACCGCTGGCCGAGATGGTCACCGAGCCGGACCTGCGCTCCGCCGAGCAGGCGCGCGACTGGCTCAACCTGCTGCGGGTGACGCTGCGCCAGCTCGGAGTCTCGGACGTGAACATGGAGGAGGGGTCGCTGCGCTGCGACGCCAACGTCTCCGTGCGCCCGCGCGGCACCACCGAGCTGGGGACGAAGACCGAGCTCAAGAACATGAACTCGTTCCGCTTCCTGGAGCGCGGCATCAACGCCGAGATCGCCCGCCAGGTCGCCCTGCTGGAGGCGGGGGACACGGTCGTCCAGGAGACGCTGCACTTCGACCCGCGGACCGAGCGGATCTCGTCGCTGCGCTCTAAGGAGGAGGCGCACGACTACCGCTACTTCCCGGAGCCCGACCTCGTCCCGGTCGCCCCGACGCCGGAGATGATCGAGTCGGCGCGCGACGCGCTCCCCGAGCTGCCCGCCGCCCGCGCCGCCCGCTACGAGGCCGCCTTCGGGCTCAGCGAGGACGACGCGCGGCTGTTCGCGTTCCGCCGCGAGCTGGGCGACTGGCTGGAGGCCGCGGTGGCCGAGGGCGAGGGCGCGGCCGAGCCGCGCGCGATCGCCAACTGGACGCGCGGCGAGCTGATCTCCCGCATCGGCGCCGACGCCGACCCGGCCGACTCGCTGGTCACCCCGGCCGCGCTGGCCCGCCTCGTCGCGCTCGTCCAGGCCCGGACGGTCAACGCCGGCGCGGCCAAGCAGGTCCTCGACGTCCTGGTGGCCGAGGGCGGCGAGCCCGAGGCGATCGTCGAGCGCGAAGGCCTGGCCGCCCTGGGCGACGACGGCGGCGGCGAGCTCTCGGCGATCGTCGATCGCGCCATCGCGGAGAACCCGGACGTCGTCGAGCGCATCCGCGGCGGCAACGCCAAGGCCATCGGCGCCCTCATGGGGCCGGTCATGCGCGAGACCAAGGGCCGCGCCGACGGCGGCGAGGTCCAGCGGCTGCTGCGCGAGAAGCTTGGCCTCTGACGACGGCGGGCGGGCCGGCCCCGGGCCGTTCAGCCACATGCTGGGCTTCCGGCTCGTCTCGGCGGACGCCGAGGGCGCGGTCATGGAGGCCACCCCGGGCCCCGACCACGTCAACGGCGGCGGCATCCTGCACGGCGGCTACCTGTCGGCGCTGCTCGACAGCACGACCGGGTGGGCGGTCCACGCCGCGCTGCCCGGCCGCCAGGCGGCGCCGCACCTGCACCTCAGCGTCCAGTACGTGCGGCCCGGCCGGGCGGGCACGCCGCTCGTGTGCCGCGGCCGCTGCATCCGGGCCGGCCGGAGCGTCGCGGCCGCCGAGGCCGAGATCACCCAGGACGGCGTCGTGATCGCCCGCGCGGTGACGAGCCACGCCGTCCTGGGTCCCGCCTGACTACGGCCGCGCCGGGTCCTTCTCGGCCTGGCAGGGCCCGCCGTTGCAGACGTCGATCACCTTGCCGTCGGCCGTCAGGAACGCCGACTTCTGCTGGCGGGCGATCTGCGTGTACCGCGGGTCGCCGTGCGGATCGACGCCCAGGTGCTCCGGCGTGTTGGTGAGCGGCTGCTTGGGCACGCGGGCCAGCCCGCCGCCCGGCTCCCAGTAGATGATCGCCGAGCCCGCGTACGGGAACGCCGGGATGGTCTCGATCCCCCACAGCGGGGTCTTCTCGTCGCTGACCCCGGGGAAGAGCGGGTTGGGGTTCGCCCGCGCGCCGATCGTCCGGGCCATGATGTCGGCCGCCGCGGTGGTGACCTGGTGGTCGCCGCGCGCGACGTGCATCAGCACCTCGTGGTTGGGCGTGCCGGGGGGCGGGTCGCTCGTGATGTGCGCGGCCCAGCCGTCTGACTCGGAGCGGTCCCACAGCAGCTGGATGAGCGACAGCGCCAGCGGCCGCGAGGCCTCGTCGGGGTACGCCGGGTTGAACACCGCGCCGTAGGTCTTCCAGTTCGAGCTGCGGGTCAGCAGCAGCGAGAAGTTCATCCCCGGCACGCCGAGGACCGCGCGGCGGAAGTCGGGCGAGACGGCGGTGAGCGCGCCGCCCAGGATGCCGCCCTGCGAGTTGCCGTCGTAGAACAGGTTGCCGAGCGCGAACGCCGCGTGGTCGCCGACCTGGAACGCCGGATCGGCGGAGAGGCCCTGCGGGTGGCGCATGAGCCGCCCGAGGTACATGAAGTTGAGGATCCCCTGCTGCAGGCGGTCGGCCAGCTCGGGGAACTTCGACAGATCCTTGAGGATCTCGGCGGTGTTGCCCACGTCCTCCGTCGACATGCCGCTCCAGTCGGTGGCGCAGAACGTCATGTTGCTCTCCTGCGCCATCAGCCAGATGGACGTGCCCTTGGTCGCCTCGTCGGCGTCCCCGAGCAGCCCGTGGCCGTAGAGCGACCCGCGGCCGGCCGCCTGCTGGGCGGCGCGCGGGATGACGCAGACGAACCGGGCGGTCTGCTCGCTGCCCGGCGCCTGCGCCGGCAGCCCGTCCGCCCCGAGGTTCAGCCGGCCCCCGGGCCCGCAGCCCGGCGAGCTCAGGTAGCACGGCACCTGGAACGTCCCGGTCACGCGCCGCAGCAGCTGCGGGTTCTCCTCGGGCGTGTACGCCTCGACGCCGGTGACCTTGAAGGCGGGCGCCTTGCCGTCGACGCGCGTGTCGGCCAGGTCGGTGTCGCCCAGCTTGGCGAACGCGTCGTCGCGCATGCGAAGCAGCCGCGACTGCAGCGACTGCTCCGAGCCCACCGTGAACTCCCACGCCACGTGGATGCCCTTGGCCTTGATCTTGGCCCGCTTGGCCAGCGCGAGGATCGACTTCAGGCGCGCGCTCTTGCGCTTCTTGCGCATGCCCTTGAGCGGCTTGACCTTCTTGCCGCTCCCCGTGCGCAGGTTGCGGACGACGACCACGTAGCGGCGTCCCTCGACGAGGTTCTTCGCCGGATGCACGAGGATCGTGCGGCGGCTGTTGCGCGACGCGTTGGCGTCGAGCTCGGCCCAGTAGGCCTGCCGCTTGCGGCTGTTGGCGTCGAGGATCACGATCGGCGCCTTGCGGCGCAGCGAGGCCGCGATGTCGGTGATCGGCGCGAGCTTCGAGCGCTTGAAGGCCTTGGGGCTGTTGACGCCCGGGACCTTGAGCACGAGCTGCGAGCCCGGGCTGAACCCGTCGAGCCGGTTCTGGTCGGTGAGGTCGATCGCCGTGCCGGCCGCGTTCTCCGGCGCGCAGCGGGCCGGGAGGTTCAGGCGCCGGCCGGTCTCCGACGCGCTGTCCTTCTTCGTCCACGCGTCGTTGGGGAACGGCAGCAGCGCCGCCTTGCCGCCGAGGTAGCGGCACTGCTTGGGGACGGCGGCGGAGGCCGAGGCGGCCACCGTGAGCGAGGCCACGAGGGCCAGGAGGAACGCGGAGAGCTTCATCGCACGAAGATATCCCGGGCACCGGCGTACCGGAACGGCGAACGTTCGGGGCCGGTCAGCGCCGCTTCGGCGCGCACGTGCGATAGGTGCGCACGAGCGTGAAGCGGTGTCCTCGCGCCGTGGTGGCGCGGATCCGCACGCGATAGCGCCCGCGCGGCAGCCCGCGCAGCGAGACCCGGACGCGGCGCAGCCGCCGGCCGCGGTCCACCCGCGCCGTGCGCCGCCCGACCTTCACGCTCACGCGCCGGATCCGCTCGCCGCGCGGCGGGCGCAGGTGGACGACGAGGGTCCGGCGGCTGGTGCAGCGCCGCCGCCGCGAGGAGGGCGGCGCGGCGATGACGTCGGCCGCGCGCGGCGGCGGCCCCGCCGCGGCCCCGTCGGCGGCGCCCGGCTCGTCCTGCGTGCCGGCT
>DASVQH010000083.1:0-10438 GCA_036389195.1 Solirubrobacteraceae bacterium
GACGCGCTCGCGCGCCTCGCCCAGCTCGCGCTCGAGCGTCCCCGCCCGCTCCTCGGCCGCCCCGCGCAGGCCGGCGAGGTCGTCGATCTCGCGCCGCAGCCGCGTGAACTCCGCCTCGGTGGCGGCGAGCTCGTCGCGCAGCCCGCCGGCCTCGCCTCCCGCCTCGGCCAGCCGCGCCTCCAGCTCGGCCTCGCGCTCGCGCGCCGAGGCCAGCTCGGCTCGTGCCGCGGCCAGCTCGCGCTCGCGCGCCTCGCCCCGCTCGCGGGCGATCGGCAGCTCGGCGCGCAGGATCTCGACCAGCCCCTCGGCCTCGGCGCGGCCGTCGCGCGCGGTGGCCAGGTCGCGCTCGAGCGCCGCCAGCCGCTCGGCCTCGCGCTCGGCCGCCGCCTGGGCGTCGCGGAGCCCGGCGTCGAGGGACCCGGCGCGGTCGCGCGCCTCGCGCAGCTCGCCGTCGAGCGCGTCGACCCGCTCGCGCGACTCGCGCAGCTCCTGCTCCAGGCGCGCGGTCTGGTCGCCCGCCTGCGAGCGCGTCTCGGCGACCGCCGCGTCGAGGCGCTCGATGCGCTCGCGGGCGTCGCGCAGGTCGGCCTCCAGCGCCTCCGACGCGGCGCGCGCGTCGCGCAGCTCGACGTCGAGCGCGGCCTGCCGCCCCTCGGCCTCCGCGCGCAGGGCGGCCAGGCGGTCGGACTGCTCCTCCTCGCGCTCCCGCGCAGCGGCGACCTCGGAGCGCAGGACCTCCAGCAGCGCGTCGGCCTCCTCGCGCGCCGACCGCGCCTCCTCGAGCCGGCCCTCGAGCGCCTCGGCCTGCTCGCGGGCGCCCGCCGCCTCGCGCTCCAGGGCGGCGATGCGGTCGCCCGCCTCGCCGGCGTCGCGCTCGAGCGCGGCGGCGCGGTCCTCCGCGGTCGTGATCTGCTCGCGCGCCGCGGCCAGCTCGCCCTCCAGCGCGCGCCCGCGCGCCTCGGCGCGCTCGTGCTCGCCCTCGAGCTGCTCGACCTGCCGGCGCGCGCCGGCGGCTTCCTCGCGCACGGCGGCGAGCACGCCCTCGACGGCGGTGACCAGCTCGCGCGCCGCGTCGCGCTCGGTCTCGGCCTCCTCCAGCTTGCGCGCCAGCTCGTCGGCGCGGCCGCGCGCCTGCTCGAGCTCGGCCCGCACCGCGTCGAGCTGCCCGCGGATCTCCAGCGCGGCGTCCCACTCCTCGGCGAGCGCCGACTGGAACTCCGCGCGCACGTGGGCGAGCTCCTGCGCGGCCGCGTGGGCCGCCGCCTCCTGCTCGGCCGCGCGTGCGGCGGCCGCCGCCTCGGCGGCCTCCAGGCGCGCGCGCTCGGCTTCGACGGTCTCGGCACGGCCCTCGGCCTCCAGGGCGCGCGCCTCGGCGACGCTGCGCGCCTCCTCGGCCGCCGCCAGCCGGACCTCGGCGCTGCGCATCGCCTCCTCGTGGTCGCGCGCCTCGCGCAGCGCCTGCTCGCGCGCGTCCTCGGCTGCCGCCACCCGGCCGGCCAGCGCCTCCGCGCGGGCGCGGGCCTCATGCAGATCGGCGTCGCGGGTCTCCAGCGCGGCTTCGAGCGCGGCCCGCGCGCCGGCCTCCGCCTCGGCCGACGCGACCTGCGCGGCCAGCTGGTCGCGCAGCCCGGCGGCCTCGCCGCGCCAGCCGTCGAGCTCCTCGCGCAGGCGCTGGAGCTCCTCGGCGTCGCGCGTCGCCCGCGCCTCGTGCTCGGCCGCCCGCCGGCGCACGTCGACGAACTGCTGGTGCAGGCCGGCGTAGGCCTGCAGCGCGCGGTTGCGCTCGCGCTCGAGCAGCAGCGCCTCGCGCTGCAGCCCCTGGACGAGGCTCTCCGCCCACTCGCGCTCGCGGGTGGCGTCGGAGAGCTGCGCCAGGACGTTCTCGTGGTGCTCGCGCTCGAAGGCGAGGCGCGCCTCGAGCTCGTCGACGCGCGGGTCGGCCCACGGCGGCGCGGGCATCGGGGCGCCGGGCGCGACCGGCGTCGGGAGCGGCACCGGCGGCGCGCCGGGGACGCCCAGGAAGAAGGCGGCGTCGGGCGCGTCGAGCAGCGCCGTGGACACCGGGAAGGCGCCGCGCCACGGCCCGGCCGCGGGCGTCGCGCCGCGAGGGTCGGGGAGCGGCGCGACGATCTGCTCGCGCCCGCCGGCCATCACGACCAGCGACGGCGCCACCTCCGGCGCCTCGGTCCACGTCCCGTCCACGCGCAGGAGCGCCATGGCCGCCGACGCGTCGACCCGCTCGAACCGCTCGAGGGCGAAGGACGCGGCCATGCGCGAAGTGTACGGTTTCGCCCCCTATGCGCCTACTCGTCACCGGCGGAGCCGGCTACATCGGCAGCGTCGTCGCCCGCCACCTGCGGCTCGCCGGCCACGAGGTCGCGATCCTCGACAACCTCTCGCGTGGCCACCGCTCGGCCGTCCCGGACGACGTCGAGCTGCTCGAGGTCGACCTCCTCGACGCCGAGGGGACCGCCGCGGCGCTCGCCGGCCGCGGCTTCGAGGGCGTCCTGCACTTCGCCGCGCTGGCCCTCGTCGCGGAGTCCGTGGAGTCGCCCGAGCGCTACCACCGCGGCAACTTCGTCGCGTCGCTCAACCTGCTCGACGCGATGCGCGCCGCCGGGATCCCGCGGCTGGTCTTCTCCTCGACCTGCGCCGTCTACGGCGAGCCGGAGGAGGTGCCGATCCGCGAGACGACGCCGACCGCCCCGGTCAACTCCTACGGCAACTCCAAGCTCGCCGTGGACCGAATGATCTCCGACGAGTGCCGCGCGCACGGGCTCGGCGCGGTGTCGCTGCGCTACTTCAACGTCGCGGGCGCGAGCGGGGACCTCGGCGAGCACCACGAGCCCGAGACCCACATCATCCCGCTGATCCTCCAGGTCGCCGCCGGCCGGCGCGAGCGCTTCAGCGTGTTCGGGACCGACTACCCGACGCCCGACGGCACGGCCATCCGCGACTACATCCACATCGACGACCTCGCCGCGGCGCACCTGCTGGCGCTCGACGGCACGCAGCCGGGCGTCCACGAGATCTACAACCTCGGCAACGGGACCGGCTTCTCGGTGCGCCAGATGGTCGAGGCCGCGCGGACCGTCACCGGACACGAGATCCCGACCAAGGACGAGGCCCGCCGCCCCGGCGACCCGCCGCAGCTCGTGGCGGCGTCGGAGAAGATCCGGCAGGGGCTCGGCTGGACGGCGGAGAAGCCCGACGTCGAGACGATGATCGCCGACGCCTGGGCGTGGGCGCAGGCCCACCCCGACGGCTACTCAGACTGACGCGAGCGCGGCGAGCGCCGCGGCCAGCACCTGGTCGGGGGCCTCGCCGCCGTCGATGACCGCGAAGCGGTCCGGCTCCGCGGCCGCCAGCGCGTCGTAGCCGGCGGCGACGGCGGCGAAGAACGCGTCCGGCTCCTGCTCGACGCGCTCGGCGCCGCCGCCGCGCCCGCCCACGCGGTCCCGCCGCAGCGCCGGCTCGATCCGCAGCAGGAGCGTCCGGTCGGGGCGCAGCCCGTCCGTGGCGAACGCGTTGAGCGCGCGGACCGCCTCCACGCCGAGCCTACGCGCGGCGCCCTGGTAGGCCAGCGAGGAGTCCGTGAAGCGGTCGAGCACGACCCAGGCGCCGCGGGCGAGCAGCGGCCGCACCCGCTCCTCCACGGCCTGTGCCCTGGCCGCCGCGAAGAGCAGCGCCTCGGCGCGGCCGGCGATCGGCAGCGCCGGGTCCCGGGCCAGCGCGCGGATGCGCTCGGAGAGCGCGGTGCCGCCGGGGTCGCGCAGGGTCTCGACGTCGCGACCGGCCCCGCGCAGCGCTCCGACGAGGCCCTCGACCAGCGTGGTCTTGCCCGCGCCGTCGACGCCCTCGACCGTGATCAGCTTCCCGCGCGCCACCCGGCCGGACCGTAGCGCCCGGTGCGCGGGCTAGCATCGCCGGTGCATGTCCGCGCCGCTCGGCCTCGACGACCACCCGCACGCCGCCGCCGTCCTCGGCGCGGCGCTGCCGCCCGCCGGGCGGCCGTCGCACGCGTACCTGTTCGGCGGGCCCGCGGGCACCGGCAAGCGCGCCGCGGCCCGCGCCTTCGCCGCCGAGCTGCTGGCCGACGGCGCTCCGGACCCCGAGTCGGCCCGTGCGCGGACCCGCTCGGGTGCCCATCCCGACCTCAGCTGGATCGCCCCGAGCGGCGCCCACGAGATGATGCGGGGCGACGTCGACCAGGCGGTGGTCGGCGCCGCCGCGCACACCCCGTTCGAGGCGCGGCGCCGCGTCTTCGTGCTCGAGCGCGCCGAGACGATGAACGACCAGGCCGCGAACCGGCTGCTCAAGACGCTGGAGGAGCCGGCGGACTACGTGGTGATCGTCCTGCTCTCCGACCGCCCCGCGCAGGTCCTGCCGACGATCGCCTCGCGCTGCCAGGCCGTGCGGTTCGACGCGCTGCCCGCCGCGTCGATCGCCGCGCGGCTGGAGTCCCGCGGCGTCAAGGAGCCCGCCGCCACGGCGTGCGCCCGCCTGGCGCTCGGCGACGGCGAGCGCGCGCTGGCGCTCGCGCTGGCCGACGGCCCCGCGCTGCGCGCCCGCGCCGAGGCGCTCGCGCGCGCCCCGCTGCACGGCACGGCGGGCGCCACGAAGCCGTGGCTGCCGGTTCTCGCCGCGGCCGGCGAGCGCGCGAAGGCCGTCGAGACGGAGCTCGAGGCGGCGCTGGCCGAGGAGCGCGAGACGCTCGCGAAGTCCGAGCGCCGCAAGCGCGAGACGGAGTACGGCGAGCGAGCCAAGCGGGCCAGCCGCCGCGCGCGCACGCAGGCGATCGACGTCGCGCTGCAGCTCGCCGGGCTCTGGTACCGCGACCTCACCTGCGTCGCCGCCGGCGCGCCCGAGCTGGCCCACCACGCCGATCGCGCCGAGGAGCTCGCCGCCGACGCCGCCGGGCGCGACCCGGTGGCGCTGCGCGCGGCCGTGGACCTCGTGGAGGAGACGCGCGCGCGGCTCGCGCTCAACGTCTCCGAGGAGCTCGCGCTGGAAGCGCTGGCCTATCGCCTCGAGCGCCGCTTCGCGCGGCGGCCGGGCGCCGTGGCCGCCTGATGGCCCACACCGAGGTCCACCTGCGCGGCGCCCACGCCGATGTCGTCGCGCCCGGGCTGACCGACGAGGTGGCGGTCGAGGAGCCGCTGGAGATCCGCGTCGACGGCCGCTCGCTCGCCGTCACGATGCGCACGCCCGGCCACGACGAGGAGCTCGCGCTCGGCTTCCTCTACGGCGAGGGGCTGATCGACGGCCCGCGCGCCGCCGGGCCGCCGGCCGACCTGGCGGGCAACACGGTGGAGGTGGCCGGTCCGCTGCTGCGCGAGCCCGACGCGCGCTCGTTCTTCACCTCCTCCTCGTGCGGGGTCTGCGGCAAGGGCGCCCTGGAGCAGGTGGCGGTGCAGGCCCCGGCGGTCGGCGACGACCCGGCCGAGGTGATCGCGCGCGCCCTGCTCGCCGACCTCCCGGAGCGCCTGCGCCAGCCGACCTTCGCGCGCACCGGCGGCCTGCACGCGACGGGGCTGTTCACGTTCGCCGGCGAGCTGCTCGAGGTGCGCGAGGACGTCGGGCGCCACAACGCGATGGACAAGGTCCTCGGGCGGCGGCTGCTCGACGGCGACGTCCCGCCGGCCGCCGGCCACGTCCTCTGCGTCAGCGGCCGGCTGTCCTTCGAGCTGGTGCAGAAGGCGGTGACGGCGGGCGCGCCCGTGCTGGTCGGCGTGGGCGCGCCGACCTCGCTGGCCGTGCGCCTCGCCGACGACCGCAACCTGACGCTCGCCGGCTTCGCGCGCCGCGGGCGGGTGAACGTCTACACCGGCGGGCACCGGGTCGCCGCGGCGTAGGGCGGCGGTCCGACCGCTGACGCCGCGTCACGCAGCGCGGCTACGGTGGACTCCGATGCCGCTCCTCGCCCTGGTCGTGCTCATCGTGCTGGCGTTCGCGCCGGCCGCCTCCGCGGCGCCGAGCGCCCGCGCGCGGGCCCAGGCCGAGCGCGCGCTGGAGCAGGTCCGCGACGCCCGCGGCCGCGAGCTGACCCCGGCGTTGCGCGAGCTGTTCGCGCGCCGCGCCGCGCTGGGCGCCGCCGACCGGCGCGCCGCCGATCGCTACTTCGCGCGCCCGACCGACTCCGACGACCGCGACGGCGACCGCGGGGTCGGCGCGGAGTACACGGTCGCCGAGGCGCCGCCGGTCTGCTCGGAGCAGTTCTGCGTCCACTACGTGCGGACCACGGCCGACGCCCCGCCGCTCGCCGACGGCGACGGCGACGGGGTCCCGGACTACGTGCAGCGCATGCGCGACGAGTTCGAGCTCGTCCGCGGGCGCGAGAACGCCGAGCTCGGCTGGCCGGAGCCGCCGTCCGACGGGACGCGCGGCGGCGACGCGCGGCTCGACATCTACGTCGCCGACCTGGACCCGGGCTACTACGGCTACGCGTCGCCCGACTCGCAGCAGCCGGATGGCGGCTCGCTGCACGCCTACCAGGTGATGGACGACGACTACGCGGAGTTCGCGCTCCCCACGGTCGCCCTTCAGGTCACCGCGGCGCACGAGTACAACCACGTCCTCCAGTTCGGGATCAACCCCGGGCTCGAGGGGTGGATGTTCGAGGCGACGGCGACGTGGATGGAGGAGCAGGTCCACCCGGAGGCCGACGACTACCTGCAGTACATCCCGGGCTGGGCGCGCTCGGCCGGCGTCGGCGTGCCGCTCACCACGTTCCAGGACGACGGGAGCTTCCAGTACGGCTCGGCGGTCTGGAACCACTTCCTGAGCGCCCACTACGGCCCCGCGGTGGTCCGCGACGCGTGGACGCGCTCGCTCGACGGCGAGGACTCCCTCAGCGCGTACAACCGGGCGATCCCGACCGGGCCGGACGACCGGGCCGGCTCGGAGCTCGGCTCGTTCGCGCTGGCCCTGGCCGAGTGGCGGGCGCCGACGCGGACCTTCCCGGACGAGGAGCGCTACACGGACGTGCCGCGCGTGGCGACGGTGAGCGTCGACGGGCCGCCGATCACGCTGACGCTCGATCACGCGAGCCTCGCGCTGGTCGACATCGCCGGCAGGGGGACCGACACGGTGGCCTTCGAGGCGACGTTCCCGAGCGGCGATCCGGCGTTCGTCGGGATCTACGGCGGCCCCGGACCGGGGGGCGGCGACGGGCCGGTCGGCGGCGGCGGCGCCGGCG
Organism: Solirubrobacteraceae bacterium; assembly: GCA_036389195.1. Taxonomy (GTDB): domain Bacteria; phylum Actinomycetota; class Thermoleophilia; order Solirubrobacterales; family Solirubrobacteraceae; genus JACCYI01. The sequence goes on from DASVQH010000083.1 coordinate 7,199, forward strand.
GCTCCGGGGGTGCGCCGCACGACGTCCAGCAGATCAACCCGGCGCGGTACGCGCGCCTGACCGGGGTGGTCGCCAACACCAAGCGCGTGCACGGCGCCCGCGATCCGGGGAGCGGCGAGTTCGACTGGTCGCCGTCCGACCGCGTGCCGATCGTGGTGCGGGCGTTCACGTACCGCGGCCCCAGCGGCGGCGGCGCGCCGGTCACGCCGACGCCGACGCCGACGCCCACGCCGATCGCGCCCACGCCGCCCGCACCGCCGGCCGACGTGACGGGTCCGGTCGTGAAGATCCCGTCTCGGAACCGCTCGCTGCGCGCGTCGTCGCGCGGCCTCGTCCGGTTCGGCCTCGGCCCGGTCTCCGAGGCGGTGAGGGGCGTCGTCTCCCTGCGCACCGCCGCGCGCGTGAAGGTCGGCGGCCGGCGCCGCGTCCTGGTCTTCGGCAGCAGGACCTTTCGCGCCCTGGCGGGCGGGAGGACCACCGCGAAGATCCGGCTCGGCCGCACCGCGCGGCGCCTGCTGGGGGCGCGCCGCAAGCTCCGCCTGACGGCCACCGTCACGGCGCGTGACGCCGCCGGCAACCTGACGACGAAGACCTACCGCTTCACGCTGCGCGCGCCGAAGCGGCGCTAGGCGCCAGTACCGGCCGGCCCGCGGGACCCGCGCCTTCTCGGTGCGCGTCCCGCGGGCCGGTTCCTGCCCGGCCCTTGGAAGTGGTGTGCCTACCGGCCGGCGCCGGCCAGCTCGCGGTCGCCCGCGGTGTGGCCGTCGCTCGTCGCCTTGCGCGCGCCGCGCTCGGTGTCGCCCGGATCCGGGCTCTTCTCGTCGCGCCCGTAGAGGTACCAGTAGAACCCGGCGACGAAGACGGCGGCGCCGACGAGGTTGCCGAGGAAGGCGAAGATCCAGTTGTTGATGGCGTCGCCCCACGTGATGCCGGTGTCGGCGAAGATCGCCGCCGGGAGGAAGAACATGTTGGCGACGACGTGGTCGAAGCCCATGGCGACGAAGCCCATGATCGGGAAGAAGATCGCGGCGATCTTGCCGGCGATGTCCTCGGCGCCGATGGCCATCCACACGGCCAGGCAGACGAGCCAGTTGCAGCCGACCGCGCGCAGGAAGATCTGGCCGGTCCCCTCGGTCTGCCCCTTGGCCTCGGCGATCGCGGTGAGTCGCGCGAGCGGCAGCTCGGCGGTCACCACGCCGCTCTTGACGGCGATGAAGTACGCGACGAAGAGCGAGCCGAGCAGGTTGCCCAAGGCGATGAAGCCGAAGTTGGCCAGGAGCTTGGTCACCTTGACCTTCCCGCGGTAGGCGGCCAGCGGGACGAGCGCCATGTTGCCGGTGAGCAGCTCGGCGCCGCCCACGATGACGAGCACCAGGCCGAGGACGAAGACCGTCCCCGTGAAGAAGCTCGGGAGCGTGCCCCACGTCTCCGGCTTCAAGCCGGCCGAGACGGTGATGGCGAGGATGCCCGCGAACGCGATGTAGGCCCCCGCCAGGAAGCCCGACACCAGCTGCTTGTCCCACGGGAGGTTCGCCTTCTTGATGCCGGTTGCCGTGCCGGCTTCGGTGATTGCGGCAGGGTCCTTGAAAGCCATGTGCGGCTTGATACCCGGCGCGCCGCCGCTTAGTCCAGCTTTGCGCCGATCGGTCCCAGCTCTGGTCGGAGTCCGTACGTCTCGAAGGCCATGAAGCGGTTGAAGCGCTGGTGCTCGGGCCCGTGGAAGTCGGCCGAGCCGGTGATCAGGAGGCCGCGGTCCGTGCACGTCGTGTGCAGCAGCCGGGTCTGCGCCTCGTCGTGGGTCGGGTAGAAGCACTCGACGCCGTCGAGCCCGCGATCGGCGAAGTGCGCGACCGTGGCCAGCGTCTGCTCGGCGTCGTCGAGGTCCCAGAACGGGTGCGCCCAGACGGCGACGCCGCCCGCCGCGTGGATCACCTCGATCGCCTCCTCGACCGTCGGCCGCGATCGCGCGACGTAGCCGATCGCGCCCGGCACGAGATAGGCGGGGAAGAGCTCGTCCATGCCGGCGATCCCCTCGCGGGTCAGGCGGACGCGGTTGTGCGGGTGGCTGAGGAGCGCCTGCGCGAGGTGCGGGCGCCCGAGCGGCTTGCCGGCCTGCTTGCGCCGTTCGAGCGGTGTCCGGTCCAGCGCGAAGCCCAGCTCCTCCATGCGGTCGGCCATCGCCTCGATGCGGCGGCTGCGGTCCGCACGCCAGTCCGTGAGCGTCGCCTGCAGGGTCTCGTCGCCGTGGTCGATCTCGTAGCCGACGACGTGGAGGTCCTCGTGCTCGCCGTGGACGGCGGAGATCTCGGCCGCCGGCGTGATGGCGATGCCCTCGTGTCGGGCGGTCTCGATCGCCTCGGGGACCCCGTCGACGGTGTCGTGGTCGGAGAGCGCGAGGAGCTCCACGCCCGCGCGGGCGGCGTGCTCGACGACCTCGCGCGCCGGCAGCGCGCCGTCGGAGTGCGTCGAGTGCGACTGGAGATCGAAATTCCTGGGGGTCATTCGCCAACCTCGGGGGCGGGTGGGGCGTTGAAGCGGGCAGGAGCATCCCACGAACCCCGGCGCCGACGCCGGGAGGAGGAGGTAGAAGCCTATGTCGACTGGCGCCATCATCGCCATCGCCGCGGTGGTCCTCATCGCCGCTGCCGTGCTGTTGTTCGTCCTTCCGCGCATGCGCCGGTCCGCTGCTGAGCGGCGGCTGAAGTGGGAGCGCGAGCAGCGAGCGTCCGAGCACCGCGAGAAGGCCAAGCTGCAGCAGACCAAGGCCGAGCTGGCCGAGCAGGAGGCGCGCAAGCAGCGCGCCGAGGCCGAGATCCACGCCAAGCGCGCCGAGCTGCACGAGCACGGCCTGGCCGACCACGAGCTCGAGTCCGGCCCGTCCGACGACGTCGTGCAGGACGGTCGCACTCGCACGCGCACCGAGACCGTCCGCGAGGACATGGACACGCGTGAGGACGAGTCCCAGGGCGGCGGGCGCTTCCGCTCGCTGACCAACGGCGGCCGCGCCCACGAGCCGGCCGAGGACACCGGCCAGCGCCGCTTCATCCGCGAGGACGAGCGCGAGGTCCCCGCCGAGTCCGAGGAGCGCCGCACGCTCCGCTAGATGTAGTTCCTGACGACGTTGTTCATCCGGGCCTCCTTGGAGGCTGGGAGCTGCCAAGCGACCCAGTTCTCCAAAGGAGGGCACCGGATGAAGCTGCACGCTAACGCGCGCCTCAGCGTCAAAGGACGACGGCTGTT
>DASVQH010000084.1:0-2293 GCA_036389195.1 Solirubrobacteraceae bacterium
GGGGTGGCGGTGGCCTCGGCGCGCGCCGAGTCGTCCTTGCCGCCGCCGCTGCCGTCGCTGAGCAGGGCCGCGCCGAGGCCGGCGAGGCCGAGCAGCACGAAGATGGCGATCCCGGCCGCCAGCAGGCCGGGGCGCCGGGACGGGCCCGCGGAAGCGGCCGCGGCGGCGCGGCGGCGCGGCGCCGGGCGCGGCTCGGCGCTGCGCGGGCGCTTGGGGCGCACCGGCGGCGGCGGCGGGGTTACGAGCGTCGGGTCCTCGGGCACGGGCTCGGGCTCGGGCTCGGGCTCCGGCGCCGGCGGCGCGACCGGCACCGGCGCGGTCTCCAGGTGCTCGCTGATCCCGGCGACCAGCGCGCCGGCCGACGGCGGGCGCCGCTCGGGGTCGGGATCCAGGCCGCGGCGGATCGCCTCGGCGGCCGCGGCGGGGATCGTCGGGTCGACCTCGCGCACGTCGGGCGGCGGCTCGACCGCGGCCCGCCGGATGATCTCGGCCGGCGTGCGCCCGCCCCGCGCGCGCCGCCCCGAGAGCATCTCGTAGGCGACCGCCGCGAGCCCGTAGATGTCGCACCCCGGCGTCGCCGGCGCGCCCTCCATCCGCTCCGGCGCCAGGTACGCGGCGGTGCCCATGATGCTGCCGGTGAGCGTGATCCGGGTCATCTCGGCCGCCGTCGCGATCCCGAGATCGCCGATCTTCGCCCGGCCGTCGGGCCCGAGGAGGACGTTGCCGGGCTTGACGTCGCGGTGCAGGACGCCGTGCTCGTGCGCGTGGTCGAGGCCGCACGCCACGTCGCGCAGGATCGACGCGGCCTCGCCACGGTCCAGCGGCCCCTCGCGCAGCCGGTCGGCGAGCGAGCGGCCGGGCACGTACTCCATGAGGATCATCACGTCGGGGCCGTCGACGATCGCGTCGTAGATCTTGACCAGGTTCGGGTGGCTCAGCGAGGCCCCGAGCCGCGCCTCGCGACGGAAGCGCTGGAGCGCGTCCTCGGCGCCCTCGGCGTGCATCCGCTTGATCGCCACCTGCCGACCGAGCCGCTCGTCCTCGGCCAGCAGGACGCTGCCCATCCCCCCGCTGGCGATGGTACGGACGATCCTGTAGCGATCGGCGATGCGCTGGGTGCCGGCGGCGTCCATGCACCGGTGAGACTGCCCGCTGGAGGCCTTCGTCAGACCTTGCGTGCGCCCGAGGCCGCCCGCAGCGCGCCGCAGAGCGTCTCGCGGGTCCCCAGCTCCGCCGTCACGGGCGCGACGATCAGCTCCTCGGCGACCGCGTCCACCTGCCGGCGCAGCGCCCGTTCGGCGGTCCGGGCGCGCCGCGCGGCGCCGATCCCGATCAGCCACCGCGCCAGCAGGGCCAGCAGCAGGCCGCCGAGCACGCCCGCGGCGAGCAGGAGCGTCGGCAGCGGGATCCCTTCCAGCTCGGGCAGCGGGACGGCGTCGGAGAGCTGCAGCCAGCCGAGCGCCGCCAGGCCGACCAGCCACAGCGCGCCCGCCGCGGCGACGAGCGCCAGGACTCGCTGGAGGCCGCCGGCAAGCGCCCACCAGCGCGGCCGGCGCGCGACGAGGTCGGCGCCCGCCATCACCCGGTCCAGCCGCGCGGGCAGCTCGGCGCCGCGCGCCCCGGCGGCGCCGCGGACCAGCCCGGGCCACGGCGCCGGCAGCTCGCCCGCGACGCCCGCGGCCAGCGTGCGGACGGCCGACTCGACCTGCGAGCGCTGCGCCGGCGTGGCGGGCGGCAGCGAGGTATGGGCGTCGGCGCCGTCTCCACGACCCAGGCCGAGCCGCTTGAGCGGATCGGGCCGCAGGCGGCCCACCCAGCGGGCGACGGGCCACCCGGTGTCCAGCGATCCGCGGCGGCGGTGCGAGCGGGCGACCGCGCGCGTGACGGCGGGGACCCCGGCCGCGTCGGCGAGCGTGGCGACCAGCCGCTCGCGGTCGCCCCGCCCCACCTTGCCCGCGCGCTCGCGGCCGCAGCCGGCGCCCTCGGCGAGCCGCCCGGCCGCCGCGCCGACGTCGGCCGCCAGCCGCGCCGTGGCCGCCGCCCGCGCGGCGGCGCGATCGCGCAGCACGCCCTGCAGGTCGTCGAGGCCCCGCCCGTCGCGCGCCGAGACGGCGAGGACGGGCAGCCCGGGCAGGCCGTCCTCGGCGAGCAGCCGCCCGATGTCGGCGCGGCACGCCGCGACGGCGGCGCCGTCGAGCCGGTCGGCCTGGTTGAGCACCACGAGCATCGCCTCGCGGTGGGAGGCCAGCGCGCGCAGGTAGCGCTCGTGCAGCGCGGCGTCGGCGTACTTCTG
>DASVQH010000085.1:0-9393 GCA_036389195.1 Solirubrobacteraceae bacterium
CGGCGCCGCGGCGGCCTCCGGGCGCGCGGTGATGGGCTGGTTCGGGCGCGCGGAGCGCGGCTTCGCGCTGGGCATCCGCCAGATGGCCGTGCCGCTCGGCGGCGCCGCCGGCGCGCTGAGCCTGCCGCTGGCCGTCCGCGCGGGCGGCCTCGACGCCGCGATGCTCGTGCTCGCCGCGGGCTGCGCGGCGGGCGCGGTCGCCGCCGGGGCCTGGATCCGCGAGCCTTCGGCCGAGGTGGCGGCCGAGGACCGCACGGCGCCTGGCGCGCCGCCGCCGCTGCGCGACCGCCGCGTGTGGCGGCTCTCCGTCGGCTCGGCGCTGATCGTCTGCGCCCAGACCGCGACCCTCAGCTTCGCCGTCCTCTTCCTCCACGACCATCGCGGCGTGGGCGCGGCCGCGGCGGCCGCCGTGCTCGCCGCCATCCAGCTCGGCGGCGGGCTCGCGCGCCTCGTCGCGGGCCGGCTGTCGGACCGCCGCGGCCGCCGGGTCGCCCCGCTGCGCCGCCTCGCCGCGGGCACGGCGGTCGCGCTGCTGGGCGTCGCCGGGCTGACCGAGGCGCCGCTCGCCGTGTTGATCCCGGCCCTCGTCGGCACCGGCATCCTCGCCATGAGCTGGAACGGCCTCTCGATGACCGCCGCCGCCGAGCTGGCCGGCCTCGCGCAGGCCGGCACCGCGATCGGCCTCCAGGGCACGGTCATGCGGATCCCCCAGGCCGGGATCGGCGTGGCCTTCGGCGCCGTGGTCGCGTCGAGCTCCTGGGCCCTCGCCTTCGCCCTCCTCGCGGCGCTTCCCCTGGCCGGCTGGGCGCTGATCGCCCCGCTGGAGCCGGAGGAGGAGCGCCGCCTCGCCATATCCACGCAGTCCCGTCACGAAAGGGCAGTCACCGCATGAGCACCACCGAAGTGCAGTCCGGCCTGGAGGGCGTCGTCGCCTTCGCCACCGAGATCGCCGAGCCCGACAAGGAGGGCGGCGCGCTGCGCTACCGCGGCGTCGACATCGAGGAGCTCGTCGGCCAGGTCCCCTTCGAGAAGGTCTGGGGGCTGCTGGTGGACGGCCACCCGGATCCGGGCCTCCCGCCCGCCGAGCCGCATCCGCTGAGCGTCCGCTCGGGCGACCCGCGCGTCGACGTGCAGAGCGCCCTGGCCCGGCTGGCCCCCGAGTGGGGCTTCGAGCCCGTGATCGACATCTCCGACGAGGTCGCACGCGACCAGCTCGCCCGGGCTTCGGTCATGGCGCTCTCCTTCGTCGCCCAGTCGGCGCGCGGCGCCGGGCGCCCGCCCGTACCGCAGCGCGAGATCGACAAGGGCGCCTCGATCCCCGAGCGCTTCCTGATCCGCTGGCGCGGCGAGGCCGACCCGCACCACGTCAAGGCGATCGACGCCTACTGGATCTCGGCCGCCGAGCACGGGATGAACGCCTCGACGTTCACCGCGCGCGTCATCACGTCGACCGGCGCCGACGTCGCCGCCGCCCTGTCCGGCGCGGTCGGCGCGCTCTCGGGCCCGCTGCACGGCGGCGCGCCGTCGCGCGTGCTGAAGATGCTCGACGAGGTCGAGCGCACCGGCGACGCCGAGAAGTGGGTCAAGCAGGCGCTCGACGCCGGCCAGCGCCTGATGGGCTTCGGCCACCGCGTCTACCGCGCCGAGGACCCGCGCGCCCGCGTGCTGCGCCGCACGTCGCGCGAGATCGGCTCCAAGCGCTTCGAGGTCGCCGAGGCGCTGGAGAACGCCGCGCTGGCCGAGCTCAAGGCGCGGCGCCCCGATCGCGTCCTGGCCACCAACGTCGAGTTCTGGTCGGCGGTCGTGCTCGACCACGCCAACGTCCCGCCGGACCTCTTCACGAGCATGTTCACCTGCGCGCGCGTGGCGGGCTGGTCGGCGCACATCCTCGAGCAGAAGCGCGAGGCGCGGCTCATTCGCCCGACGGCCAAGTACGTCGGCCCGGGGCAGCGGTCGCTCGACGAGGTGGAGTAGGGGCGCGAGCGCTTGAGCGCCCCGGTCGGCGCGCTATCCTGACGGGGTCAGACAGCGAGGGCAACCAGAGGGCGAGACCTTCTTACTGAACGTCCCCTTCCCGCGAAAGCCGCCTGATCTTCTGATGGCCGAGAGTCCACCCACGGGTGGGCTTTCCGCGTTAACGGGCCGTCGCGGGGCGGCCGGTCAGGGCAGGATGTCGTCGAGCGTCGCGGTGAAGCGCGACCCCGACTCCTCCAGCTCGCCCTCGATGTGCAGGCGCGCGGGACCGGTCTCGGTCCACAGCTCGAGGAAGTACGCCCAGCCGGGCATGTCCGGCTCGTCGGACTTGCTGATCGCCTCGACTCGGTAGATCTCGCGCGGCGGCAGCACCAGCGCCTCAGGGCAGTCGTCCTCGACGCGGCGGCGCATGTCCTCGACGTCGAGCCGGTTGCGCGACAGCTCGCGCAGCTCGTCGTAGTCGCCGTCCACCACCAGCTCGACGATCCCCTCGAGCGCGAGGTACATCGGGTCGGGCATCGGCTCGAGCCCTTCGGCGATCTTCACCGGGCCGCCCAGGCTCTCGCCCGGCGCCAGGCCGAGCCGGGTGTAGAAGTAGTCCTCGCACGCCGCGCGCGCCTGGCGGCGGATGCCCTTGGACAGCCCGGCGACGCCGAGCGCGAAGATCCCCGCCTCGATGGCTTCCTCGAGCGTCCCGTGCCGGCGGGTCAGCTGGGCGGTGACGGCGCGGCCGTGCTCGGTGTCGCGCGCCAGCGACGCGCCGTCCATGAGGATCGAGGGCGCCTCGTGGCGGTCGTAGCCTGCGCACGCGCGCGCCGCGGAGTGCAGGACGATGAGGTGGTCGCCCATCTACGGTCGCCCGTGAGCGGCGCGGTGGGGGCGTGGAAGCGGCGGCGCCACGACGTGCATCCTACGAGCGCCCGCTTCGCCCGGCCCGCGCGCGGGCGGCCTGACGGACCAGGTGGTCGCGCTCGGCGACGTTCGTCGCGCGCCGGGCGGCCTCCGCGTAGGCCGCGGTGGCGGCGGGCAGGTCGCCGGCGAGCTCGTGCAGGTGGCCGCGGACGGCTTGCCACCGGTGGCGGTCGCCGAGGACGTCGCGCAGCCGCTCGGTCTCCAGCAGCCCCGCGGCGGGACCGAGCACGTGGCCGACCGCGACCGCGCGGCCGAGCACGGCGGCGGGGTCGTGGCGCACCGGGTCGCCGGTGAGGGCCACGAGGTCGTCGTACCAGTCGAGGATCTGCGGCCAGTCGGTCTCCTCGGCGCCGGCCGCGTCGTCGTGCAGGGCGGCGATGGCGGCCTCGATCTGGTAGCGGCCGGGGCGCTGCAGGGCGAGCGCCGACTGCAGGACGCGCACGCCCTCGGCGATCTCCCGGGCGTCCCACCGGCCGCGGTCCTGCCGGTCGAGCGGGACGATGCGGCCCTGCGCGTCCAGGCGCGCCGGGAGCCGGGCGTGGTTGAGGAGCATCAACGCGAGCAGGCCGCGCGCCTCCGGCTCCTCGGTGGCCAGCGTGAGCTGGCGGGCGAGCCGGATCGCCTCGCCGGCCAGCTCGACGCGGTCCGCGTGACCCGTCGTGTAGATCAGGTAGAGGACGCGCAGCACGACGGCGAGGTCGCCGGGCTGGTCCAGGCGGCGGGAAGGTGGGCCTGCGAGCGTGCGCTTGGCCCGGCTGATCCGCTGCGCCATCGTCGCTTCCGGCACGTAGAACGCGTCGGCGATCTCGCGGGTGGTGAGGCCGCCGACCGCGCGCAGGGTCAGCGCCACCTGGGAGGCCGGCGCGAGCGCGGGGTGGCAGCAGCAGAAGAGCAGGAAGAGCGTTTCGTCGCCCACCTCGGCGGGGACGGCGACCGGCCCCGGCTCGGGCCGGCCGGCGTCCGCCTCCTCGCGCCGGCGGCGGGCGGTCTCGCTGCGCCGGGCGTCGACGAGCCGCCGGGCCGCGACCGCCGCCAGCCAGGCGGCCGGATCGCGCGGCGGATGCTCGGGCCACACCCGCAGCGCCTCCAGCAGCGCCTCCTGCAGCGCGTCCTCGGCGGTGTCGAAGTCCTCGCCGCGCCGGACCAGGCCGGCGAGCACCCGCGGGACGAGAGCGCGCAGCGCGCTCTCGTCCAGCCGCGGCGCCGGCCCGCCACTCACGCCGCGTCGGTCGTCTGCGGGCGCTCCCACATGACCTCGCGGACGTCGATCCACTCGTACAGCGGCTCCCCGCCGGGGCCGGGCTCGGACGAGACGTAGGCCGCGAGCTCGACCGCGCGCTCGTGCGAGTCGACGTCGATCATCCACCAGCCGGCGACGAGGTCGCTGGTCTCGGGATGCGGACCCTCGGTGGAGACGGGCGCGGCGTCCGGGCCGCCGTAGCGGACCCAGGTCCGCGCCGGCGCGAGCGCTCGCGCGTCCACGTACTCGCCGTTGCGCTCCAGCAGCTCTGAGACGTGGTGCTGAAAGGCCATGTGCGCCTCCACGTCCGCGGGGGCCCACTGGTCGATCGGGGGCACGCGGCGGTGCGGCTCCGGGCCGCCGCGGTAGTGCTTGAGGAGCAGGTACTTCGGCATCGTCGCCTCCTGGCGTCGCGGGCCGCCTGTCGTGGCCCTTCACCCGGTGAGCGGAGCCCGTCGGCGCTTCTCGACATCCAACCACGCGCCGCTCTGCGACGATCCGGGCATGGCCCAGGAGCGCCCCGACGGGCCTGCCGCCCTGCTCCTCACCGCGACTGTCGCCCGCCGGCACTACCTGGACGGCGCCAGCAAGCGCGACATCGCCGACGAGCTCGGCCTCAGCCGCTTCAAGGTCGCCCGCCTGCTCGAGCAGGCCCGCGCCAGCGGCATGGTGCGGATCGAGCTGGCGTACCCGGCGGGGCTCGACGTCGAGCTGGCCCTGCGCCTGCGGGCGGCCTACGGGTTGCGTCACTGCGTGGTGGTCGACGACGTCGAGGACTCCGACGACGCGATCCGCGCGGTCCTCGGCCGCGCGGCGGCGGACCTGCTCGCCGAGATCATCGGCCCCGAGGACGTCCTGGGGCTGGTGTGGGGGCGCTCGCTGCTCGCGATGCGCGAGGCGCTGACCGAGCTGCCTGCGTGCACCGTCGTGCAGCTCACCGGCGCGCTGTCGCGGCCCGACGTCGACGCGAGCTCCGTCGAGCTCGTGCGCGACGTCGCGCGGCTGGCGGGCGGCCCGGCGCACTGGTTCTACGCGCCGCTGATCGTCCCGGACGCGGCCACCGCGCGGGCGCTGCGCACGCAGCCCGAGATCGCCGCCGCGCTGGCGATGGCGTCGCGCGTGACCAAGGCGGTGGTCGGCGTCGGCGCCTGGGCGCCCGGGCAGTCGACGGTGGCCGACGCGGTGCCCGAGGCGGACCGGCGCGAGGCCTACGCGCGCGGCGTCCGCGCGGAGACCGGCGGCGTCCTGCTCGACGCGGACGGGCGGGCGGTCGCCACCTCGCTGACCGACCGCCTGATCAGCATCGACGCCGACCGTCTGCAGGCGATCGACGACGTCATCGGCATCGTCTACGGCGCGGCGAAGGCGCCGGCGGTGGGTGCCGCGGTGCGCGGCGGGTTCGTGACCAGCCTCGTCACGCACGGGGCGATGGCGCGAGCGCTGCTGGCGTCGTGAGCGACCCGGAGATCGTCCTGCGCGGGGGATCGACCAACGACGGGCTCGTCGTCCGCGTCGGCGACACCGTGCGGCGCCCGGAGCGCGCGACCAGCCCGGCGACGCGCGCGCTGCTCGAGCACCTCGAGCGCGTGGGCTTCGACGGCGCGCCGCGCCATCTGGGTCGCGACGCCGAGGGCCGCGAGGTGCTGACCTACGTCGAGGGCGAGGTGCCGATCGAGCCGCACCCGGGCTGGGCGCTGACCGACGGCGCGCTGGTCAGCGTCGCCGAGCTCCTGCGCCGCTACCACGACGCGGTGGCCTCCTTCGACGCGTCGGGTCTCGCCTGGGAGCAGCCGGTCCCCGCGGCGTTCCGCGGCGGGCTGATCTGCCACAACGACCCGAACCTCGACAACGTCGTCTTCTCCGACGGCCGCGCCGTCGCGCTGATCGACTTCGACCTCGCCGGCCCCGGGTCGGCCGTGTGGGATCTGGCCTGCGCGGCGCGCCACTGGGCGCCGCTGCGCGACGAACGCGACATGCCCGCCGGGCTGCGCGGCCGCTGCCTCGACCGGCTGCGGCTGTTCGCCGACGCCTACGGGCTCGCGCACGCCGAGCGGGTCCGCCTGCCTGCTGCCGCCCGTGCCTCGCACGAGTGGGCCTACGACGTCGTGCGCGACGCGCTGCGGGTCGGCCACCCGTCGTTCGCCGCGCGCTGGCGAGCCGGTGGCCGGGCGCGCGCGGAGCGCACGGCGCGGTGGCTGGACGCCGACCAGCGCGCGCTGGCCCGCGCCCTCGGCGTCCCGCCACAGGACATGTGAGCAGCGGTCCGCTCACATGAGCATGGCGCTCGGGCGTTCTGGGTAGCTCCGGGCCGGACATGACCCTGGTCTCGAGCGATGCGCTGCCGGACCTCGCCGGAGCCGCGGCCGTCCCCGGCTATGACCGCAGCCGGGTGACCGCCGGCGTCGTCCACATCGGGGTGGGGGGCTTCCACCGCGCTCACCAGGCCGTCTACCTCGACCGGCTGATGGCGGAGACCGGGCAGCTCGACTGGGGCATCTGCGGCGTCGGGGTCCTTCCGGCGGACCGGCGGATGAAGGAGGCGCTCGAGGGACAGGACTGGCTCTACACGGTCGTCGAGAAGGACGTCGACGGTGAGCAGCGCGTCCGGGTGGTCGGCTCCATCGTCGACTACCTCCTGCTCGCCGACGACCCGCAGGCCGTCGTCGAGCGGATGGCCGGCGAGGCGATCCGGATCGTGTCGCTCACCATCACCGAGGGCGGATACGTCGTCGACCCCGACGACGCGGCGGTGCGGCGCGACCTCGAGCACGGGGAGGCGCCGCGAACGGCGTTCGGCCTGATAACCGAGGCGCTGCGGCGCCGGCGCGAGCGCGACCTCGCGCCCTTCACGGTCGTCCCGTGCGACAACCTCGAGGGTAACGGCGAGCTGACCCGCGAGCGCGTGACCGGCTTCGCGCGGATGCGCGACGCGGAGCTCGGGGAATGGATCGAGCGGGCAGGCCGGTTCCCCAACTCGATGGTCGACCGCATCACCGGGGCGACCACCGCCGAGGACCAGCGCGACCTCGCCGCGCGGGCCGGGATCGAGGACCGCTGGCCCGTCGTGTGCGAGGCCTTCTCGCAGTGGGTCATCGAGGGCGACTTCACGACGCAACGGCCGCCGCTGGAACGGGTCGGCGTCCAGGTGGTCGACGACGTCCGCCCGTACGAGCTGATGAAGCTGCGGCTGCTCAACGGCGCGCACCAGGCGCTCGGGTACCTCGCCTACCTCGCCGGCCACCGGCTCGTGCACGAGGCCGCCGGGGACCCGCTGTTCCGCGAGCTCCTCGTCGGCTACATGGACGAGGAGGCGGCGCCGACGCTCGCCCCGGTGCCCGGCATCGACCTCGACGGCTACAAGCGCACGCTGCTGGACCGCTTCTCGAACGCCGCGGTGCGCGACACGCTCGACCGCCTCTGCGCCTACACGTCGGACCGCATCCCGATCTGGCTGTTCCCGATCGTCCTCGAGCAGCTCGAGAAGGGCGGCGACATCCGGCGCTGCGCGACGGTCATCGCCGGCTGGGCCCGCTACCTCGAGGGCGTCGACGAGGCGGGCGAGCCGATCGCGGTGATCGACCGCGTCGGTGATCGCCTCCACGCGCGGGCCTGCCGCCAGCGGGAGGATCCGCTGGCCCTCCTCGACGACGAGCTGTTCGCCGGACTGCGCGACGAGCCGCGCTTCGTCGAGGCCTACCGGACGGCGCTCACTTCGCTTCACCAGCACGGCGCGCGCGCGACGGTCCAGTCGCTCGTCGATTCCACCCACCAGCAGGACGACACCCCTCGGAGGGTTCATGGCTGACGCACAGCAGGTGACACCGACCAGCAGCTTCACCGGGAGGCTCGGCATGGCCGCCGCCGTCTCGGCGATCTCGGCGCTGCTCTACGGCTACGACACCGGCATCATCTCCGGCGCCCTCTTGCAGATCGAGGACGACTTCGACATCGGCAGCGCGATGAAGCAGATCATCGCCGCCAGCATCCTCCTCGGAGCGGTCATCGGTGCACTGGTCTGCAGCCGCGTCTCCGAGCAGCGCGGGCGCCGCGGGACGATCCTCGTTCTCGCCGTCATCTTCACCCTCGGGGCGATCTTGTGCGCGCTGGCGCCCACCGCCACGACCTTGTCGCTCGGGCGCATCTTCCTGGGCTTCGCGGTCGGCGGCGGGACGCAGACGATCCCCATGTACGTCGCCGAGCTGGCGCCCGCCCCGCTGCGCGGGCGGCTGGTGCTGACGTTCCAGGTCGGCATCGGCGTCGGGATCGTGCTCTCGACGCTCGTCGGCGCCTCCGAGGCCGTCGACTGGCGCGTGGCGATCGGCGCCGCCTCCGTCCCCGCGGCGATCATGTTCGTGCTGATGCTGCGGCTGCCCGAGAGCCCGCGCTGGCTGGTCAAGCAGAACCGCACGGACGACGCGCGCGACGTCCTCACCCAGATCCGCGCCGAGGGCCACGACATCGAGGGCGAGGTCGAGGAGATCGTCGACGTCGAGCAGCGCGAGCGCGAGGCGGCGACCTCGGGCTGGGACGGCCTGCGCAAGCCATGGGTGCGCCCGGCGCTCATCGTCGGCTGCGGCATCGCGATCGCCACGCAGCTCTCCGGGATCGAGATGATCGTCTACTACGCCCCGACGATCCTCACCGACAACGGGTTCTCGGACACGGCGGCCCTGCGCGTCAGCGTCGCGCTCGGCGTCACCTACCTGGTGATGATGCTGGTCGGCCTGTCGATCGTCGACCGCGTCGGCCGCCGCCGGCTGACGCTCGGGATGATCCCCGGTGCCGCGCTGGCCCTCTTCGCCCTCGGCGCCATCTTCGCCTTCGGCCTCGACAAGCCGAGCACGCTGTGGCTGATCATCGCCTGTCTCATCGTGTTCATGTTCTTCAACGCCGGCGGGCTCCAGCTCATGGGCTGGCTCACCGGCGCGGAGATCTACCCGCTCGCCGTGCGCGGCGCGGGCACGAGCGCGCAGTCGGCGGTGCTGTGGACGACGAACCTCCTGATCACGCTGACGCTGCTGACGATGATCGACGGCATCGGCGTCGGGCCGACGCTCTGGGTCTACGCGCTGTTCAACGTCGGCGCTTGGATCTTCGTGTGGAAGCGGATGCCGGAGCTGACCGGCCGCAGCCTGGAGCAGATCGAGTGCAAGCTGCGCGAGGGCCACTTCCGCCCCGCGGACTTCGAGAACCTGCCGGAGACGGCGCGGACACGGCCGGCCGCGTCGCGGCCGGCGCCCGCGCAGGGGTGATCGCGGGTCGCGCCC
>DASVQH010000086.1:0-1551 GCA_036389195.1 Solirubrobacteraceae bacterium
TACCGGAGGATCGACTGATGCCCGGGCGCGCGCAGGCCAACCTCCTGCTCGTCGACGACCGCCCCGAGAACCTGCTCGCGCTCGAGGCGATCCTCGAGCCGCTGGGGGAGAACCTCGTGCGCGCCGAGTCCGGCGAGGCCGCGCTGCGGGCGATGCTCCACCAGGAGTTCGCGGTGATCCTGCTCGACGTCCAGATGCCGGGGATGGACGGCTACGAGACCGCGGCGCTGATCAAGTCGCGCGAGCGCACCCGCCACGTCCCGATCATCTTCCTGACGGCGATCGACACCGACGACCGCGCGGCCCGCCGCGGCTACGGGGCGGGCGCGGTCGACTACCTGTTCAAGCCGTTCGACCCGGTGGTGCTGCGCTCGAAGGTCAGCGTCTTCATCGACCTCTACCACCTCAAGCGCGAAGCCGAGGATCTCGCCCATCGGGCGCTTCACGATCCGCTGACCGGCCTGCCCAACCGCGTGCTGTTCCGCGACCGGCTGGAGATCGCCCTCGCCCGTACGCGCCGGCTGCCGTCCTCGGTCGGCGTCTTCTACATCGATCTCGACGGCTTCAAGCCGGTCAACGACTCGCTGGGTCACGAGGCGGGCGACGAGCTGCTGGTCGAGCTCGCGGCGCGGCTGCGCACCGTCCTGCGGCCCGCCGACACCGTCGCGCGCCTCGGCGGCGACGAGTTCGCCGTGCTCTCCGACGCGATCGACGGCCCGGTGGCCGCCGCGGACATCGCCGAGCGCGTGATCGCCGCGATCTCCCAGCCGTTCGACGTCGCCCGCGGCCGCGCCCACGTCACCGGCAGCGTCGGCATCGCGCTGGCCGGGCAGCCCTCGGACCCCGAGGCGCTGCTGCGCGCCGCCGACCAGTCGATGTACGCGGCCAAGGGCGCCGGCGGCAGCTGCTGGCGCCTGCACGACATCGAGAACCGGCTGGTGCGCACGGACTTCGAGGTCGAGCTGATCCCGCGCGCCCGCCTGTCCGACGGCGGCTGGGCCGGCTACGGCGTGCGCCTGCGGCGGCCCGACGGCGAGCTGGTGGAGATCGACGCGCTCGACGCCCCGACCGCCGCCGCGGCGCTTCACGCCGCGATCCGGGCGGCCGACGGGGAGCCCGTCGCGGTCCCGGCCGCGCCTGCGCTGCTGCCCGACCTCTCCGGCGCGGTGCGCGACGCGCTGTCGCTGACGGCGGCCACGCCCGAGGACGTCTGCCTGGAGATCCCGGACGCCTCGCTGCGCTCGCCCGCGCCGGCGCTGCTCGACGCGATCGAGGACACCGCCGCGCTGGGCGTGCGGGTCGGCGTGCGCGGCTCGGGCGGCGGCGGCGCCGCCCTGGCGACGCTCGCGCGGCTCCCGCTGGCGACGCTGTCGCTCGATCCGGCGCTCGACGCCGTGGCGGCGCGCGCGACCGTGGCGGTGGCCCGGGCGCTCGGCGCGCTCGCCGTGGCGGTCGAGGTCGACGCGCCGGCCGGCCTGGAGTCCGCGCGCGAGGCCGGATGCGACGTCGTGCAGGGCGCGGCGGCGCCCGCGCCCGCGCCCGCGCCCGCTC
>DASVQH010000087.1:0-2203 GCA_036389195.1 Solirubrobacteraceae bacterium
AGGTGATGCTGGACGGCAAGAAGTCGACGTCCGAGCGCATCGTCTACGACGCGCTCGCGATCCTCGCCGAGCGCACGGGCAAGGACCCGGTGGAGGCGCTCGAGGCGTCGATCAAGGCCCTGACCCCGGTCCTCGAGGTCCGGTCGCGCCGCGTCGGTGGCGCCACCTACCAGGTGCCCGTCGAGGTCCCGCAGCGCCGCGCCCGCACGCTCGCGGTTCGCTGGCTGATCCTCTTCGCCCGCCAGCGCCGCGAGAAGTCGATGGCGCAGCGCCTCGCCAACGAGCTGATGGACGCACAATCTCAGCAGGGCGGCGCCTTCAAGCGCAAGGACGACATCTTCCGCATGGCGCAGGCCAACCAGGCCTTCGCGCACTACCGCTGGTAGCCCGGCGGTGAAACGGCGCCGCGGCTGGTCCGCGGCGCCCCCGAACGGGGTCCCACAGCGAGGTTGGGTCCTCGGACCCTGGCGGGCCGGAGGGCGGCCGCCTACCGTCGCTCGCCATGCGCTTGCCGGTCGCGGTCCTCCTCGCCACGTTCCTGTCCGCGTCGACCGCCTCGGCCGCCGAGCCGGCGGCCCTGCCGCGGATCCCCGGGAGCCCGTCCGGAGTGGGGTTGAGCGACGATGGCGTCCTGCTGGCCGAGGACGTCGCCACAGCGCGGGTGCGGTCGGTCGGCCCGGGCGGCGCGGTCCGGACCGTGTTCTCCCGGCAAGCCGACGCGGTGGAGCTGGGGCTCGGCCTGGCCGCCTCGCCGGCGTGGACGGCGTTCGCGTTCTCGCCGGCGCGCGAGGGGCCGGTGCGCGCGGCGCGGGTGCTGGCCGGGCCCTCACCCCTCGGCCCCTTCGGCGGCGTGGGGGCGCGCGCGTTCGCGCTCGACGTCACCGGCTCCACGCTGGTCACCGTCGAGCCGCCGGTCTCGCGGCCGGGCGGCCCACCGTCGCTGGGTGGTCGCGCGGGACCTCGGCGGGTTCGGCGCGGCGGTCGAGCTGGCCGTCGGGCGGCCCGTGGTGCCGCTCGTGCGGGCGGCGGGCGACTTCGTCACCTGGGCCGAGCGCGCCGGCGGGCGCGATGTCGTGGTCGTCGCCGACCGTCGCACGGGGGAGGAGACCAGCCGGCTGACCTTGTCCGGCGACCTCGAGGCGCTCGACGTCCAGGCCGACGGCAAGGTGGCGGTCGCCACCGCGCTCACGCGCACCGAGACCGCGATCGCCTGGTCCGCGCCGCGCCGCTCCGGCCTGCGCGAGGTCGCCCGCGGGACCCGCTTCGGCGACGTGCGGGTCGCCGGGGACCGGATCGCCTACGTGCGGCAGGTGGGCATCGCCGACGAGCTCGCCGTCACCGACCTCGACGGCTTCTCCGCTCCGGCGTCCTTCCCGGTCGCGGGGGTCGAGGCGTTCGACTTCGACGGCCGGCGCCTGTCCTTCGCGACGAGCCGGTGCCTCTACGCAGAGCGCGTCCCCGGGTTGACCGTGCGCGCCGCACCGCCCGCCGGCGGCCCGTGCGCCCGCACCGAGCCCATTCTCCGGCCGGGCGCTCAGGCCGCCCTCTCGGTGCGGCACCCACGCCTGCGGGTCCGCGTCGGCTGCCCGATGGCCACGAGCGCCGGCTGCCCGGTGGCGGTCCGGCTCGTCGTCTGGCGCGGGGCGTCCCCGACGGTCGTCGCCGCGCGCCGGGTGCGCGTCGCCCGGGGCGCGATCCCCGCGATCACGCTCCGCCTCTCGCGGCGCGACGTCGACGTGCTGCGCCACCGCGATCCCGGGCCGGCCACCGTCGAGCTCCAGCCGCTCGACGCGGGTCGCGGCGCGGTCGTCCAGGCGCCGCTGACCCTGACGGCGCCGGCGCGGGATCGGTCGCGCCCGCGCGGGGGTGCGGACGGGGAGTTCGTCATCGGGTCGGTGCGCGGGGACTCTCCCCGCTGAACTGCGCGTTGAGTGAAGGAAGTGCGACGGGTCCGCCACAACGTGGCCGCGCGCGTCCTCGGCGGGCGCCGCGTGCCGCATCGTCCTCTGCGTGGGTGCGCACGTACAACCGGACACTCGTGGAGTCGAATCCGTCGATCGTCCGGTTGAACGTGCAGGGGACGTCGAACCGGACATTCGGCGTTCTCGGCGCCGCCGACGTCCGGTTGTCCGTGCCGACCGGGTCATCGCCGATCTGGCGGCTCGTCAGCACGGGGTCCTGAGCCGACCGCAGCTCCTCGGCG
>DASVQH010000088.1:0-2468 GCA_036389195.1 Solirubrobacteraceae bacterium
CAGCCTGAGTCCCAGCGGCGAGGAAGGACGCGGCAAGAGCGTCCACCCCGCCCTCTCGCGCGGCGGGCGCTACGTCGCGTTCTCCACGGTCGCCGGGGAGCTCATCCCGGGCGACGAGTCGCTGGAGCACTGCTTCCCCGACGAGAACGGCTCGGCGGGCTGCGAGGAGATCGCCGACATCGTCGTGCGTGACCGGCGCCGCGGGACGACCGAGCGGATCAGCGTCGCGTCGGACGGGGTGCCGGGCGACAAGCCGAGCGGCGAGTTCACGGCCGGGCCGGCCATCTCGGCCGACGGCCGCTTCGTCGCGTTCGCCTCCGACGCGACCAACCTCGTCGCCGGCGACACCAACGACGCGGCCGACGTCTTCGTCCGCGATCGCTCGGCCGGGACGACCGAGCGCGTCAGCGTCTCGTCGCGGGCCGAGCAGGGCGACCTGGGAAGCGGCGATGCCGGCCTCGCGATGTCCGCCGACGGCCGGTACGTCGCCTTCGAGTCGGCCGCCAGCAACCTCGCGCCCGGTGGGCGCGGGCTCTTCGTCCATGACCGCCGGACCCGGAGGACCGCACGCGTCGGCCACGGCGGGGAGGGCGGCGTGGACGTCTCCGCCGACGGACGCGTCGTCGTCTTCTCCACCTCGGCGAGCGGCGGTTCAGGCGTCTTCGCCTACGATCGCACGGCCGGGTCGACGTCGCCGGTGAGCGTCGACGTGCGTGGCCGCGTGGCCCGCGGGCGCAACGCCGGATTCCATCCGGCGGTCTCGGGCAGCGGGCGCTTCGTGACCTTCTCGTCGGCGGCGCCGCTCGTGGCGGGCGACACCAACGGCGAGCCGGACGTCTACGTGCGCGACCGCCGCCGGGGGACCACGCGCCGCGTGAGCCTCAAGCCGTCCGGGCGCCAGAGCAGCCACGCCAGCTTCGCAGCCGACATCTCGTCGGACGGGCGCGTCGTGGCGATGGTCTCCGACGGCGGACTCGTCGCCGGCGACCGCAACGGCGACCAGGACGTCTTCGTGCGAGATCTGCGGCGGCGCAGGACGCGCAAGCTCACGCCCGGCGATCGGACGCCCGGTGCGCTGTACTTCGACGAGCTGCAGCTCTCGGGCGACGGGCGTCGGCTCGCCTTCGTCGACGAGTCGGGCTACCAGCAGGTCGTGGTGGCGCGGGTGCCGGGGCGCTAGCCGGGCCGGCGGCGCGCGCGCGTAGAGTCCCGGCCCGTGTCCACCGAGGCGACGGAGCTGGCGCGCGAGCAGGAGCGGCTCGACGCGACCTACGCGGCGTTCGACGCGGCCGTGCGCGCGCTGCAGTCCCGGCGCGCGGCCGGCGTCGACGGGTTCGCCGAGGAGGCGCTCGACGCCATGCGCGCCGAGCGCATCCGCATCTACACCGAAGCCAGCGGGCCGCTGTACTTCGGCCGGATCGACGAGACGGGCGGGCGCGCGCTCTACGTCGGCCGCCACGCGGTCTCCAGCCCGGACAACGAGCTGCTCTCGATCAACTGGCGGGCGCCCGCCGCCGAGCCGTTCTACACCGCCTCGCCGCTCGATCCGCACGGCCTCGTCTGGCGCCGGCGCTTCGACATCGAGGACCGCCGGGTGCTCGGCTTCGTCGACGAGCGGCTCGCGGCGGGCGAGCTCGACCACCTCACCGACGCGATCGTCGAGGACATCACGCGGCAGCGCGTCGGCGAGATGCGCCAGATCGTCGCGACGATCACCCCGGACCAGTACGAGCTCATCGCCGAGCGGTCCGACGGCGCGCTCGTCGTCCAGGGCGGCCCGGGGACCGGGAAGACGGCGGTCGGCCTGCACCGCGCCGCGTGGCTGCTGTACGCCGATCCCGACCTCGCGCGCGAGGGCGTCCTCGTCATCGGGCCCAACGAGACGTTCATCCGCTACATCGCCCAGGTGCTGCCCGCGCTCGGCGAGCAGTCCGTCGAGCAGCGCGCGATCGGCTCGCTGATCTCCGAGGCCCACCGCGAGACGACCGAGAGCGCCGACCTCGCCACCCTGAAGGGAAGCGCGGTCATGGCGGAGGTCCTCTCGCGGCTGCTGTGGGAGCGGATCCGGCTGCCCGAGGAGGACACGCTCGTGGCGGTCGGGCGCTCCAGCTTCCCGGTCGCCGCCGCCGAGGTCCGCGAGCTCGTCCTCGACGCGCGCGAGCGGGCGCGCAGCTACGAGAGCGGGCGCGAGCGCTTCCGCGCGGCGCTCGTCAACCGCCTCGCGTCGCGGGCGCTCGAGCGCATGGGCCGCGCGAGCATGGTGTCGCAGGAGGAGGTGATGCGCGCGGTGCGCTCCGCGAAGGACTACCAGCGCCTCGCCACCCGGACGTGGCCGCGCGAGACCCCGGCAGGCCTGTTCGCCCGCTTGTTCCGCAACCCCCGGCACCTGCGCGAGGTCGCGGGCGACCTCCTCTCCGCGGACGAGGTCAAGCGGCTGGTGAGCGTCCGCGCCCCGGAGAAGCGGCGCG
>DASVQH010000089.1:0-5247 GCA_036389195.1 Solirubrobacteraceae bacterium
GCTCCTCGGTGAACAGCGGGTTCCCGCCGCCCCGGGCCCACAGCCGGTCGACGAGCGCCGCGTCGGGCGCGCCGCCGAGGATGTCCGCGAGCTGGGCGGTCAGCTCGTCGCGCGTGAAGCGCGCCAGCTCGACCCGCCGCGAGCCCGCCTCGCGCTCCAGCTCGGCCAGCAGCGGGCGCAGCGGATGGCGGCGGTGCAGCTCGTCGGAGCGGTAGGAGGCGACGAGCAGGACGCGCTCGCGGCACAGCGAGCGGCTGAGGAAGGCGACGAACCCGCGCGTCGAGCGGTCGGCCCAGTGGATGTCCTCGAGCACGAGCAGCAGCGGCGCCGCCTGGCCGAGGCGGTCGAGCAGCGTGAGCAGCGCCTCGAACAGGCGCGCCTGGGCGCTCGCGTCGTCGGCGTCGGGGCGCGCGCCCTCGGCCTCGGTCGAGAGCCCGGGGAGCACGACGCCGAGCGCCGCCCGGTCGCGCGGGCTCAGCGCGTCGAGCACCGGATCCTGCGCGCGCACGAGCGGGCGCAGCGCGGCGACGATCGGCGCGTAGGGCAGCTCGCCCTCCCCCAGCTCGACGCAGTCGCCGCCGATCACCCGCGCGCCGCGGTCGCGCGCGCGGCGCTCGAGCTCGCCCAGCAGGCGGCTCTTGCCGACGCCGGACTCGCCGGCCACGAAGGCCAGCGACGCCCGGCCGGCGGCGGCGTCGGCGAGCGCGGCCTCGAGCTCAGCCAGCTCCGGCTCGCGGCCGATGAGCCGCATGCTGGTGACTCTGGTGCTCACGTCGCCAGTATCGCGCTCGAGGGCGCGGGCCCCGGCGGCGCCCGAAGACGCCGCCGAGGATCCCGCTCCGGACGCCCGCGGGGGTGCGGCGGGCGACGCGGCCACGGGCCGCCTCGGCGGCCGTGGCAC
Source organism: Solirubrobacteraceae bacterium (assembly GCA_036389195.1). Taxonomy (GTDB): domain Bacteria; phylum Actinomycetota; class Thermoleophilia; order Solirubrobacterales; family Solirubrobacteraceae; genus JACCYI01. The sequence goes on from DASVQH010000089.1 coordinate 902, forward strand.
GGGTGAGGTGGATGGAGATGTCGGAGTGCACTGAGGACCTCCTGCGGGACGGGCGGACATGTGCCGACCATCCTGCGGCTGAGACGTCCGTCCTACATCGGGCGTCTGGTGCCGGTTTCGCGAGCCGACCCCTTAGGCCGGTCGCGGGACCCCTTAGCGGCGCGGCTCAGACGACTTCGGCGCGCGGCTGGAAGAGGCGCTGATCGACCGCCATCGGGCGCTCGGTCGGGTGGCCGTAGAGGTAGCCCTGCCCGTAGTCGACGCCGAGGTCGCGCATGACCTCGTGCTCGGAGATCCGCTCGACCCCTTCGGCGACGACCTTGCAGCCCTGCTCCTGCGCGTACTCCACCAGCGCGGCGACGAGGCGCCGCTTGGCCAGCGAGTGCTCGATGTTCGCGGTCACCGCGCGGTCGAGCTTGGCCACGTCGGGGCGCACGAGCTCGAGGCAGCGCAGCGCGTCGGTGCCGCCGGAGAGGTCGTCGAGCGCGATCTTCGCGCCGTGCTCGCGGTGGACGGCGACGATGTTCTCCAGCAGCCGGCGGTCCGAGACCCGCTCGGGCGACACCAGCTCGAGGCAGACGCGGCCGGGGCCGACGCCCGCGGACTCGACGACCGGCCAGGTCTGGCGGACGGAGGCGTCGACGTCGAGGACCGCGCGCGGATCGAGGTTGATGAACAGCGTCTCGCCCTCGGGCAGCATGGCCAGCCCGACGTCGAGGGCCGCCGCGCGGGCGCGGACGTCGAAGGAGTAGAGCGCGTCGTGGGCCTCGGCGGCCGCCACGAGCTCGCCGCCGCGGACCTCGGTGGCACCGAGCTTGCCGCGCATCAGCGCTTCGCGGCCGATGACCGTGCCGTCGCGCAGGTCGAGGATCGGCTGGAAGTGCGGGACCATCCGGCCCTTCGACAGGAACTCGGGGAACCAGTCGGTCTTCTCGCGGTCCAGGAAGGTCTGCGCGAGCAGCGGCAGCGGGTGGCGCTCGCCGAGCCGGAGGGCGAAGACCCCGCCGCGCTCGGTCAGCGACAGCGCGTCGAGGAGCGCGCGGAGCTGCTCCAGCCACCCGGGGCCGGACAGCACGAGGCCGTCGAGCGCGATGTCGCCCACCGGCTCGGTGGCGAGATGCTCGACCTTGAAGAGCGTGGAGGGCCGGCGGCAGAGCACCCGCACGCCCTCCACCGGGCTGTGGGCCGCGGGGAGTGTCACGCGACCTACATCGGCGCTTGCGGCGGCGGGCCTTAGCGCAGCGGCGCGCGGCTGGACACCTCGTCAGCTCAGAGCTCGTAGACCGCGCCCTCGCGCGCGACCTCGACCTCGCCGCCGAAGGTGCGCGCGGCCTCGTCGCGCGCCCAGTCGGCGTCCAGCTCGTCGGAGATGTGGGTGAGGACCAGGCGGCGGGCCCCGGCGCGGCGCCCGTGCTCGCCCGCTTCCGCCGGCGTCAGGTGACCGCGCGGCCCCTCCCGCTCGGGGCGCGGGAGCGTGGCCTCGATCAGCAGCAGGTCCGTGTCGCGCGCGAAGGCGGCCAGGTCGTTGGACGGCGAGAGGTCGGCGCTGAAGGTCATGCGCCCGCCGCCGTTCGCCGTGGCCGCGATCTCCACCGCGTTGGTCGGCAGGAAGTGCGGCACCGGCCGGAAGCGCAGGTGCAGCGGCCCCAGGGTCAGCTCGTCGCCGGGGTCGTACTCCTGCAGGCCGAACGCCTTCTCGATGTGCTCGGGCGGCATCCCCGAGCCCTCGCAGACCTTGCGGAACGCCGCGCGCGCGCCGGCCGGCGCGTGCAGCGCCGGGCAGGCGGGGCAGTCGGTCCCGGGCCAGCGGTCGACGGGCACGGGCTGCTGTCGGGGCGCGTAGACCAGGGCCGACGCGAACGGGACGAGGTCGAGGAAGTGGTCGGCGTGCAGGTGGGAGACCACCACCGCGTCGACGTCCACGTAGTCGACGTGCTGGCGGAGCTTCGAGAAGACGCCGTTGCCGCAGTCCAGGAGCAGGACCGTGTCGCCGTCCTCGACCAGATAGCCGCTGCACGCGCCGCCGGCGTCCTGCCACGAGGGGGACTTCCCCAGCACCGTGATGCGCACGCCGAGGACTCTACTTCTTCACACCACGCGCCGTCAGGCGTGCAACAGGGCCTGCTCCTCGGCGCTGGGGAACGCCCACGCGGCCTGCCGGCGGCGCTCCTGGCGGAACACGAAGTGCATCTGGCGCGGCGGCCGCAGCCCCTCGGGATGGTCGGGCCGGAAGGTCGGGCAAGCCTCCTCGAGCGACAGCGCGCAGAGCGTGTTGCGACCGAAGAAGCAGTCCTCACAGGACGGCTTCTTCACCTTCTTGCTGCGCACGGCGACTGCCGACAAGCTCACTCCCCCGTTTCACGACCGCTCTCGAAGACCGGCGGTAGCAAAGCGAGGGCGCGGCCCCGTGGCAAGAGCGGCCCGGCGGGCTTTGCCGCAAAACGCAGCCTCTTTGGCGAAAGACCCGCAAAGTCGCGATTTCCGGCCCCGTTTCACGGTCGTAGCGGCGCCAGGATCCCGCTCTCACCGCACGGACACGCCATCATCACCGCCCCGATGCAGACCCTCGTCACCGGCGTCACCGGATACGTCGGCGCGGCCCTCGTGCCGCGCCTGGCCCGCGACGGCCACCGCGTGCGCGGCTTCGCGCGCTCGGCGGCCCGCGTGGCGGCCCCGGTCGACGAGACGGTCGAGGGCGACGCGGTCACGGGCGCCGGGGTCGAGCGGGCGCTGGAGGGCGTCGACGTCGCCTACTACCTGATCCACTCGATGGAGCGTGGCGCGAACGGCGCGTTCGACACGCAGGAGCGCGCGGCCGCCGAGCGCTTCGGCGAGGCGGCGCGCGCGGCCGGGGTGCGCCGGATCGTCTACCTGGGCGGGATCGTCCCGGCGGACGCGGCGCCGTCGCGCCACCTCGGCTCGCGCCTGGCCGTCGAGGACGCGCTGCTGGAAGCCGTGCCGGGCTCGGTCGCGCTGCGCGCGTCGATCGTCGTCGGCGCGCGCTCGCGCTCGTTCCGCTTCCTCGTCCGGTTGATCGAGCGCCTGCCGGTGCTGGCGCTGCCGGCCTGGCGCGACCACCGCACGCGGCCGATCGACGGCCGCGACGTCCTGGAGTACCTCGCCCGCGCCGCCACACTCGACGCGCGCCACGCCGGCCGCTCCTACGACATCGCGGGGCCCGACGAGCTCAGCTACGCCGAGATGATCGCCGGCATCGCCGACGCGATGCTCGTGGGGCGCCCGAGCCTGCGCATCGGGCTGACGATGACGCCGGTGGCCTCGGTCGTCGCGGCGGCGATCGCCGGCGAGGACCCCGCGCTCATCGAGCCCCTGATGGAGTCCCTGGAACACGACCTGCTCCCCCGCGACGAGTCCGCCGCGCCGACCTTCGGCGTGCGCCCGCGGCGGTTCTCCGCGGCCGTCGAGCGCGCGCTGCGCGAGTGGGAGCAAGACGAGGAGATCGCCGCCCGATGAGCAAGGTCACGGTCGACATCGACATCGACGCGCCGCCCGAGAAGGTCTTCGACCTCATGCTCGACCCTGCACGGCTCGGCGACTGGGTGACGATTCACCGAAAAGTGAACTCGAGCGACGGCGGCGAGCTCAAAGAGGGGTTCTGCATGGAGCAGACCCTGGTGCTGCGCGGCGCGCCGTTCAAGGTGAAGTGGACGCTGACGGAGTACGACCGGCCGCGCACCGCCACCTGGGAGGGCCGCGGGCCCGCCCATTCCTACGCCCGCACCACGTACCGCCTGGCACCGGACGGCGCGTCAGGCACCCGCTTTGAGTACGAGAACGAGTACAAGGCGCCCGGCGGCATGCTCGGCGCCGCCGCTTCCCGCGCGCTGGTCGGCGGCACCTCGGAGCGCGAGGCCAAGAAGTCGCTGGTGAAGCTCAAGTCGCTTCTTGAAGGTTGATGTGACACACTCAGTGTCACTGTGACTGATTTTCTCGACGAGAAGCGCAAGGAGATCCAGCAGCGGCTCAAGGAGATCAAGCCGCTGGTGGACGAGTACCGCCGCCTCGAGGCGGCCGAGCGCGCCCTCGCGGGGGTCGACGCAAGCGGCGACAGCGGTGCCGCTCCCTCCCCCGCCCGCACCCGTCGCGCGAGCGGCGGCTCGGGCAACGGCCGCCGCCGCGGCGGCGGGCGCCCCAAGGGCTCCGGGACGCGGGCCGCGCAGGCGGTGCAGATCGTCCGCGAGCGCCCCGGCATCACCATCCCCGAGCTCGCCGAGGCGATGGGGATCAAGCAGAACTACCTCTACCGCGTGATGCCGACGCTCGCCGACGAGGGCCTGGTCGTGTAGTCCGGCCGCGGCTGGCACCTCAAGAAGGACTGACCGCGG
>DASVQH010000090.1:0-1997 GCA_036389195.1 Solirubrobacteraceae bacterium
CCCGAGCTGGACCCGCGGGCACCGCTTCACGATCCTGCAGGTCGTGACGGGCCGCGGCGGCGGCGCCTGGACGATCACCGTGGGCAACGGCGCCGGCGCGTCGGTCCACGTCGAGGAGGGCCGGCTCAGCCGGCCCCCCGACGCCGTCGTGAGCTTCCCGCGCACCACCTTCGACGCGCTCCTGCGCGGCGAGGGACCGCCGCGCGGCGAGCGCCCGCGCGTGCGCGGGGACCGCGCGGCGGTCGCCATGCTCAAGGCCTGGACGGACCGCGCCCAGACCGCCGCCCCCGGGGCGGCGAACCCCGCAACGAGCGGGGCCTGAGCCCGCGACGCGGTCCTCTCGTCCGGACCGGCACCTAGTCTTCCGGGTGAGCCGTGAGCCCCCCGACCTGCGCCCATCTCCACGTCCATTCCGAGTACTCGCTGCTCGACGGCGCGTGCAAGATCGACAAGCTCGCCGCCCGCGCGGCGGAGTTCGGGCAACCTGCGCTGGGGCTCACCGATCACGGCGTCATGAACGGGGCGGTGGAGCTCCAGAAGGCCTGCGCCAAGCACGGGATCAAGCCGCTGCTGGGCTGCGAGATCTACTTCGTGGACGACCGCACGATCCGCGAGGGCAAGGTCGAGCGCAACCACCTCACGCTGCTGGCCCAGTCCAACGAGGGGCTCCGCAACCTGGTCAAGCTCTCCTCCAAGGGCTTCCTGGAGGGTCTGCACCGCGGGAAGCCCGGCGTCGACCTCGAGCTGCTCGCCGAGCACGCCGACGGCGTGATCGCCCTGACGGGCTGCCTGGCCAGCCGCTCGAGCCGGCGGATCGTCGAAGGCCGCCCCGACGAGGCCCGCGCCCACCTCGACGAGCTCGTCCAGGTGTTCGGCCCCGAGGACGTCTACCTCGAGATCCAGCGCAACGGCATCGCCGAGCAGGAGCAGGTCAACGAGCAGATCGCCCGCTTCGCGACCGAGATGGGCAGGCCGCTCGTCGCGACGGCCGACGTCCACTACCTCCGGCGCGAGGACTACCACCACCACGCGGCCTTGCTCTGCGTGCAGACGAAGTCGACGCTCGCCGCGCCGAAGATGTCGTTCGACACGAACGAGTTCTTCCTGAAGTCGACGCAGGAGATGGTCGACGCGTTCCCCGAGTGGCCCGAAGCGGTGGCCACCACGCTGGAGATCGCCGAGCGCTGCGACACCGAGGTCGAGCTCGGCAAGCAGCTGATCCCGAGCTACCCGTGCCCCGACGGCGCCGACGAGGCCGCCTACCTGCGCGAGCTGGTCGACGCCGGGCTGCGGCTGCGCTACGGCGACCCCGTGCCCGCCGCGGCGCGCGAGCGCGCGGAGATGGAGCTCGGCGTCATCGGGAAGATGGGCTTCAACGCCTACTTCCTGATCGTCTGGGACTTCGTCGCCTACGCGAAGGCCAACGGCATCGCCGTCGGCCCGGGCCGCGGCTCGGCGGCCGGCTCGATCGTCGCGTACTGCCTGTCGATCACCGACGTGGACCCGCTGCGCTACGACCTGCTCTTCGAGCGCTTCCTCAACGCCGAGCGCGTGTCGATGCCGGACATCGACATCGACTTCTCCGTGCGCGGCCGCGAGCGCGTGATCCGCTACGTCACCGAGAAGTACGGCGCCGAGTCGGTGGCCCAGATCATCACCTTCGGCAAGATGTTCCCCCGCGCCGCGACGCGCGACGCCGCCCGGGTCCTCGGCCACGACTACGCGATCGGGGACAAGCTCGCGAAGCTCATCCCCGACCCGATCATGGGCCGCCCGCCGAGCTTCGACGAGTGCCTGGCGCCGGGCGCCGACCTGGCCGGCGAGTACGAGCGCGACCCCACCGCCAAGCAGATCGTCGACGTCGCGCGCGGGCTCGAAGGGATCGTCCGCAACGCGTCCATCCACGCCGCCGCGGTGGTGATCGCGGACCGGCCGCTCACGGACATCGTCCCGCTGCAGCTCGCCGACGCCGGCACGGACGAGCACGGCAACAAGGC
>DASVQH010000091.1:0-6156 GCA_036389195.1 Solirubrobacteraceae bacterium
GCCGATGACCAGCTCGCGGCGCGTGCTGCCGAAGAGGTCGAGCGCCGTCACCGAGGCGCCGAACCGGTCGCCGGTCTCGGGCACGTCGGCGATGCTCGCCGGGTACTGCGACCACAGCTGGTCGCGGTCGCCGCTCAACCCGGCGGCGCCCCCGAAGAGGACGTGCACGGCGCCGGCCTCCACCGCTGCGCCGATGCTGTCGCCGGGCGTGCCGACGATCAGGTCGCCGCGCGTCGTCCCGCCGACGTCGCCGACGGCCAGCGCCTGCCCGAACCGGTCGCCGCGCTCGGCGGCGCCCTGGATCCCGGCGTCGCCCTGGTACCAGCGCTGCGAGCCCGCGGCCGTCAGCCCCGAGTCGCTCCCGAGCAGCAGGCTCACCCAGCCGGCGTCCGCCTCGGTCCCGATGTCCTCGTCCGGCACGCCGACGGCGAGGTCGGCGTGGCTGCCGCCGCCCATGTCGCCGGCGGCGAGCACGCTGCCGAAGCGGTCGCCCGTCTCCGGGTCGCCCGCCACGCCCTCGGTGGACTGCGACCACGGCGTCCCCGAGGCGGCCAGGCCGCCGGTGGCGCCGCGCAGGACGTGGATCACGCCCGCGTCGACGACCGCGTCGAGGTCCTCGGAGGCCGCCGCCGCGGCGAGGTCGGAGCGGCCGTCGGCGTTGAAGTCGCCGAACGCCAGCGCGCCGCCGAGCTCGTCGCCCGGCTCGGGGGTCTCGCCCATCCCGGTCGACGCCTGCGTGAAGAACTGGCTGCCGGTGCCGGTCAGGCCGCCCGCGGCGCCGCGCAGCAGGTGCACCGCGCCGGCGTCCGCGCCGCCCGTCACGTCCTCGCGCGGCACGCCGACGGCGAGGTCGAAGCGCCGGTCGTCGTTCGCGTCGCCCGCCGCCAGGACGAGGCCGAACGCGTCGCCGGGCTCGGGGTCGTCGGCCACCGAGGCCGTGTCCTGGCCGAACACCTGGCTGCCGGTGGCGGTCAGGCCCGACGCGCCGCCGAGCAGCACGTGCACGATGCCGGCGTCCTCCACCACGCCGATGCTCTCGCCCGGCGCGCCGATCGCCAGATCGGCCTTGCCGTCGCCGTTGAAGTCGCCGGTGGCCAGCGCGGCGCCGAAGGCGTCGCCCGCCTCGGCCGTGTCGGCGATCCCCGTGCTGCTCTGGGTCCAGAGCTGCTGGCGCTCGCCGATGCCCGACGCGCCGCCGTAGAGGACCTGCACCGCGCCGGTGTCGGCCAGCGCGCCCTCGTTCTCGTCGGGCACGCCGACGGCCAGGTCCTCGTGGCCGTCGCCGTCGAAGTCGGCGCGCGCGGCCGGCGCCGAGGCGGCGCTCGCGCGGCGCGGCTCGACGTCGACGGTCAGCGTCGGCTTGCTCGCGGACTCACGGCTGAGGAAGTGGACGGCGTCGGTCGAGCTCTGGTCGAGGCGCAGCGAGAGCGGGCCGTCGCCGGTCACGGCGTCGGCGGTCAGCGGCGTCTCGAACCACTCGGCCGTGCGGCTCACGTCGGCGAAGGTGCCGAGCTGCGCGCCGGCGGTGCCCGGCTGGGTGTTCCAGGTCGTCGCCTCGGTCCAGCTGCCGCCGGCGCGCCGGATCAGCGGCGGGGCGGCCGACTCGTTGACCGTGTAGAGCCCCAGACGCGTGCCGGTGACGCGGCGCGCGGCCACCCCGTTGACGTCGAAGCGCACGAAGCCGCGCTTGAGCGGGTCGCCGTCGACCTGGAGCCGGTCGGTGCCGCCGTAGGCCGTGGTGGGCGTCGAGGCGTCGACGCTCGTGTCGGCGCTCGGCGTGAACCGCAGCGTCGCGCCGCCCTCGGGCACGTAGCGGGCCACGCGGGCGGAGTCGGTGGCGGGGATCGTCACGGTGTGCGCGCGGGCGCCGCCGTCCGACCAGGAGTCGAACCGGTAGGCGCGCCCGCCCGACTCGAAGCGCGCGGCCGCCGCGATCGAGGCGCGGTACCCGACGGCGGACTGGAAGCTGACGCGGGCCGGCGTCTCCGGCTGCGGGGCGTAGACGACCGGCGCGCCGGGCGGCGAGGAGTTCAGCGTGAACTTCACGACGTTCGGCGTGATCGAGATCACCTTCGTGGTGCTGGCGCCCTCGGAGTCGGTGACGGTCAGCCGGATCTCGTAGTGCGCGTCGGCGTCGTGGTCGTTGCCGGTCGTCAGCGTCGCCTCGGGGCCGGTGGCCGAGCCGGCGACGTGCAGGTGGCTGTTGTGCCGGATCAGGAACTGCCAGGCGTACGCGGAGTCGGGCAGCGTGCCGTCCTCGATGTCGCTCGCCGACGCGGTCACCTCGATCGCCTGGCCGTCGTCGTAGCGGGAGTCCGCCGCGGGCGCGGTGATCGCCGCGGTGGGCGCCGTGTTGCCCTGACCCGCGTTGATCCCGACCGTCGCGGTGCTGCTCAGGTTGTCGGTGTCGGTGACCTTCAGCGTCGCCGTGTACGTGCCGGCCGTCGTGTAGGTGTGCGCGGGGTTCACGGCGCTGGAGTGCGCGGTCCCGTCCCCGAAGTCCCAGTCGTAGGTCAGCGCCTGGCCGGTCGGGTCGGTGGACGTCGACCCGGTGAACTGCACCTGCAGCGGCAGCGCGCCGAAGGTCGGGTCGGCGGAGGCGCGGGCGGTCGGCTTCCCCGTCGCCGAGTAGCCGATGTGCTTGATCTCCGCCTCGGGGTACTCGAAGCCGCCCACGTCGGCGATGGCGAGCCGGCCCTGCGGGTCCTGCTGGAGGTCGGTGAACGCCCCCAGGTTGCTCGCGAAGTCCGAGACGCTGATGAGCTGGTCGTCATCGGTGACCTTCAGGCGCTTGATCCAGCCGCGGACGTAGTCGCCGAAGAAGATGTCGTTGGTGTACGCGGTCGGGTACTTGCCGCCGGTGTACTGGGGCCCGCCGAGCACCGCCCCGCCGTCCTCGTGCGGATAGGAGTAGACCGGCTTGCGCGCCTCGTCCGCCGTGTTCTCCTTGGCGTACTCCTGCTGGCAGCGGGTCTCGTTCTGATAGCCCGGCGTCCTGCCGCTGCCCTCGTAGCACGGCCAGCCGTAGTTGCCGCCGGCCTTGACGAGGTCGAGCTCCTCCTGGGTCCCGTAGCCGACGTCGCCGGCGATCGGGCCCTTGCCCGGCCGCAGGGTGAAGCGGAACGGGTTGCGGAAGCCCTTCGCGTAGAGCTTCGTGCAGACCTTCGAGAGATCGGTCTCGGCGGGGCAGAACGGGTGGCCGGGCAGGCCCTTGCCGTCACGCCCGATGTGGATGATCTTGCCGGCGAACGAGGTCTCGTCGTAGGTCCGGAACGCCTGGGCCTGCGTCTCCTCGCTGGTCGCGTCGCCGGAGCCGAGCCACAGCGAGCCGTCGGCGGGGTCGACGCGGACGCTGCCGATGCTGTGCCACCAGTAGTCGGAGGGGATGCAGTCGCTGGTGTCCGACGGCGGCGGGCACTGGGCGCCGTCCGCGCGGCCGAGGAGCACCGTCTCGGGGTTGTCCGGGTTGGCGATCGTGTTGTCGGGGTTGACCGTGACGCGGGTCAGCCGCGACGACGCGGGGATCTTGGCGTCGGGGTTCAGCGGGTTGGGCTCGCCGACGTAGAGCAGGTACATCCAGCCGTTGGTCGCGAAGTCCTTGTCGAGCGCGATGCCGAGCATCCCGCGGTCCGACGCGTCGTTGACCTTGTCGCGGAAGTTGAGGAGCATCTTCGGCGCCATCGAGCCGTCGGTCTTGCCGACGAAGACCTGGCCGATCTCCGAGACGATGAACACGCGGCCGTCCGGCGCGTAGGTCATCCCGACGGTCAGGTACAGGTTGTCGACGGTCGTGCCCTCCTCGAAGCCGCTCGGGAGGGTCATCTGCGCCGATGCGGACGTGGGGGCGGCGAGCAGGGCCAGGCCGACCACGGCCGCCGCGAGGAGCTTGATCATCACCTCTCACCGTAAAGCGGTTCGAGCCAGAACCAATACGACACCCGTCCACTCGGGCCGCCCGGACTCGCCTGCGACAATGGATCCATGCCCACGACAGAACAGATCCGTGAGGCGCTGAAGGCCGTCATCGACCCCGAGCTCCGGCGCGACATCGTCGAGCTCGACATGGTCCGCACGATCGACATCAAGGACGCCGGCGTCGTCGACGTCACCGTGTCGCTGACGACCCCCGGCTGCCCCATCAAGAGCCATTTCCAGACCGCCGTGGCCGAGGCGGTGTCCGCGTTCGACGACGTCACCCGCGTCAACGTCGGCTTCGACGTGCTCAACGACCAGCAGAAGGGCGCGCTGCAGCGCAAGCTCGGCCGCTCCTCGCTGCCCGAGGGCGCGCTCGCGCAGGTCAAGAACGTCATCTGCGTCGGCTCGGGCAAGGGCGGGGTCGGCAAGTCGTCGATGACCGCCAACCTGGCCGTCGCCCTGGCGGCGGAGGGCAAGGCCGTCGGCGTGCTCGACGCCGACGTCTGGGGCTACTCCATCCCGCGCATGTTCGGCGTGCCGACCGACCGGCCCAAGGTCTCGGCGGAGCGCAAGATCCTCCCGCCCGTGGCCCACGACGTGAAGGTCATGTCGATCGGCTTCTTCCTCGACGAGGACGCCGCCGTCGTCTGGCGCGGCCCGATGCTCCACAAGGCGCTCCAGCAGTTCCTCGAGGACGTCGCCTGGGGCGAGCTCGACTACCTGCTGGTCGACCTGCCGCCCGGCACCGGCGACGTCTCGATGACCCTCGCCCAGCTGCTGCCGCAGGCCAAGTTCGTGATCGTCACCACGCCGCAGGACACGGCGCAGAAGGTCGCGCGCCGCTCGGCGGAGATGGCCGACAAGGTCAAGCTGGAGATCGCCGGCATCGTCGAGAACATGTCCGGCTTCACCACCCCCGGCGGCGAGCGCTTCGCGATCTTCGGCGAGGGCGGCGGCAAGGCGCTGGCCGACGAGCTCGACGTGCCGCTGCTCGGCCGCGTGCCCCTGACCATGCCGCTGCGCGAGCAGTCCGACGCCGGCACGCCCCTCGTCGCCCACAACCCGAGCGACCCGGCCGCCCAGGCGATCCGCCAGGTCGCCCGCGGGATCGTCGCGCTGTCCCCGATCGAGCTGCCGGTCATGCAGGCCCCGGCCCCGGCCGCCGCGCCGAAGCCGGTGGGGATGAGCCTGCCCATGGCCTGACGGGAATGCCCTCCCCCGCCGCGGGGAGGGCGAAGCCCGGTCAAGAGCGACCGGACGAAGCGGTCCTCCTCAAAGCGACCGCACGGATGCCGTCGCAGGCACTTCGGGAGTGCTTCGACGGTCGCTCAGCGACCGGCGAAGTATTCGGCGTTTTTCGCGATGAAGCCTTCCCATTCCGACGGGACCTGGTCCTCGGCGAAGCACGCGTCGACCGGGCACGCCTCGACGCAGGCGTCGCAGTCGATGCACTCCTCCGGGTCGATGTAGAGCATCTCGACCTTGTCGTAGTCGGGCTCGTCGGGCGTGGGGTGGATGCAGTCGACCGGGCAGACCTCGACGCACGAGTTGTCCTTGGTGCCGATGCAGGGCTCGGTGATGACGTAGGCCATGGGATTCCTCGCTCAGTCTCCAGACGGGGGGCGCCGGATTGTAGGGACTACCCTCCGCACCCGTGATCCTCGTCACGGGCGCCACAGGGCTCGTCGGCTCGCGCGTGGTCGCCCGTCTGACCGCCCGCGGGACCGGGGTCCGCTGCCTGGTCCGCGACCCGCGCCGCCTCGGCGCGCAGCGGGTCCGGGTCCAGATCACCCTCGGCGACCTCGCCGACCCGGCGTGGCTGCGCCAGGGGCTGCGGGGTGTCCGGACGGTCGTCCACCTGGGCGCCACGCGCCGCGACCAGCCGCACGCCACGATCGAGGAGATCGACGCGCTGGCCACCTGGCGGCTGATGCGGGGCGCGGAGGCGGCGGGGGTCGAGCACGTCGTCTACCTGACGCCGCTGGGCGCCACGCCGTGGCATCGGGCGCGCGTCCAGCGCGCCAAGGCGCTGGCCGAGCAGGCGGTCGCCGAGGCCGCCCTGCGCACGACGACCCTGCGCAGCTCGCTGGTCTACGCGCCCGGCGCGGACCCGCTGACGCGGCTCGCGCGGCTGCCGGCCGTCCCGCTGGCGGGTCTCGGGCGCGGCACGGTGCGCCCGATCCACGCCGACGACGTCGCCCAGGCGATCCTCGCGGTGGTCGACCGGCCGGCGGCCGGCGC
>DASVQH010000092.1:0-3304 GCA_036389195.1 Solirubrobacteraceae bacterium
CCGGTCGACCCGCTCGCCGTCCCGGCGAACGCCGTGCTCGTGCCGTGGCTCTCCTACGGGCAGACCATGCCGGCGTGCGACCTCGTCGTCTCGCACGGCGGGCACGGGACCGTCGCCCGCGCGCTGAGCAGCGGGTGCACGCTCGTGGTCTGCCCCGCGGCGGGCGACATGGCCGAGAACGCCGCCCGGGTAGAGTGGGCCGGCGTCGGCGTGCGGCTCCCGCGCCGGCTCCTCGGCCCGCGCACGCTCGCGCTGGCCGTGCGGCGCGCGCTCGGATCGGGTGCCGTGCGCGCGCGGGCGGGCGAGCTGGCCGCCTGGGTCGCGGCCCACGACGGCGCGACCGCCGCGTGCGTCGAGCTCGAGGCCTGGGCGGCGCGGCCTGGGCGGTCGCGCGGCTCGGGCTGACGCTCGCGGTCGTGTTCGTCACTCGGGGCGCGAGAGCGGGCCGGCGCCCGTGGCACCTCAGCCGATGGCGACCCTCGCCCGGATCCGCGCGTGGCCGTGCCGCCCCACCAGTCCATAGAAGGTCTCCGAGGCACGCCAGCGCCACCGCCAGCCGTCGCCGCCCGCAGGCTCGCCGATGCGGGGCCACGCGCGGGCGAGGAGCCGCCGGGCCCGTCGGCAGGTCACCTTCCGTGCGCGGATCTCCTCCGCGACATGCCCCGAGACGGCGTCGTTCGGGGTCAGGTTCACCATGCCGGGACAACGCTTCGCGCTGGCGGCGGTGCTGCCGACCGTGAGAAGCAGGACGGCGCAGAGGAGCATGCCGAGACCGAGACTTCGCTGAAGCAGGCGCATCGACTAGGCCGAGTGGAACCGCGTCCGGATGAGAACGTGGCCGCGCCGGCCGCGCTCGATCCTCCCTGCGGCGAGGCAGAGCAGCGTGCCGATCCCCGCAGCGATCATGACCACAGAACGTCCGAGTCGGTGGGTTTCTTCCGCTACTCATCTTCACCTCGCGCGAAGGCAGCCTCGACGACTTCCCGCTCGCCGGGATTCGGGAGTGGTCGGCGTGGCGCTGGGTCGTCTGGATGTCGCGGTGGCGCATCCATCGAGCGGATCAGTCGGCGGTCACGACCCGCAGGCAGGTGAGCTCAACGGCGGTCAAGAGCGTGCACCCCGCGCGCATGACGTACGAACGAGGCGGTGGTGCGGACGACGATGCCGATCAGCGCCTGCCCCCGCCACCTATCAGCGCGCGGCGACCGCCTCGCGCAGCGCCTTCTCCCCCGGCGACAGCGCCCGCTCGTCGCTCGACGGCGCGGCGGCCGCAGCGGTCGGGCTGGTACCTGCCGGAGCCGTGCCGTAGAGGACCGAGCCGCTCACCGTGACCCGCGACACGGTGGTGTTGTCCGCGTCGCGGCGGGTCTGGAACGTTGAGAGACACCACGGCCTCCCGCTCTGCGGCTTGAACACGAGCGGCGTCGGGAAGGTGTCCACGACGGTCTCCGTGTTGATCCGGTACGCGACGACGTAGCGGTAGTCGTACAGACCGTTCTCGCTGCACGGCTTCCCGGGCGCCACCGAGAAGTAGTAGATCTGGAGGTCCCGGGGGACGGTCGCGGCCGCGGTGGGCGCCACGACGATGCGGTTGATCGCGATCGTCGCCGTCGACGCGGAGAACAGCGGGGTGTACGACTGGGTGTCGTCGTCATAGGCCGCCGACTCGACGCTGAACACCCGCGCCGGCGCGGCGATCGTCGTCAGTCCCGAGGTCTTGAGCGCCCCGTTGACGTCGACGTGAGCGATGCGCGCGGAGTTGGTCCCGTCCGCGATGTTGACCAGCTGTCCCGTGGCGGCGAGCGCCGTCCCGCCGAGCGCCACGAACAGCGCGATGCTTCCCAGGACCGTGCCCGTGGACGGGCGTCGGAACAACGGCATGGCGAGCCTCCTCGATGGTCACCGGAACGCTCGCCCGGAGATCCCCTGCCGGAGAGCCAGCCCACGCTAACCGACACGGCGGGACGCGGTCAAGCCGCGTCGACGTCCGCGGCCGGCGGGACAAGCTCGGGGGGTGGGACTCGAACCCACAACGACTCGGTTAACAGCCGAGCATTCTGCCATTGAATTACCCCCGACCGGTGTATCGGTCCGACCCCCATATCGGCGGGTCAAGGCGGAATAGTAGCGACCCCGCCTTCGACCTCGGCGTGGCAGTTGGCGCAGAGCAGGACGCACTTACCCGCCTCGGAGCGGGCGCTCGCGAGCGAACGCGCGACGCCGCGCGTGGAGAGCGCGAACGACTTGTCGGCCGGATCGCGATGATGGAACTGCAGCGCTCCGGCGAAGCGGGCGTAGCCGCAGATGGCGCAGCACCCGCCGGCTTCGGCGATCAGGATCTCCTTCACCCGCCGCCTCCGGCGCGACACGGCGTCGATCCGGCACTGGCGGCAGCGCCATCGCCCACCGGCCGAGCGGACGAACGTCGTGGCGCCATGGCAAGCGCAGAGACGCTGAGGGCCGTGCCCCCGGCCACGCGCCCGGACGGTCCTCAGGCCGTGCGCACGCAGCCAGTAGCGGACCGACGTGTCGGCGAGACCCAGGCGCTCCGCAATCCGGCGGACCGACAGCCCCTCCTCGACGAGCGCCTCGAGCACCTCCCGGTCCACGCCGCCGTGGGGGGCGTGGCGGCCGGCGAGGGAGGAGGTGAGGCCGTGCTTCTTGACCCAGTAGGCGACCGTCGACGGCGCCTTGCCGGCCTCGCGGGCCAGCGACTCGATCGACCGGCCCGCCGCGAGTCGATCAGCGAGCCAGGCACGGTCCATGACACGAACACTAGTTCGCTTGGCGGACGGAAGGCGCAGCCGCTCAGTGGAGGGCGTGCCGGATCGCCTCGCGCACCCGCTGGCGCTTCGCCGCGAGGTCACGGACCTCGGAGCCCTGGACGCGCGCGGCGGCGATCTGGCGCTCGACGCGGGCGAGGTCGAGCTGCAGCGCCTCGACGGCGAGCGTGGCCGCCGACGGCTCCTCGCGGTGGGCCTGGTCGTTGAGCTCGGCGATGAGCGCGACGAGCTCCGGGTCCTCGGCGATCGACCCGACCGACGGCGCGGCGGCGTTGTCGCGCACGAAGGCGGCGGCGCGCCGGGTCAGCGGAGACGTGAAGTAGTCGTCGATCGCCATCTCGCGCAGCCGGGCCGCGCCGTCGACCGGCATGGCCAGGCAGAGGGCGAGGAAGGAGCGCTCCGTGCGCTCGGTCCGGTCGAGCGCGGGCCGCAGGGCGACCGCGGGCGCCGACGCGCGACCGCCGCCGCCGTTGGTGGTGCGCCCCCGCCGGCCCAGGACGTCCCGGGCCAGCGCCTCGCTG
>DASVQH010000093.1:0-14458 GCA_036389195.1 Solirubrobacteraceae bacterium
CGCCATCAGCGCCGCGCCCGCGACGACCACGCGGCGGCGCCCGCGCGCGTCGGCCAGGCGGCCGGCGAGCGGGCGCGACACGATCGCCGCGAACGCGAAGGCGCCGACCACGACGCCCACTGCCACGTCGCCGCCGCCGAGCGGGCCGGTCACGTAACGGGGCAGCACGGTGATGACCGAGCCGATGGCCAGGAAGGCGGTCAGCGTCGCCGCGAAGACGGCGAGGAAGCGGGCGCGCGGCCGCCTCGCGGCGCGGGCGAGGAGAGCGCGGCGCGGGGAGCGGGCGGCGGTCGTCACGATGGCGGCGAGCGACGATAGACGCCCCGCGCGGACGCGCTATCCTGCTGGTTCGACCTCGCGCCGCTGCGGGGTCTTCCTTTGTCCCGACTGAAGTCGAACGGAGCCGACGCGACATGGCCCGCGGAGACGTCCGGATCGCTGTGACCCTCGCGTGCGAGGACTGCAAGCGCCGGAATTACCAGACCAACAAGTCCAAGCGCAACAACCCGGATCGCATCACCCTGCGCAAGTTCTGCAAGTGGTGCCGGTGCCAGACCGCGCACCGCGAGACCCGCTGATCGAGGCCTGAGCGATGGCTCGTGAACCCCGGCGAAGCAGGCGGCGCCCGCGGCCCGACGACGCCGCGACCCCCGCGACCCCGAACGATCAGGTCCCCCTCGACGAGGATCTCGTCCGCGAGATCGGCAACGAGGACGACCAGACGATCGATCGCGGGCCGCTGGGCGAGGGCACGCCGGCGCCCGACCCGCTCAAGCACGCGCTGCCCGACGTGGAGATCGCGCGGCTGGCCGAGGCCGGTGCCGGGACCGACCAGTCCGGCGAGATCGTCTACGACGACGGTGACGACGACGGCGCGAGCAAGGCCGAGTACGCCCCCGCGCCCGACGCGGTCGAGGGCGACCAGGCGGTCCGCCGCCGGGATCTGGACCCGTCCGTCGCCGAGGAGACCGTCGCCCGCCCGCGCCGCCAGCGCGGTCGCGTGCTCGCCTTCCTGGGTCACTGCGTCGACGAGCTGCGCCGCGTGCAGTGGCCGGACCGCCGGCAGGTCTTCCAGGCGACCGCGGTCGTCCTGGGCTTCGTCGTGCTGGCCGGCGGCTACCTCGGGCTGATGGACGCCATCTTCAAGCCCCTCGTCCAGGCCATCCTCTAGCTAGGAAATCATGTTTCGCTGGTACGTCATCAACACCTACTCCGGCCACGAGAACAAGGTCAAGCAGAACCTCGAGCACCGCGTGGTCTCGCTGAACCAGAAGCGCGCGGTGCGCCGCGTCGTCGTGCCGACCGAGGAAGTCCAGGAGCTCAACAAGGACAACCAGAAGGTCACCGTCGAGAAGCGCACCATGCCGGGCTACGTGCTCGTGAACATGGACCTCAACGAGGACTCCTGGGGCCTGGTCAAGGGCACGCCCGGGGTCACCGGCTTCGTCGGCGCCTCCAACGAGCCGATCCCGCTCACGCAGACCGAGGTCGACCGCATGCTCAAGCCGGGCCGCGAGACGGAGCGGCGACTGCCCAGTCGCGCCCAGTTCGCCGTCGGCGAGCAGGTCAAGGTCATCTCGGGCCCGCTCTCGGACTTCTCGGGCGAGATCTCCGAGATCAACGAGGACGCCTCGAAGCTGAAGGTCCTTGTGTCAATCTTCGGTCGCGAGACCCCCGTCGAGGTCGGTTACGACCAGGTCAAGAAGGTCTAGAGAACCATGGCTAAGAAAGTCCTCACCACCATCAAGCTGCAGGCCGCCGGCGGCCAGGCGACGCCGGCCCCGCCGGTCGGCCCGGCGCTCGGCCAGCACGGCATCAACATCATGGAGTTCTGCAAGGCGTTCAACGCCCAGACGCAGAACGACGCCGGCACGACGATCCCCGTCGTGATCACGGTCTACGAGGACCGCTCGTTCACGTTCGTCACCAAGACGCCGCCCGCCGCGGTGCTCATCCGCCAGGCGATCGGGATCGAGAAGGGCTCCGGCGAGCCCAACCGCACCAAGGTGGGGACGATCACGCAGGACCAGGTCCGCGCGATCGCCGAGAAGAAGCTGAACGACCTCAACGCGCACGACGTGGACCAAGCGGCCAAGATCATCGCCGGCACGGCGCGTTCCATGGGTGTGGAGGTGGTGTCGTAGTGGCCAAGCACGGCAAGAAGTACACCGAGGCGCGCTCGCGCGTCGACCGGACGCGGGAGTACACCCCGGCGGAGGCGGTCGCGCTCGTCAAGGAGCTGAAGTCCTCCAAGATGGACGAGACGGTCGAGATCCACGTCCGCACCGGGCTCAACGTCCGCCACGCCGACGAGCAGCTGCGCGGCACCATCGCGCTGCCCAACGGCCTGGGCAAGGACGTCAAGATCGCCGTGTTCGCGCGCGGCGACAAGGCGCGCGAGGCGGAGGAGGCCGGCGCCGACGTGGTCGGCGACGAGGACCTCGCCACCCGCGTCCAGGAGGGCTTCACCGACTTCGACGTGGCGATCGCGACGCCGGACATGATGCCGGTCGTCGGCCGCCTCGGCCGGATCCTCGGCCCGCAGGGCAAGATGCCCAACCCCAAGGTCGGCACGGTCACCATGGACGTCGCCAAGGCCGTCGAGGAGTCCAAGGCCGGCAAGGTCGAGTACCGCACCGACCGCACCGCGATCGTCCACATGGTCGTCGGCAAGACGTCCTTCGACGACACGAAGCTGCTGCAGAACTACCAGGCGATCGTCGAGGAGCTCATCCGCGCGAAGCCGTCGGCGGCCAAGGGCAAGTACATCCGCTCGATCGTCATGGCCTCCACCATGGGCCCGGGCGTGAAGATCGACCCGAGCCGCACCAAGGACCTCACCGAGGAGGCAGCGCCGGCCGCGTAAGCGCGTCAGCACGCACTCCTCCCGACCGAAGACCCCCGGCGACGCGCGGTGCGCGGCGTAAGCCCGGGCTAGGAAAGGACCCGGATGGACCGAACTCAGAAGGCCGCCGTCATCGAGGAGGTGGCCGGCCAGATCGCCGAGGCGGAAGCGGTGTACGCCGTCGACTACCGCGGCATCACCGTCACCCAGGCCGCGGAGCTGCGCACGCGGCTGCGCGACGCCGACGCCTCGTTCCGCGTGGTCAAGAACACGCTGACCGAGCGGGCCGCCGACCAGGCGGGCGCGCCGGTGCTCAAGGAGTACCTGCAGGGCCCGACCGGCATCGCGTTCGTGCGCGGCGACGCCGCGGCGGCCGCCAAGGCGCTGACCGACCTCGGCCGCATCACCGGCACGCTCGCGTTCAAGGGCGGGCTGCTCAACGGCCAGGCGCTGACCGTCGAGCAGATCGGCGACATCGCGCGGCTGCCGTCGCGCGAGGTGCTGATCGGCCGGCTCGTCGGCATGGTCGCCGCGCCGCTGACCGGCCTCGCCACCAGCCTGAACGGGCTGATCGGCGGCATCGCCCGGCAGCTGCAGCAGATCGCCGACGAGGGCCTGGTGCCCCGGGCCGGCGGCGGTTCCGCCGCCGCGGCTCCGGCGCCCGCAGCCGAGGCCTCGACGGACGACGCCCCGGCGCCGGCCGACGATCCCGAGGCGGCCCCCGCCACCGACACGGACTCCGGCGATCAGGACGCCGAGCCGCCCGCGACGCCGGAGGAGCCCGGCCCGCATCCCGACCCGGCCCCGGCCGAGTAGCTCACCCCTTCCAAGCAGATCAAGGAGCACACACCATGGCCACCAGCACCCAGGAGTGGATCGACGAGCTGAAGTCGATCTCCGTCCTCGAGCTCTCCGAGCGCATCAAGGCGCTCGAGGAGGAGTTCGGCGTCTCGGCGACCGCGGTCGCGGCGGCCGCCCCCGGCGGCGGCGGCGGCGACGGCGGCGCGGCCGAGGAGGTCGAGGAGCAGACCGCGTTCGACGTCGTCCTCACCGGCGCCGGCGACAAGAAGATCCAGGTCATCAAGGTCGTGCGCGCCGCGACCGGCCTCGGCCTCAAGGAGGCCAAGGCGCTCGTCGACGAGGCCCCCAAGCCCGTCAAGGAGGGCGTCGACAAGGACGAGGCCGACAAGCTGCGCGCGGACCTCGAGGAGGCCGGCGCCTCCGTCGAGGTCAAGTAGCCGGACACTCGCTCGTGCAGGGAGCCGGTCGGAGTGGTCGCATGACGACTCCGGCCGGCTCGCGCGCCGCCTCGCCGCCGCTGAGCCGGTTTGCGCCCCCCCGTCGTGGCGGGTCCGGCTTGCTGCGCTTTGAGTGAAGGAAGTGCGACGAGTTCGTGAAGTTCTCGGCGCGGTGGGCTGTGGCGGTGGCGCGGTGCGGCATCGTCGGGGGTGTGGGAACGGCGCACCGTCACAACCGCGGAGCTGTTGGCGGCCTCTGTGACGTTGAGGGGGCTGGAGACGTCAAACGTCACAGCGGCGCGGTTTCGCTTCGCCGATGTGACCTTGTGGGGGTCGATCGGGCGATCGCCGAGCTCGGTGGCCGCCAGCATGGCGTGGTCGGCCATCGGCAGCTGCTTGAGGCGGGCGTCAGCAGGGAGGCGATCCGGGGTCGGGTCGCCGGTGGGCGCTTGCACGTCTTGCATCGCGGCGTCTACGCGGTGGGCCACCTGGCGGTCTCGCCGTTGGGGACCGACGTGGCGGCGGTCCTTGCCTGCGGTGGCCGCGCGATGCTCAGCCACGCCAGCGCGGCCGCGGTCTGGGGACTCGTGCCGCGACGCGCCGGCCCGGTGGCGGTGACGGTGGTCGGCTCCCGCCGTCGCCCGCGGCCCGGCATCGCGCTGCGTCACACCGAGGACGTGGCCGTGGATGACGTGCGCCGGATTCACGGGATCCGGGTCACCGCACCCGACCGCACGCTGCTGGATCTCGCGGCGATCGGCTCGCCGGAGCTGCAGGACGCCGTCGATGCGGCGCGGCTGCGGCGCTTGTTCGCCCGCGACGCGCTGCTGGAGCGCGCGGCCGGGCGGCCCGGGGCGCGTGCGTTGCGCGCGGCGCTCGGCGGCGAGTTGACGCGGTCAGAAGGCGAGCGCCGGTTTCTGCAGATCGTCCGTCGCGCCGACCTGCCGGCCCCGGAGACCAACGTCTTCGTCGAGGGTCACGAGGTCGACGCCGTCTGGCGCGCTCAGTGGCTCGTCGTGGAGCTCGACGGCTACGCGCACCACAGCGACCGCGGCGCGTTCGAGCGCGACCGGGTCCGCGACGCCCGCCTGCAGGGTGCCGGCTACCGGGTGCTCAGGACGACGTGGCGCCAGATACAGGAGCGCCCCGAAGCGGTCGCCGCCCGGATCGCCGGCCTGCTGGCGATGCGCTGACCGGCCGGGCGTGGGCGTCGCGGTCGGGAGGGCGTGGCGCTGCGAACCTGGGTGCTCCGTTCGGGGCGGTGCTGGCGTGGCGCGGCCGCGCGGACCTTTCACCTCGAGGTTATGAGCCCGCGAAGGCTGATGTTCGGACACTCTGTAACCGGCCCGTGAACATCCGGGCGCCCGCTGACCGTTCAGTGGGCGTCCGGTGCGGTTCGCCCCACACGGACCATGGAGGGTCCGGGCCCCATCCCCAGGCGCAGCCCGGATCTGCCGGGGCAGTGGTTGACGAGCGACCGGCCGAGCCGGTCGCTCGTCAAGCTCCCCGCCTTCAGGCGACGGCGGCCGCGGGCGCGCGCAGCGCCCGCACGAACACGCTCTGGCCTTCGCCGATGTCGAGCTGCTCGCACTCGGCGCGGGTGAGCTGCGCGTGCACGGGGCTGCCGTCGGCGAGCTGCAGCTCGACGCGCACCTCGAAGCCCAGGCGCACGATGCGCGTGATCCGGGCCTCCAGGGCGCCCTCGGACGCCTGGCCGAGGATCTCGACGTCGTGCGGGCGCACCAGCCGGTCCCCGAGCCGCGTGACCGGGCCGACGAAGCCCATCACGAAGTCGTTGGCCGGGCGGTCGTAGACCTCGTCGGGCGAGCCGTGCTGCTCGACGGCGCCCTCGCTCATGACGACGATCTGCTCGGCGATCTCCATCGCCTCCTCCTGGTCGTGCGTGACGAAGATCGTCGTCACGTGGACCTCGTCGTGCAGGCGCCGCAGCCACGCGCGCAGGTCGGCGCGGACCTTGGCGTCCAGCGCGCCGAACGGCTCGTCGAGCAGCAGCACGCTCGGCTCGACCGCCAGCGCGCGCGCCAGCGCCATCCGCTGGCGCTGGCCGCCGGAGAGCTGCGACGGGTAGCGCCCGCCGAGGTGGGCGAGCCCGACGAGCTCGAGCAGCTCGGCCACCCGGGCCTTGGTCTGCGCCTTGTCGCGCTTGCGGATCTTCAGGCCGAAGGCGACGTTGTCGGCGACGGTCATGTGCTTGAACGCCGCGTAGTGCTGGAACACGAACCCGACGCCGCGCCGGCGAGCGGGCAGGCGGGTGGCGTCGGCGCCCTGGATCGTCACCGTCCCGGCGTCCGGGGTCTCCAGCCCGGCGATGATCCGCAGCAGCGTCGACTTCCCGCCCCCCGACGGCCCGAGCAGCGCGGTCAGCGACCCGTCCGGCACGGTGACCGTGACGTCGTCGAGCGCCGTGAACTCGCCGTAGCGCTTCGTGATGTTGCGGGCCTCGATCATCGCTTGGTCTCCTCGTCGCGTTGCAGCCGGGTCATCAGCACGAGCACGACGATGGCGATCAGCGCGAGCACCACCGCGGCCGCGTAGGCGCCCGTGAGGTCGAAGGACTGGAAGCGCTCCTCCACGAAGAGCGTGAGCGTCTCGGTCTGGCCGGCGATCTTGCCCGAGACGATCGAGATCGCGCCGAACTCGCCCAGGGCGCGCGCGGTGGTCAGGATCACGCCGTAGGCCAGGCCCCAGCGGATCGTCGGCAGCGTGATGCGCCAGAACGTCTGCCAGCCGTTGGCGCCGAGCGTGTGGGCGGCGAGCTCCTGGTCGACGCCCTCCTCGCGCAGCACCGGGAGCACCTCGCGGACGACGAACGGCAGCGAGACGAAGATCGTCGCCAGGACCATGCCGGGCGTCGAGAAGATCACCTGGATGCCGGCGTCGGTGAGCGCGCCGCCGAACCACCCGTCCTGGCCCCACACGAGGATCAGCGCGAGGCCGACGACGACGGGCGAGACCGCGAACGGAAGGTCGATGAGCCCGTCGAGGATGCGCTTGCCGGGGAACTGGCGGCGGGCCATCAGCCAGGCGGTGAGGACGCCGAAGATCGCGTTGAGCGGCACGGCGATCCCCACCACGGTCAGCGTCAGCCAGAAGGCGTGCTGGGCGGGCGGCGTGGTCACGGCGTCCCAGGCGGGGCCGACGCCCTTCTCGAAGGCGCGGTAGAAGACCATCCCGACCGGGATGGCCAGGAGCGCCGCCAGGTAGCCGAGCGCGACGACGCGCATGGCGATGCGGCCGGTCATGCTTCCCCCTTCGTCCGCGCGAACGCGGCGATGGCCAGCAGGACGACGAACGAGACGACGAGCAGCAGGACCGACACGGCCGCGGCGCCCTCGACGTTGCCGCTCTCGATCTGCCCGAAGACGAACACCGAGGCGACCTCGGTCTTGTAGGGCAGGTTGCCGCTGATCAGCACGATCGAGCCGAACTCGCCGACCGCGCGGCCGAAGGCCAGCCCGACGCCGGCGAGGATGGCCGGGCGCAGCGTGGGGAGGACGACGCGGCGGAAGGTGGTCAGCGGGCTGGCGCCGAGCGACTCGGCCGCCTCCTCGACCTCGCGGTCGAGCGCCATCAGCACCGGCTGCACGGCGCGCACGACGAACGGCATCGTCACGAACAGCAGCGCCAGCCCGATGGCGGCCTGCGTGTAGGCGACGTTGATGCCGACGGGCCCCTTGGGCCCGTAGAGCGCCAGCAGGGTGAGGCCGGCGACGATCGTCGGCAGCGCGAACGGGAGGTCGATGAGCGCGTTGACGATCTTCTTGCCGCGGAACTCGTCGCGGACGAGGACCCACGCGATCAGCGTGCCCATCACCGCGTCGATGATCGCCACGACGGCCGAGACGGAGACGGTCAGCTTCAGCGCCGCGATCGCCTGGGCGTTGGTCACCGAGGACCAGAACGCGTCGAGCCCGCCGCCGAGCGCCTTGGCGACGACCGCGGCGATCGGGACGAGCACGATGAGGGAGAGCCAGGCGACGACGGTACCGCCCGCGGCGATGGTGCTCCAGTCGGGCTTGGCGAGCGGAACGCGGCGCGCCGCGGGGGCCTGAGAGGCCCCCGCGGCGATGTCCGTCCCGACGCCTGCGCCGACGCTACTTGGCTGTGGAGACACCGAGGTCCTTCTCGATCGCCGCGACCGAGCCCTTCTCCGGGTCGAAGAACTCGTCGTTGACCTTGTCCCAGCCACCGAGCTTGTCGATCTTGAACAGGTTCGGCGGGTCGGGGTAGGTCGCCTTGTCGACGACGGCGGGCAGCACCGAGCGGTAGCCCTTGGACGCGTAGATCTTCTGCGCCGGCTCCGACAGCAGCCAGTCGACGAACGCCTTCGCCTTCTCCGGCGCCTTGGACTTGGTGGTCACGGCGATCGGGTTCTGGATCAGGATCGTCTGGTCCGGGACGACGTAGTCGACGTCGAGGCCCTTCGCCTTGGCGGTGATCGCCTCGTTCTCGTACGCGATCAGCACGTCGCCCTTGCCGCCGGCGAACGTCTGCAGCGCCTCGCGCGCCGACTTGTCCTGCACCGGCACGTTCTTGAGCAGCGTGCGCAGGTACTCCAGCGCCTCGTCGGGCGACTTGCCCTGCTCGAGCTGGGCGCCGTAGGCGGCCATCAGGTTCCACTTCGCGCCACCGGAGGTGAACGGGTTCGGGGTCAGGACCTCGACGCCGGGCTTGACGATGTCGTCCCAGCCCTTGATGCCCTTGGGGTTGCCCTTGCGGACGGCCAGGGCGACGACGGAGTTGGTCACGAAGCCGTCGGTCGGGCCGTTGGCCCAGTCGCCGGCGACGATGCCCGGCTCGACGAGCTTCTCGACGTCGGGGGCCAGCGAGAACGTGACGACGTCGGCGGGCAGGCCGGCGAGGACGGCGCGCGACTGGTCGCCCGAGGCGCCGTAGGACTGCGTGAAGGTCGTGCCCTTGCCCTCGGGGGTCTTCTGCCACTCGGGGATCAGCGCCTCGTAGGCCTCCTTGGGCGTCGAGTACGCGACGAGCGAGAGCTTGGAGGAGCCGCCACCGCCCGACCCGCTGGCCTCGTTGTCGGACCCCCCGCAGGCGCTGAGCGCCAGGGCGAGGGGGAGCAGCGCGACGGCTGCCAGTCGGGTCATCGTTCGCATGGGTCTCCTGGGGTCGATCGTTCCGAGCCGATTGTTCACAAGAACGATCGGGAATGTAGGGAAAGATAGCGACCGCTGTCCAGCGGAGCGGTTCGGCGGGTAACGGCGTGCGCGCGATGGGCTACGGTCGGGCGCCGTGATCGACCTCCACTGCCACGTGCTCCCGGGCATCGACGACGGTCCGGGCGCGCTCGACGGCGCGCTCGAGCTGGCGGCGACCGCGGCGGGCAACGGGATCGCCACGATCGTCGCGACCCCGCACGTCTCCTGGGACTACCCGGCCAACGACGCCGCGCG
Organism: Solirubrobacteraceae bacterium; assembly: GCA_036389195.1. Classification (GTDB taxonomy): domain Bacteria; phylum Actinomycetota; class Thermoleophilia; order Solirubrobacterales; family Solirubrobacteraceae; genus JACCYI01. The sequence goes on from DASVQH010000093.1 coordinate 9,516, forward strand.
GATCGGCGCCGCCGTGGCCGAGCTCAACCCGGCGCTGCAGGCCGCCGGCATCCCCGTGACGGTGCTGGCCGGCGCCGAGGTCGCGCTCACGCGCGGCGCCGACCTGTCCGACGACGAGCTGCGCTCGCTGCGGCTCGGGGGCGGGCCCTACCTGCTGCTCGAATGCCCGCTGTCGCCGTCGGCGACGGGCTTCGAGCAGGGGCTGTGGGAGCTGCGGGCGCGCGGGCACCAGGTCCTGCTCGCCCACCCCGAGCGCAGCCCGCACTTCCAGCGCGACCCCGGGGCGCTCGAGCGCCTGGCCGCCGAGGGCGTGCTGGCCCAGGTCACCGCCGCGTCGCTGACCGGGCGCTTCGGCCGCGAGGCGCAGCGCGCCGGCCTCGGCTGGCTGGCCGCGGGCCTCGTCCACAACGTGGCCTCCGACGCCCATTCCGCCCATCGCCGCCCGCCGTCGATCGCCGCGGAGCTCAAGGAAGCCGGCCTCGGCGAGCACGCCGGCGCGCTGGCGGACGCGCTGCCGGCGGCGATCCTCGGCGGCGGCGCCCTGCCCGCCGCGCCGGTCGCCCGGCCGCCCCGCCGGCGCTTCGGGCTGCGGCGGCGCTAGGACGCGCGGCGGGCCAGCGCCCGGCGGAACCGGTCGCCGGCCTTGGCCGTGCTGACACGGCCGTGGCGGCGCAGGAGCATCGCGGCGCGCGCGTGCCAGTAGGCGGCGAACGCCGTGCGGGCCCCGCGTCGGTTCGCGACGATCACGAACTGGTTGTGCGTCTCGATCCGCTCGCTCCAGCGCAGCTTCGCCTGCGAGGGGCCGAGCGAGAGGTTGGCCCGCTCGAAGCCCTCGTCGGCCGCTTCGTCGAGCACGCGGCCGAGCAGCACCGTGATCGCGCCGTAGCGCCACGCGTCGGGCGCCATGCCCGAGAGCGAGGTGAACACGGTGCCGTGCGCGCGCAGGATCAGGTTGGCCGCGAGCGTCTCCTCCCCGGCGACGAGCCGCGCCACCCGCAGCGCGCCCTCGGCGTGCAGCTGCCCGGCGACGTCGTGGAGGAAGGCCCGGCTCTCCGGCTCCTCGAGGTGGTCGTCGTGCTCGAGGTGGCCGGCGATGCCCGCCCGCGCCGAGTGCAGGCGGATGACGTCCTCGACGGCCGCGCCCAGCTGGTCCGGCGCGCAGTCGGTCTCGACGCGCCAGGGGACGCCGGCGGCGTCGAGCCGGTTGACGCCGCGGCGCAGGCTCTCGCGCACGTTGCGCTTGAGGCCGGCGCGCAGCGCGGCGCTGGAGCCGGGCAGCGGCAGGACCACGCAGGCGGCCGACGCCTTGTGCATCGGGAACGCGGGCGGGGCCGCGGGCGGCCGGGCGGCCCATTCGGGCTCCAGCCACCCGTGCTCGGGCGGGAGCGCGAGCTCGATCCAGTCCCATTCGTCGCTGCGGGCGACCAGGCCCCCGACGATCGCCGCGAGCGCACGGCGCTCGAGGCCGGGAGCGATCAGCGCCTGCGGCAGCTCCGTGATCGCCGCGTGGCGTCCGGTGCCGAACATCCGCAGCACCGTGGTGGCGGCGGTGCGGCCGAGCCCGTAGCGCCGCCGGAAGAACGGCGCCACGGCGACCAGCCGGCCGCCGAGGTGGATGGCGACGACGTACAGCTCGCCCGCGCGCACGAAGTGCTGCCCCCAGGTCAGCTGCCACAGCGGGTGGGCGAAGGGATTCGGCGTCCGGCTGGCCGCGAAGAGGGCCAGCCAGGCCGGGAGCAGCTCCCGCAGCTCGGCGTGGGACTCCACCACCGAGAAGCTGAGCGAGCCCTTGCCCCGCGCCGGAGCGGTCCCGGCGGGGCGGTCCGGCTGGGCTCCGGGATCCAGCATCGAGGGGCGGAGGCTAACGCGCCCGGCATCCGGTCGCGACCCCATCCGGCTTGCCTTGGACCTCACCGAACCGGTTAGGATCGCCCGCCTATGTGCGGGATCTGCGGAGTGGCGGGCCGCGCCGACGAGGCGACGGTGCGCCGGATGACCGATGCGATCGCGCACCGGGGGCCGGACGGCGACGGCGTCAGGGCCTTCCCGTCCGTCGACGGACGGATGCCGGCCACGCTCGGCCACCGCCGGCTGTCCATCATCGACCCGACGCCGCGCGGCGCCCAGCCGATGCCCTACGCGGACGGCCGCTACTGGATCACCTACAACGGCGAGCTCTACAACTTCCGCGAGCTGCGCGGCGAGCTGGAGGCGGACGGCTTCCGCTTCGCGTCGGACTGCGACACCGAGGTCCTGCTCGCGATGTACGCGCGCCACGGCGAGCGCATGCTCGACCGCCTGAACGGCATCTTCGCCTTCGCGCTGTGGGACGCCGAACGCGCCGAGCTGTTCCTGGCCCGCGACCGCCTGGGCGTCAAGCCGCTCTACTACGCCGAGCACGACGGCACGCTGGCCTTCGCCTCCGAGGTCAAGGCGCTGCTCCCGGCGATCTCCCGCCCGCGGCTCGACGAGACGGCGATCGGCGACTACCTGACCTTCCTGTGGGTGCCCGACCCGCACACGATGTTCGCCGGGGTCCACGTGCTCGAAGGCGGCCACTGCGCGACCTACTCGGCGGCCGGCGGCCTGCGCGTGCGCCAGTACTGGGACATGGACTACGCGCCCGACGGGCGCGGCGAGGACGCCTGGGTGCCCGACGTCCGCGACGCCGTGAAGCGCTCCATCCGCCGCCAGATGGTCTCCGACGTGCCGCTCGGCTCGTTCCTCAGCGGCGGGCTCGACTCCAGCGCCATCGTCGCCGAGATGACGGCGGCGGCCGGGCGGATCAGCACCTACACGGTGGGCCTGAGCGCGCACGACCTCGAGCACGAGATCGTCTCCGACGACGTCCGCTACTCGCGGGTGATGGCCGAGAAGCTCGACCTCGACTACCACGAGCGGATCCTCGAGGCCGACGTGGTCGACCTCCTGCCCAAGCTCGTCTGGCACATGGACGAGCCGGTCGCCGACCCCGCCGCCATCACGACGTTCCTGATCTGCTCGGCGGCCCGCGAGCAGCTGACCGTGATCCTCAGCGGGATGGGCGGCGACGAGATCTTCGCGGGCTACCCACGCTACCTGGCCGCGCGCTGGGGGCGCATGGCGTCGGTGCTGCCCCAGCCCGTCCGGGCCGGGCTCAGCCGCGCGGTGCGCGAGCGGGTGACCATGGGCGCGCCCGGCCGCCTGCGCGGGCCGCGCCGCAACCTCATGAAGTTCGCCCGCGGGCTCGACGCGACCGCGAACGAGCGCTACCTGACCCACGCCTCCTACTACCGCGCCGACGAGCTCGACCGCGTGCTGCGCCCCGAGCTGCGGCCGTCGGCCACCGGGCGCGATCCCTACGCGCGCCATCGCGCCTGCTTCGAGCGCGTGGCCGGCGAGCACTGGCTCAACCAGCTGCTCTACGTCGACATGAAGACCTTCCTGCCGTGCCTGAACCTCACCTACACGGACAAGATGAGCATGGCCGCGTCGACGGAGGTGCGGGTGCCGCTGCTCGACAACGAGCTCGTCGAGCTCTCGGGGCGCGTCCCGCCCGCGCTCAAGCTCCGCGGTCTGAAGCGCAAGTACGTCTTCAAGCGCAGCCAGGAGGGGATCCTGCCCCACGACGTGATCTGGCGCCCGAAGGCGGGCTTCACCGCGCCGCTGCGCTCCTGGCTCGTCGGCGACCTGCGCCCGATGGTCGAGGACGTGCTGTCGCCCGCCGCCGTCCGCGCCCGCGGGCACTTCGATCCCGCCGAGGTCGAGCGCCTGCTGCGCACCAACGCGTCGGGCGAGGAGGACAACGCGCTGCGGATCTGGTCGCTGCTGACCCTCGAGCTCTGGCAGCAGCAGTTCACCGACGCCGCCGGCCCCCGACCCGCGGCGGCGCCCGCCGCCGTGTTCGGCGCATGAAGCAGGTCACGCAGCGCCTCCGCGACGGCCGGATCGAGGTCCTCGAGGTCCCGCCGCCGTCGCTGACCGCCCACACCGTGCTGGTGGACATCCGCGCCAGCCTGCTCAGCGCGGGGACGGAGCGCACGAAGGTCGAGACGGGCCGCCAGAGCCTCGTGGCCAAGGCCCGCTCGCGGCCCGACCAGGTGCGCCAGGTGGTCGAGAAGGCCCAGCGCGACGGGGTCCGGGACACGATGGACGCCGTGCGCAACCGGCTCGACCAGCCGTCGCCGCTCGGCTACTCGGCGGCCGGCGTGGTGCTGGCGGTGGGGGAGCGGGTCGCCGGCCTGCAGCCGGGCGACCGCGTCGCCTGCGCGGGCGCCGAGCACGCGCACCACGCGGGCGTCGACCGCGTCCCCGGCAACCTCTGCGTGCCGCTGCCCGACGGCGTCGGCTTCGACGAGGGCGCCTTCACCACGGTCGGCGCGATCGCCCTGCAGGGCGTCCGCCAGTCCGACGCGCGCCTCGGCGAGCGCGTGGCGGTCATCGGCCTCGGGCTGGTGGGCCAGCTCACGGGCCAGATCCTGCGTGCGGCGGGCTGCCGCGTGGTCGGCGTCGACGTCGCGGCGGGCGCGGTGGAGAGCGCCCGCGCCTCCGGCGCGGTCGACGACGGCTACGCGCGCGACGCGCTCGACGTCAAGGCGCTGCCGGCCGGCGCCGCGGAGTGCGACGCGGTGATCGTCACCGCCGCCACCAGCTCGGACGACCCGGTCACGCTGGCGGCCCACCTGTGCCGCGACCGGGGACGGGTGGTCGTCGTCGGCGCCGTGGGCATGCAGATCCCGCGGGCGCCCTACTACGACAAGGAGCTCGAGCTGCGGCAGTCGCGCTCCTACGGGCCCGGGCGCTACGACACCGAGTACGAGGAGCGCGGGCTCGACTACCCGATCGGCTACGTGCGCTGGACCGAGCGGCGCAACATGGCGGCGTTCCTCGAGCTGATCGCCGCGCGGCGGATCGACGTCGGCTCGCTCGTCTCGCAGCGCTTCGGCGTCGAGGAGGCGCCCGAC
>DASVQH010000094.1:0-2517 GCA_036389195.1 Solirubrobacteraceae bacterium
CGCGGGATTAAGACCAGCGATGAGCCTCGAATGGGACAGGAACCCGGCGAATCTAGTTCATGACCGAGTTGAGCGTGTTGCCCAAGGCCGCGACTGGCGCGCGGCGGAGAATCCCACGCGCCAGGCGTGCCGTTGCCGCGCACCCAGAGACCCGCGTGGTCTCGACGTCCTTTGAACCGACCGTAAGCCGCTGAAATAACGACTACCTGCACGCTCTCCGCTAGAGAACTGGCACGAGTAGGTGGTGGGCCCGGCAGGACTCGAACCTGCAACCAGACCGTTATGAGCGGCCGGCTCTAACCATTGAGCTACGGGCCCCGCAGAGGCTTCCGCTTCTAAGCCGACGATAGCCGTCGCGTCATCCGCAGGTCCGCGCAGGCTCGGCGTCACGACGGGCGACGTTCGCCGCAGGATTTGGCGCTGTCGAATGACCGCGTCGGACCTGCGCCTGTGCCGGGATCAGGCGCGGCCCGGGTAGTTGGGGCTTTCGCGGGTGATGGTGACGTCGTGGACGTGGCTCTCGCGCAGGCCCGCATTGGTGATGCGGATGAACTGGGCGCGCTCCCGGAACTCCTCGAGGCTCGCGCCGCCGACATAGCCCATGGCGGCGCGCAGGCCCCCGGCGAGCTGGTGCAGCACGCCCGAGACCGGCCCCTTGTAGGCGACCTGACCCTCGACGCCCTCGGGCACGAGCTTCAGGGCGTCGCGGACCTCGGCCTGGAAGTAGCGGTCGGCGGAGCCACGGGCCATGGCGCCGACGGAGCCCATGCCGCGGTACGCCTTGTAGGACCGTCCCTGGTAGAGGAACACCTCGCCCGGCGCCTCGTCGGTCCCGGCGAGGAGCGAGCCGACCATGGCGCAGGAGGCGCCGGCCGCGAGGGCCTTGGCGAGATCGCCCGAAAACTTGATGCCGCCGTCGGCGATGACCGGCACCTCCCCCGAGGACGCGGCCTCGCAGGCCTCGAGGATCGCCGTGAGCTGCGGCACGCCGACCCCGGCGACGATGCGGGTGGTGCAGATCGAGCCCGGGCCGATGCCGACCTTGACGGCGTCGGCGCCGGCGTCGATCAGCGCCTTGGTGCCGTCCCGCGTTGCCACGTTGCCGGCGATCACCTGCACGGCGTTGGACAGCTTCTTCACCCGCGTGACGGTCTCGAGGACCTTGGCCGAGTGGCCGTGCGCCGTGTCGACGACGATGAGGTCGCAGCCGGCGTCGATGAGGCGTTCGGCCCGCTCGAAGCCTCCCTCCCCCGTAGTCGTCGCAGCGGCGACGCGCAGCCGGCCCTGCTCGTCCTTGGCGGCGTGCGGATAGGTGACCTGCTTCTCGATGTCCTTGACGGTGATGAGGCCGATGCAGCGGTAGTGCTCGTCGACGACGAGGAGCTTCTCGATGCGGAACTGATGCAGCAGGCGCTTCGCCTCGTCCTGTGTCACCCCCTCGCGCACGGTGATGAGGCGCTCCTTCGTCATCAGCTCGGCGACGGGCTGGTCGGGGTGCGTGGCGAAGCGCACGTCGCGGTTGGTCAGGATCCCGACGAGCTTGCCGTTGGCGCCGTTCGGCCCGCGCTCGACCACCGGAATCCCCGAGATGCCGTGACGCTTCATGAGCGCCAGCGCGGCCGAAAGCGTCTCGTCCGGGTGAATGGTGATGGGGTTCATCACCATGCCAGACTCGTACTTCTTGACCTGCCGCACCTGCTCGGCCTGGGCGTCCGGCTCGAGGTTGCGATGGATGACGCCGAGGCCGCCGTTCTGCGCCATGGCGATGGCCATGGCGGCTTCCGTCACGGTGTCCATGGCGGACGCGATGATGGGCAGGTTCAACCCGATCGAGCGGGTGAGCTTGGTCTTGATGTCGACATCAGCGGGCAGCACGATGGAATGCCCGGGCCGCAGAAGCACATCGTCGAAGGTCAAGCCTTCGATGAGACGATCAGCGACGATGCGGGCCATGGCCAACTCCGGATGCGAGGAGACGCGCCTGCCGCTACGAGTCGCGGCAGACGCATGAGTTGGCGGCGGTCGGTAGCACGTCGTGCGCCAAAGCGCCAAAGGATTCGTCGGCAGGTCGCAGGGCGACGCTCTCTGGCGCCTGCGGCCGGAGTTCGCTACTCCCGTTTCGGCACCGCGGGAGGATCGCAATGGAATACGTCGTCGGCGTCGTCGCGCTTCTCGCGGTCCTGTTCCTCGTCGGGCGCGGGACGCCCCTGCACTCCTGGCCCCTGATCATCGCCGCGACGCTCGCGGTCGTGGTCGCGGTCGTGCTGCTCGAACGCGGCGGCTACTGGCCGGCCTCTTGGCGCCGCTAGATCAGAGCGCCGCTGAACGCCGTCGCCGTCCGACGGCGATCTGCCTCGGCCGCCTGCCTTCGGTTCAGCCGCTCAGCGGTAGAACATGGTCGGGCGGCAGCGGCCGTCGGCGATCTTGAAGTTGACGGGATCGCACGGGCTCGCGTCCTCAGGGCACCAGCGCTGGCAAACCTGGGCGTGGCGTCCGTAAGCGGGCGAGTACGGCGCC
>DASVQH010000095.1:0-1650 GCA_036389195.1 Solirubrobacteraceae bacterium
GGCCCGAGCCGAACGCTACCGTCACCAGCCTTTGGGCCGGGACCAACTGCATCTTCGAATAAGCTGGTCGCTCAGGCCGCCAGCAGCGCCGGCTCGACGGAGTCGACCATCAGCGCGATCACGCTGTGGACGGCGGCGGCCCAGGCCCGCGACACTTCGAGCGTGAGAGACTCGCCGAGCCCGGCCTCGACGGTCGCGACCAGCGCTTCGGCGACCGCGTCATAGTGACGCGGACCGAGCCCGCGCGCGGAATTGCGGACCGCGAGCCATTCCAGCGCCGGGGCGATGCCGTGGAGCCGGTCGAGCGACTGGACGATCGCCGCCAGCCCTTCGGCCAGCTTCACGCCCTCGCTCGCGGCGTCGCCGCGGAACAGCGGGCGGAACGAAGGCTCGCGCGCGAAGAGCTCGGTCAGGAAGTGGCCGGCGAGGCGGCGGCGCTGCGGCTGCAGGCGCGCGAAGCTGCTCTTCACCAGCTGAACTTGCTTGCGGTCCATTGTCCTCACCCTTCCGGCCGCGTCTATGGCCTGAAAGGGCGAATAGGCCCGTTGCGTTGCGCGACGGTGGCGCGCGGACAGGCTTAGTGTTTCATTTGTTGCACCGGGCCGCGTCAGCCGCGCCTGAGGTCGGCGAGGAAGCCGCGCACGCGCCACGCGTTGACGCCGACGTCGCTGGTGCCGACGCGGCTGATCGAGCGCATGTCGACCATCGCCCCGCTGCCGTTCGCGTCCGGCCGAACCCGGAGAACGACGTCGTCCTTGAAGCGGAAGAAGCGGCTGGTGTCGGTCGCCTCGAGGGTTCCGCGCGCCGGATCGGCGGCGACAATGTCCCAGCCGCGCGCTTCGCCCAGGCGCCGCGCCCGGTCGACCGTCTCGGCGGGGCTCCACGGCACGCGGATGGTCGCGATGTCGCCATAGGCCTCGCGGTGAACGGCCTTCCACCGCTCGAGCGGCGGCAGCGCGGCCAGCTCCGGGCGGCCGAGGTCGGGGATCGCTTCGAGGTTGTCGGGCCGGACGCTCAAGACGGAGAATTGCGGAACGTCCTCGAGATCGGTCGAGATGTCGTGGATCGGCGGCACCGACCAGGCGATCCGCACTTGATTGGCGACGAAGGCGACGAACCCGGCGGCGACGAGGATCGCCAGCAGGTTCGCCGCCACCAGCCCGCGCCCCGAGCGGCGCGCGACGATGGCCGCGACTAAGGCGACGATCAGCCCCGCCGCGGCGGCGAAGAACGCGTAGCGAAGCGTCGTCAGCCCAGCGCGAAAGTCCCACGCCCCTTGCCCGGTACCGACGGCGGCGATCAGCGCGGCCGAGACCGCGCCGAAGCACAGGATGGCCGCGAGCACGGTGAGGCGGCGGGGCCAAGGGCTGAAGCGGGTCGTTTCCGCCATTGCGCGTCTCCGGTGAGGACAGGCGCGCTATGCGCGCCGCCGCTGCCCTCGACAAGCGTCGGGGCGGTGCCTAGATAGCCGCCCGAAGCGGGTGTAGCTCAATGGCAGAGCAGAAGCTTCCCAAGCTTACGACGAGGGTTCGATTCCCTTCACCCGCTCCAGCACTCACTCCGCGGGCTCGAGAGCGGGCTTGAAGCGGCGGCGCTCGGGGTCGAAGGCGCAAGATCGGAAGAGCGGCGGCGCTCGGGGTCGAAGGCGCA
>DASVQH010000096.1:0-14229 GCA_036389195.1 Solirubrobacteraceae bacterium
CGGCGGCGGTGGCGGCGGTGGCGGCGGGACCACCGGCGGCGGCGCGAGCTTCGGCACGCCGGCGCCCTACCACGCCGGCACGCATCCGGTGGGCGTCGCGGTGGCGGACCTGGGCGGTTCGACGGCCCTGGCCGAGGTCGCCGCCGTCAGCGACGAGCCCGCGGGCAACCAGGACGTCGCCGACGTCCTGTTCCCCGACGGCGCCGGCAAGCTCTCGGAGCCGCAGACCTACCCCCTGGGCACGGACGCCGACCCGCGGGCGATCGCCGCCACCGACCTCGACAAGGACGGCAAGCTCGACCTGGCGATCGCCAACTACGGGGCCGGTAACGGCACGGCGATGGACTCGGTCACGGTCCTGCGCAACACCGGCGACGGCGCCTTCGCCCAGCAGGGCCCCTACGACGCTGACCCCGGGCCGAGTGCGATCGCCACCGGCGACCTCGACGGCGACGGCTTCGCCGACGTCGCGGTGGCGAGCGCCGACGTCGACCAGGTGTCCGTCCTGCACAACGCGGGCGCCGCCGGGCCGGGCGTCCTGGAGTCCGCGGACCCGTGGGACTCCGGCGGCGACGGACCCAAGGGCCTGGCCATCGGCGACCTGACGGGCGACGGCAAGCCGGACGTCGTCGTCGCCAACACGGAGGGCTCGACGCTCGACCTGCTCGTCAACACGAGCCCGCCGCCTGGCGGCGCTGACTCGCCCAAGGTCACGTTCGCGGCGCCGCAGCAGATCCTCGGCGGCACCGATGTCGACGTCAACCGCCGCCCGCGCGGCCTGGGGATCGCCGACACGGACGCCGACGGCGACGCCGACGTCGTCGTGACCAACGTGGGCCAGAACAGCGTGTCGTGGCTCGAGAGCCGGCTGGCGCAGGGCGACCCCTCGTTCGTCGAGCACCCCTACGCGACCGGCGAGAACCCGCGCGCGGTGACGCTCGCGGACCTCGACCTCGACGGCAAGCTCGACGTCGCCACCGCGAACACCGTCACCGACGACGTGAGCGTGCTCATCAACCTGGGCCACGGGTTCTCGAGCGAGACGGCGTGGGGATCCGGCGCCAAGCAGCCGCAGGCGGTCGGCGCGGGCGAGATCGACGGCAGCGCCGGCGGGCGGCCCGACCTCGTCGTCGCCAACTTCGCGTCGACCGACACGGGCGGCGGCGGGAACGTCACCGTGCTGCGCAGCCTCGGCCCCGCGCCCGCGTGGCCGTCGCGCCGGCGTGCGGCGTCGCGCGGCCGCCGCGCCGGCGTCGGCGTCCTCGCACCCCGCGCCGCCGCCCGCCTCGCCCGCAAGCGCCGCAAGGCCCTGCGCGCCACGGCGACCGGCGGGCTGAGCCTCGACCGCCAGGACGCGGGGACGGTGACGTTCACGCCCGACGGCACCGCCCACGTCGAGGGCGCGATCGTCACCGGCCGGCTGAACGCGCGCGTGACCAGGCGCCGAGTCGCCCGCAAGCTGCCCAGGGCGCTGCGCCGGATCCTCGACTCGGACATCGCGGGAAGCGTCAGCGGCACCAACCAGGGCAACCCGAGCGGGACAGGGATCGTCGCGCGTGGCCTGCTGGTGGCGCGGTCGCGGGCGCGCCGGCACCGCACCACCGCCTGCCTGCGGCTGACGATCGACGGACGTCCGGGTCGCGAGCGCGCGAACCGGCTCAAGCTGCTCGGCGCCACCCGCGCCGCCGGGCGGATCCGCATGACCGGCGCGCTCGACCCCTTCCGCTTCGGCGCGCTGCCCGAGACGGTGCGGATGAAGGTGACCCGCGGCGCGGTCCGCCGGCCGTCGCGCGCCTGCCGCAAGCTCGCCCGCCGGCTCCCCCACCGCCGCTGAAGCCGTACGTCGACGTCCTCGGGCACGCGCTCGGCAGCTACGGGCTCTGCCTCGCCGCGGCGTTCCTCGTGACCACGCCGATGGTCGCCTTCCAGCTGCGCGAGCGGGGCCACCCGCCGCAGTGGGGCGCGGAGCTGGTGCTCGCCGGCTTCGTGCTCGGCGGCATCGGCGCCCGCGCCTACTACCTCGTCCAGCACCACGAGCCGATCACCCGCCTGTCGTTGCACGCGCTCGTCGCCGGGGGCGGCGCGGTCTGGTACGGCGGGATGGCCGGCGGCGCCGTCGGCTACCTCGGCTGGGCGGCGCGGCGGCGGCTGCCGCTCGCGACCGCGCTCGACATCGCCGCGCCGGCCGTCGCGGCCGGCTACGTCCTGGGCCGGCTGGGCTGCCAGCTCGCGGGCGACGGGGACTACGGCACGCCGTCGGACCTGCCCTGGGCGATGGGCTATCCCGACGGCCTCGTCCCCACGCCGCCGGGCGTCGAGGTGCATCCCACGCCGGTCTACGAGATGGCCGCCTCGGCGGCGATCGCCGCCTTCCTGTGGCCGCGCCGCCGTGCCTACGCGCCGGGGACGCTGTTCGCGCTGTACCTCGTGCCGGCGGGTGTCGAGCGCTTCCTCGTCGAGCTCGTGCGCCGCAACCCCGCCGTCGCCGCCGGCCTCACGGCGGCGCAGCTGCTCAGCGTCGGGCTGGTCGTGCTCGGCGCGGCCTGGCTCGCCCGCGCGACCGTGACGCACGTCACACGTCTGCCGGGTGGCGCCTGAGCGCTCAGGCGCTACCTTCCGCTGCATGAGCGTCGACGGCGCCACTCTTCCGCTCGTCGCACGGCGAGCGCGGAGCCTGGCCGACGTCTCCGCCAACCCGGTGCAGGCGGTGTTCTGCCGCGTCGCGATCGCGCACACGGTCGCCGCCGTGCTCGGCGCGATCGACATCTTCGCGCTGCTGCAGTGGGTGCTGCCGCTCCCGGCGCGGGTCGACGACCTGTCGATCAACCTCGTCGCGCTGGCGGTCTACCTGCCCCTCAGCATCGTGGTCGGCACCTGGCTGGGCAAGCGCGGCGCGCGCGACGCCGTCCAGTGGCTCGCGGAGGGCCGCCCGGCCACCGACGCGGAGAAGCGCCGCGTGCTGCGCGAGCCGCTGCGCTGCGCGCTGATCGACGCCGCGATGTGGGCGGGCGCCGCCGCCCTGTTCTTCGTGATCAACCTGCCGAGCTCCGTGGCCCTGGCCGGGTACGTCGCCGAGACGATCCTCATGGGCGGGGCCACGGTCTGCGCGCTCAACTACCTGCTGTGCGAGCGGCTCATCCGGCCGGTGACTGCGCTCGCGCTGGCCGACGGGCCGCCGCAGCGGACGGTCGGGCCGGGCGTCAAGGGCCGGCTCGTCCTCGCCTGGCTCTTCGCCACCGGCGTCCCGCTCGTCGCCCTGATCTGGGTCGCCGCCGACGTGCTCGCCCAGCGGACCGAGGTCGGCGCCGACCAGGTCGCCGTGACGATGCTCGCGCTCAGCGGCGCGGCGCTGGTCGTCGGCCTGGTGGCGACGATCCTGGTCGCCAAGTCGGTCTCCGAGCCGCTGACCGCGGTGCGCAAGGCGCTGCGGCGCGTCGAGGCCGGCGACCTGGACGCCAAGGTGCGCGTGATCGACGGCAGCGAGGTGGGGCTCCTGCAGTCGGGCTTCAACCGCATGGCCGCGGGGCTGCAGGAGCGCGACCGCCTGCAGGATCTCTTCGGCCGCCACGTCGGGGAGGAGGTCGCCCGCGAGGCGCTCGAGCGCGGCGAGAAGCTGGGCGGCGAGATCCGCGAGGCGGCGGTCCTGTTCATCGACCTCGTCGGCTCGACCGCGATGGCCGCGAAGTGCCCGCCCGACGAGGTGGTCGGCGTGCTCAACCGGTTCTTCGCGGTCGTCGTCGAGGTCGTCGGCCGCCACGGCGGCTGGGTCAACAAGTTCGAGGGCGACGCCGCCCTGGTGATCTTCGGCTGCCCCGCCGATCACGAGGACTGCGCCGGCGCGGCGCTGGCGGCGGCGCGCGAGCTGCCGACCAAGCTCGCGCTCGCGGTGCCGGGCGTGCAGGTGGGGATCGGCGTGTCGGCCGGGCAGGTGGTGGCGGGCAACGTCGGCGCCGAGCAGCGCTTCGAGTACACGGTCGTCGGCGATCCCGTCAACGAGGCCGCGCGCCTGTGCGAGCTGGCCAAGACGCGCCCGGACCGGGTTCTGGCCTCCGAGGCGGTCCTGCGCAGGGCCGGCGCGCGCGACGGGCGCTGGCGCCTCGACGAGAAGGTCACGCTGCGCGGGCGCAGCACGCCGACCCGGCTCGTCGTCCCGCGCTGAGCGCGGCGGCTAGGCTCAATCGCCGTGCGGCCCCGCCTCGGCCACCGCGCGCGCCTCGCCCTGCTGATCGCCGGGCTGGCCGCCGCCCTCGTCGCCTTCTACGGGTTCGACCTGCTGTCGGTCGGCGACGTCCGCGGCTGGGTCGAGCCGCTCGGCGCCGGCGGGCCGGTCGCCTACTTCCTGCTCGCCACCGCGCTGGGGATCCTCCTCGTCCCGGGGCCGCTGCTGGCCGGCGTGAGCGGCCTGCTGTTCGGCCCGGTGGTCGGGACGGTCGTGACGATCGCCTCGGCGGTGGCCGGCGCCGTGCTGTCGCTCCTGGCCGGGCGGGCGATCGGGCGCCAGGGCATGGCCGAGGTCTCCGGGCCGCGGCTGGAGGCGTTCGCGGAGCAGCTCGAGCGCCACGGGACGCTGGCCATGATCGGGCAGCGCCTGGCGCCCGGCATCCCCGACGCGCCGTGCTCCTACCTCGCCGGCACGCTGCGGGTCTCGCCGCGCCAGATCGCCATCGGCACGCTGGTGGGCGCCGGGCCGCGCGGGTTCTCCTACACCGCGCTCGGCGGGACGCTCGACGACCTCACCTCCCCCATCGCCCTCGTGGCGATGGGGATCCTCTGCCTCACCGCGCTCGTCGGGGCGGAGATGGGGCGGCGGGCGCTGCGGCGGTCGCGCGCCGCTCGAAGCCGGGGCACCGGCGCACCGGCACCGGCGGGTACTTCGGGTACCTAGCGTCGTCGCGCGACTTCAGGCACAGCGAGAACTCCGACCCCCGCGTGTTCCCGATCAGCTTCTGGTGCGCGCACGCGTCGCACAGGCCGGCGGGCGGGCGGCGCACTAGAACGGGCGGTGGCCGAGGCGCGCGAGCTCCTCGTGGTGCTTCACGACCCGCTGCTTGACGGGATCCGCGTCGTCGCGGGCGTGCACGAGGCCCCACATGGCGTCGGCGACCTGCTCGGCCTTCTCGGGCGTCGCGCGGGCCCGCATCTCGTCGACGAGCGCGAGCTCGAGCCGCTCGATCTTCTGCTCGGCGGTGCCCTCGCCGAGCTGCGGGAACGGGACGCCGCGCAGGTGGTCGTCCCAGGCGCCCTTGACCATGGCGAAGCGGTTGCGCAGCGCGATGGGATCGGTCATCGGCAATGACTCTAACGGGCGCGCGCCCGTCTCCGGCGAGCCCCCGGGCCGGAGGGACGGCCCGTCTAAGGTGTGATTGCGTGAGCACCTTCTTTCGCCTCCTCGGCTTCCTGCGGCCCTACCGGGCCGGAGTCGCGGCGTCGCTGGTGCTGGCCGCCCTCGCGATGGCCGGGACGGTCGCGCTGCCCGCGCTGACGGGCCGCGCGATCGACGAGATCAACCACGGCGACCGCGGGGCGCTGACGACGCTGGCGCTCGCGATGGCCGGCGTCGGCGTGCTGCGCCTGGCGTTCTCCGTGGCTCGCCGGCTGGTCGCCGGGCGGGTCTCGCTGGGCGTCGAGCTCGACCTCCGCGACGGCCTCTACGGCCACCTGCAGTCGCTCGAGCTCGCGTTCTTCGACTCCCAGCAGACCGGCCAGCTCATGTCGCGTGCGACGGTCGACCTGCAGTCGGTCCGCTTCTTCCTCGGCTACGGCCTGATCTTCATCGCCCAGAGCGCGCTGACGATCCTGCTCGCCTCGGCCGCCATGCTGGCCACCGAGCCGGCCCTCGGGGCGCTCGCCCTGATCCCCGTCCCCTTCGTCGTGCTGGTGGCGGCGCGCTACAACCGCCGCTCGCGCCCGGCGCTGCAGGAGGTCCAGCAGCGCATCGCCGAGCTGACCGCCGACGTCGAGGAGAACGTCTCCGGCGTGCGCGTGGTCAAGGCGTTCGCGCGCGAGGAGCGCCAGCTCGAGCGCTTCGGGGGCTCAGTCGCGCGCGTCTTCGAGCAGTCGATCCGGGCCAACCGGATGCGCGCGTTCTACAACCCGTTCATCGGCTTCCTGCCGCAGCTCGGCCTCGCGGTGATCCTGCTGGTCGGCGGGCGCCAGGTGGTGAGCGGATCGCTGACCCTCGGCGAGTTCACCGCCTTCTACGCCTACGTGCTGATGCTGATCGGCCCCATGCGCCAGCTCGGCATCGCGCTCGGGATGTCGCAGCGGGCGACGGCGTCGGGCAACCGGCTCTTCGAGCTGCTCGACCGCCGGGCGGAGCTGACCGGCGCGCCCGGAGCACCGCCGCTCCCGGCCGGGGCCGGGCGCGTCGAGCTGCGCGACGTCACCTTCGCCTACCCGGGCGCCGCCGAGCCGTCGCTGCGCGACGTCTCGCTCACCGTCGAGGCCGGCGAGACGGTGGCGCTGGTCGGCGGCACCGGCTCGGGCAAGAGCACGCTGATCCAGCTCATCCCGCGGCTCTACGACGCCACGGACGGCACGGTGCTGGTCGACGGCGCCGACGTCAAGGACGTCGACCTGCGCTCGCTGCGCTCGCAGATCGCGCTGGTCACCGACGATCCCTTCCTCTTCTCCGACACCGTCCACAACAACATCGCCTACGCGCGCGCCGACGCGACGCGCGAGGAGGTCGAGCGGGCGGCTGAGCGCGCACAGGCGGCCGGCTTCATCGCCGAGCTGCCCGACGGCTACGACACGCGCGTCGGCGAGCGCGGGCTGACGCTCTCGGGCGGCCAGCGCCAGCGCATCGCCATCGCCCGCGCGCTGCTGGCCGACCCGCGGATCCTCATCCTCGACGACGCGACGTCCTCGGTCGACGCGTCCACCGAGCAGGACATCAAGGCGGCGCTGCGCGAGGTGATGGCCGGGCGCACGACGTTCGTGATCGCCCACCGGCTGTCGACGATCGCGCTGGCCGACGAGATCGTCGTGCTGGAGGGCGGGCGGATCGTCGCCCACGGCCCGCACGAGCAGCTGGTCCACGAGTCGCCGCTGTACGCGGAGATCGCCGAGAAGGGGCTGCCCGACCAGGTCTTCCTCACCCGCAAGCCGGTCGAGGCCGAGGCGAGGCTGGCGGGGCTGTGAGCCGCGACACCCGCCGCCTCCCCGAGCTGCGCCGCCGCCTGCGGGCGGGCGGCGGGCGCGGCCGCAAGCTGCGCGGGATGCTCGTGCTGCTGCGGCCCTACCGCGGGCGCACGGCGCTCATGTTCCTCGCGCTGCTGGCGGCGACCGGCGCGGCCCTGGCGCCGCCGCCGCTGGCCAAGCTGGCCATCGACGACGGCATCGTCCCCGGCGACCTCGGCGCGCTCAACTGGATCGTCGCCGCGTTCATCGCGTCGGCGCTCGTCTACTGGGGCGCCACCTACGCCCAGACCTACCTCGTGGGCTGGGTCGGCCAGCGGGTGCTGCAGGACCTGCGCGTGCAGATCTTCGCCCACCTGCAGACGCTGTCGATCGGCTTCTACTCGCGCCGCCAGGCCGGCGTGATCATCTCGCGGCTCACCAACGACGTCCAGGCGCTCGATCAGCTGGTGACCGACGGCGTCGTGACGCTGTTCGGCTCGACGCTGACGCTGATCGGCACCGCGGTGATCCTGTTCGTGCTCGACGCCGAGCTCGCGCTGCTCACGTTCCTGATCTTCCCGGTCCTCGGCCTGGCGTCGCTGGCCTTCCGGATCGTCAGCGCCGACGCCTACCGGCTGACCCGCGAGAAGGTCGCGGCCATCTCCGCCTACCTGCAGGAGACGCTGTCGGGCATCCGGATCGTGCGCGCGTTCGCGCAGGAGCCGCGCCACGTGGCGCGCTTCTCAGAGCTCAACGCCGACAACCGCGACGCCAACATGCGGACGGTCAACCTCAACGCCGCCTACTTCCCCGGCGTGGAGCTGCTCTCCGGCCTCGTGACGGCGGGGATCCTCCTCTACGGCGGCGTGCAGGCGATCGACGGCGACGTGACCGTCGGCGTGCTCGTGGCGTTCATCGCCGCGCTCAACGGGTTCTTCGATCCGATCCAGTCGCTCTCCCAGCTCTACACGACCTACCAGGCGGGGATGGCCGCGCTCGACAAGATCTTCGAGCTGCTCGACGAGGAGCCGGACCTGCAGGAGCGCGACGACGCGATCGAGCTGCCGCGGCTGCGCGGCGAGATCCGCTTCGAGGACGTGTCGTTCTCCTACGGCGGCGACGGCGTCGGCGAGGCGCTCGGCGACCTCGACCTGACCATCCCGCCCGGCCAGACCGTGGCGCTGGTCGGCTCGACCGGCGCGGGGAAGTCGACGTTCGCCAAGCTCGTCGCGCGCTTCTACGACCCCACCTCCGGGCGCGTGCTGGTCGACGGCCACGACCTGCGGACGGTGAGCGCGCGCTCCCTGCGCTCGCAGATGGGGATCGTGCCGCAGGAGGCGTTCCTGTTCAGCGGGACGGTCGGGGAGAACATCGGCTTCGGCCGCGCGGGCGCGACCGCGGAGGAGATCGAGGACGCCGCGCGGGCGGTCGGCGCCCACGAGTTCGTCGCCGCGCTGCCCGACGGCTACGACACCCAGGTCGGCGAGCGCGGCGTCCAGCTGTCGGCCGGCCAGCGCCAGCTCGTCGCGTTCGCCCGCGCGCTCGTCGCCGACCCGCGGATCCTCGTGCTCGACGAGGCCACGTCGAACGTCGACATCCACACCGAGGGGCGCATCGAGGCCGGGCTGCGGCGACTGCTCGCGGGCCGCACGGCGATCGTCATCGCCCACCGGCTGTCGACCATCCGCCGCGCCGGCCGGATCGTCGTGCTCGACCACGGGCGCATCGTCGAGCAGGGCACGCACGAGGAGCTGCTCGAGGCCGAGGGCGCCTACTGGCGCCTGTACCGCGACTGGGCCGAGCAGGCCGCCGCGTAGGGCGCGGCCTTCGTCGCCCGAGGCAGATCGGCGAGGCGAAGAGAGGCGCTCCATCTCCGATCCGAAGCTGCGGGGCAGGGATTCGAACCCCGATAACGTGCTCCAGAGGCACGCGTCTTGCCGTTAGACGACCCCGCAAACGACGCCGGAAGTGTAGCGCCGGGGGCCGCGGTGGATCCGCGCCACGGGCCGCCCGGTACACGCGCGGCATGGAGCTCCGTTTCCGCGCCCGCACGGCGTTCCTGGCGGCGTGGACCGGCGCCGTCGCGCTCGACGCGCTCGCGCGCGGGACGGCGCCCTCTGGACGGATCGCCCTGGCCCTGGCCGGCTACCTCCACGTCGCGGCCACCGCCCCGCCCGCGAACCACGAGGAGTGACGCCGAAAAGCGGCGTCAGCGACGATTTCCCGCGCTACATTGTCGGGAATCGGCGCGGCCCTCGTCAGGGGGGACGCGGCGCGAATCATCAGCATCGGGACGCCTCGGCTGCGCAGGTCAGGCCAGGGACGGACCGTCTGCTTCGCCGCCTCCACGCCACCGTCCGAAGGGATCTGCCGCTCGTGCACATCGCCGGCCCGACAAGGGTCTCTCTCCTGGACGCCGACCCAGACCTCGGGCGCGAGCTCGACGCGGAGCGCGCCGACGCGGCGCGCCGCCTCACGACGCCGGTGCTGCAGCTGCGCCGCGGGCCGTTCTGCCCGGACGACGACGTCCCCGACGCCTCCGGCGCGTTCGCCCTCCTGGTGCTCGACGGCCTGCTGGTCCGCGAGGCGCTCGTGGGCGACCACCCATCCGCCGAGCTGATCGGCCCCGGTGACCTGGTCCGCGTGGCCCTCGAGGCCGACATGGACTCGCTGCTGCCGCGCACGGTCGAGTGGTCCGTGATCACCCCCGCCCGCGTGGCGCTGCTGAGCCCGGCGCTCATCTCCGCGGCCGCGCCCTGGCCCGAGCTGCTGGCGGCGCTGATGGACCGCGCGGCGCGCCGCGCCGACCGCCTGATGGTCCTGCAGGCCATCACCCACTTCACCCGCGTCGACGACCGCCTGCACGCGCTGCTGTGGTACCTGGCCGAGCGCTGGGGCCGCGTGGTGCCCGAGGGCGTCGCGCTCAACCTGCGGCTGCCGCACCGCACGCTGGCCGGGATGGTCGGCGCCCGCCGGCCGTCGGTGACCACCGCGTTCGGCCAGCTGATGGCGCGCGGCGTGGTCGAGCGCCGCGACGACGGCGCCTGGGTCCTGCGCGGAGGCCCGCCCGAGCGGCGTCTGCGGCCGGCGGAGGAGCCGATCGCCGCCGAGCTGCGCTCGCTGCCCGCCTGAAGCGCGGGTCAGGCGGCCGCCAGCGGCCGCGCGGGGTCGGCCAGCTCGGCCTCGCGGCCGCCCACGCCGGTGCGCGCGCGGATCAGCGCCCGCGCCCCGTCGAGGTCCTCCGGCCGCCCCACGGCGAGGGCGGCGACGACGCGGCCCTCGTGGAGGTAGAGGATCGAGAACGCGCCCTCGTCCGGCGCCCCGCGCACGACCTCCGCGTCCCAGCGCTCGGCCGGCCCGACGTACTCCAGCGTCGCCCAGTCGGCCAGGTCGGCCCAGAAGTAGGGGATCTCGTCGTAGGGCGCCGGCGAGCCGAGCATCCCGCGCGCCGCGGCGCGGCCCTGTGCGCGGGCGACCTCCCAGTGCTCGATCCGCACGCGCCGGCCGTGCACCACCGAGTCGTACTCGCAGACGTCGCCGGCCGCCCACACGCCGGGCGCCGACGTCCGCAGGCAGGCGTCGCAGGCCACGCCGCCGGTCTCCCCGAGCTCCAGGCCGGCCGCGCGGGCCAGCATGACGTCGGGGACCGCGCCGGTGCCCATGACCACCGCGCCGGCGGGCACCTCGCGCCCGCTGCGGGTGACCACCCCGCTCACGCGCCCCTCGCCTGCGAAGCGCTCGACCGGGTCGCCGCACACGAGCTCGACGCCGCGCGAGCGCAGCATCTCGGCCACCCACGCCCCGGCGGTCTCCCCGAAGCCGCGCGACAGCGGCAGCGTCTCCTCCATCACCAGCGTGCAGCGCTTGCCCATCGCGGTCAGCGACGCGGCGACCTCGCACGCGATGTAGGAGCCGCCGACCAGCACCACCTCGTCGACGCCCTCGACGTCCGCGCGCAGCGCGTCGGCGTTCCCCAGCGCCCGCAGGTGGTGGATGCCCTCCAGCGCCCCGCCGTCGAGCCGCAGCCGCCGCACGTTGGCGCCGGTGGCCACGAGCGCCGCGCCGTAGCCCACCGTCTCCTTGGTCGAGAGCCGGACCTCGCGCGCCGCCGGGTCGAGCTTCATCGCGCTGGTCCGCGTCAGCAGCTCGATGCCCTGCTCGGCCCAGAACTCCGGCGGGTGCAGCAGCGCGTCGGCGCGCGCGCTCTCGCCGCGCAGGTAGCCCTTGGAGGCCGGCGGGCGCTCGTACGGCGGGTCGGGCTCGCGCCCCACCAGCAGGATCGAGCCGTCCGCGCCGCCGGCGCGCAGCGCCTCGGCGCAGGCGGCGGACGCCGCACCGCCGCCGACGAGCAGGAAGTCGACCTGCCGATCAGCCACGGCGGCCGTTGGAGGACACGAACTGGCGCGTGATGTCCTCCTCCAGGCCCGGGTCGAGCACCACGAGGACCTCGTCGCCGGCCTGGATCACGGTGTCGGCCTTGGGCACGAAGCCGCCGCCGTCGCGCAGGACCGAGATGACCAGCGCGCCTTCCGGCAGGTCGAGCTCCTGCACCTCGCGGTCGGCCGCGGGCGCGTTGTCGGACACCACCAGCTCGATGATCTCCAGCCGCTCCTCGGGCAGGTCGAGCAGGTGCACGAGCCCGTAGGACGGGACCTCGTGCTCGATCAGCCGCAGGATCAGGTCGGTCGCCGACACCGCGGGCTGGATGCCCAGCAGCTTGAAGGTCTCCAGGTTGCGCGGGTTGTTGACCCGGGCGATGATCCGGTCGCACAGGTACTTCTCCTTGGCGACCTGGCAGATCAGCAGGTTGTCCTCGTCGTCGCCGGTGACCGCCACGACCAGATCGGCGCGCTGGATGCCGGCGCGCTCGAGCACCCACAGCTCGGTCGCGTCGCCGTACTGCACCGCGTGCTCGAGCTCCTGCTCGACGGTCAGGTAGCGCCGCCGGTCGTTCTCGACGACCGTGACCTCGTGCTCCTTGTCGATGAGCTCGCGGGCGAGGTTCCAGCCGACCTTCCCCGCGCCGCAGATGATCACGTACACCGGGGGCTAGACCTCCGACCCGAGCGCCGCGGCCTCGAGCTGCTCGATGGCGATCTGCGTCGGGCAGATCGTGTGCAGGCCCTGCTCGCGGTACCAGGCGGCGCGCCGCGGGTCGAGCACGCGGGCGATCACCCGCGGCACGTTGTACTGGCGCTGGCCGATCTGGGCGACCACGAGGTTGGTGTTGTCGCCGTTGGTGCAGACGATGAAGACGTCGGCCTCGGCGATCCCGGCCGCGTCGAGCGCGTCCTGCTCCAGCGCGGTCCCGATCGTGAAGCGCCCGCCGGCCTCCTCCCAGGAGGAGCCCAGCTCGACGTCGAGCCGCTCGTGGGAGAGCGGGTCCTCGTCGAGGACCGACACGGTATGGCCGGCGCGCAGGGCCGAGGTGGCCACGGAGGATCCGACGCGACCGGCGCCGACGATGAGCACGAACACGGTGTCTGATGCTAGTCGCTGAGCACCGGCGGGGCGGTCAGGATGACCCGGCATGACGCCTTGGTGACCACGTAGCGCGTGGTCTCCCCCACGAACGCGTCGCGGCCCCCGTCCGTGCGCCCGCCGAGCAGCGCGCCGCCGCGGACCCGCGTGGGCTCCTCGGCGGCGAGCACGATCGCCTCCACGCCGCGCCGCTTGGCCTCGTGCACGATCGCCTCGCCCACCGCCCGGGCGCGGACCGTGGCCGTGGCCACCTCCACGCCGTCGTACTCCTCCCCCACCGCCTTGGCCCGCGCGAGCGCCTTGCGCGCCCGCTTGAGCTCCGCTTCGGGGACGCGGGCGTCGAGCGGCAGGGCCATCGGGACGGCGAACACCCACAGCGCCTCGATCACCGCCCCGCCCTCGCCCTCGTCGGGACGCTCGTCGGCCGACAGCCGGCCCGCCGTCTGCATGATGTCGTCGTCGAGCGCCGTCCCGAGCACCGGGACGAGGATCGAGCCGTACTGGGCGTCGGGCCGCACGGTGCGCGTCAGCGCGCGCTCCGGGATGGTGACCCGCTTGAACACCGGCTTGCCGTTGGCGCGCCGGTAGACGACGTAGAGCGTGATGCCGATCGCCATCCACACGAGGCCGACGAAGCGGGCGCCGGAGTGCACGAAGAGCACCGCGACGAACGAGCCGCCCGAGGCGAGCGCGCCGACGGCGGCGGGCAGCGGCACCTCGCCGCGGCCGATGCGGACGTTCCACGGCATCTTGTAGGGCCGGTCGCGGTCGGGCTCGCGGTAGCGCAGCGAGATGATCGAGAGGTGGACGATCGTGAACGCCAGCGTCGCCCCGAACGCGTAGATGCCGGCCAGGAACTCTAGGTCGCCGGGCGCGATCAGCGCGAGGGCGAGCAGCGCGCCCGCGCCGATGATCACCACCGGCGTCGAGTAGGACGGGTGCAGGCGCCCGATCGCCGACGGGATCTGGCGGTTGAGCGCCAGCGAGTAGCCGAGCCGCGACAGCCCGAGCATGGCGGCGTTGCAGGCGATGATCAGCACGCCGACGGCCGACGCCGCGACGATGTAGCGCAACGGCTCGCGCAGCCACTCGGGCTCGAACGCGGACACCACCCCGAGCACCGGCGCGTCGATCAGGTTCTGGTCCGATCCCTTCAGCCCCGTGTCGACCGGCAGCGCCGACACCGCGACGATGCCGATGCCGACGTACGGGACGGTCGCGGCGAGCACGCGCGCGCCGACCAGCCGCTTGAGGCCGCGGCGGCTGATCGCCACCTCGCCGGCCAGGCCGGAGGACGCGTCGATCCCGGCGAAGGCGACGAGGGCGAGCGTGAAGGCGAACAGCAGCTCCCCGGCCGACGGGCTCCCGCCGGCGGTCGCCGGATGGGTGAGGACGTCCCCGTCGGCCAGCAGGACGAGGCCCAGGACCACGATGACCAGCTGCAGGACGAGGTCGGCGACCACCACCAGGGCCGCCCGGTCGAAGCGCCGCGGCGGGACGCCGCGCACGTTGGCCCGCGCCACGTAGGCGATCACCGCCGCGCCGACGAGGAACTCCGCCCACCCCCGCTCCAGCGGCTCCCACAGGACGGCGAGGTAGTCGGAGACCACGAACGCCGTGATGGCC
>DASVQH010000097.1:0-9877 GCA_036389195.1 Solirubrobacteraceae bacterium
GACGCGCGCCCCGGCCGCCTCGGCCAGCGCGCGCGCCCGCGGCTCCGCCGTGACCACGACGACGCCGGCGAGGCCGTCGACCGCCGCCAGGGCGGCCAGCACGTCGCCCACCATCGCCTCGGCGAGCGCGCGCCGGTCCGCGCCGTCCACGGCGGTGGCGATCCGCTGCTTGGCGCGCGCGAACGTCTTGACGGGCAGGACGGCGATCGTGCGCATCAGCGGATCGTAGAGCCGGGGCCGTCGGGGCCGCCGGCCGCTCAGCGGATGAGGACCGTCCCGGGGCTCGTCAGCGAGTCGGCGCCGCGGACCACGCGGACGCTCGTGCGGCGGAGCACCACCTTGAGGGCCGGCGTGGTGACCGTCCGGAAGCCACCCGAGGACCGGCGCGACGTCTGGCGCAGCCGGAGCACGATGCGGCGCCGGTGGAGCGCCCGGAGCGGCACCCTCCCCGACGCGGCGGTGCCGAAGACGGTGCCGTAGGGCCCGGGGCAGCGGGTGCGGAGATCCGAGAGGCGGAGCACCGACGCCTCGAGGTGCCGGCCGCGCACGTCGAGGAAGAGCTGGGCGGCGGGCGCGGCGGCGCGGTCCCGGCAGCCCGGCACCCCGCCGGGGCGCGCCAGGTCGGCCGACACGGTCCCGCCGGCCGTGCGCCACACGCCGACGCCGATGGCCTCGACCGGGCCGTGCGGCCGCCGCTCGCCGGGCCGCAGGAGACCGAGCGCCGCGCGGAAGCGGCGGCGGGCGCCGCGGCTGCCGCCCGCCGACACGAGGCGCAGCGAGCCGGCGCGGACGGGCAGCCGCTCGGTCAGCGTGCCGGCGAGCCCACAGGCGTCGAGGGGGCCGCAGCGGGCGGGGTCGCCGTCGGCGCGCACGCCGGTGCGGATCGCCCCGGTGACGCGCTCGATGGCGAAGGTCGCCAGCAGGACGGGACGGCGGTCGCCGCGCCTCCCGCCGGACGCGTCGCGCGCGGGGAAGCTCCGGTCGACGCGCAGGACCATGGTGGAGCGGACCACCCCGGCGAGGCCGCCGGCGCTGAACGAGCGCTCGCCGCGTAGGTCGACGGTTGCGCCGTCGCGCCGCAGGATGGCGAGCGGGACACGCTGGACCGGGAGGGCTGCGGCGAGGTCCTCGGGCCGCGGGCCGGTGCAGGCGGTGGTGAACAGGTCGGCGCGGCCGAGGCCGGCGCCCCGCAGCCCGAGCGCCGCCTCGCCGCGCCCGCGCGCGACCGTGCTCACCTCGACGGACGTCTGGCGCGCGTCCGTGCACGTGCCCGCCGTCCCGTCGGGCAGGCGGCGCATCACCTGCGCGCGCGTCGCTGCCGGCTCGAAGAAGAAGTCCAGCGACGCGACGACGTGCCGCTCGCCGCGCTCGTACCGCAGCAGGGCCGTCTTCGGCGGGGTCCACAGGGCCACGCCCGACACGCCGCACAGGCCGGAGGCCGCGCACCCGGCGGCGGGCGTGCCCGCGTACTCGACGGTGACCGCGCCCTCGACGCGAACGCCGGCCTCGAACGGCGTGGCCGCGGCGGGCGCCGCGTGCGCGACGGCGGCCACGAGCCAGGTCACCGCCAGGGCCGCGACGGCGCGCGTCACGCCTGCTCCAGGGTCAGCGTCAGCTCTCCGGTGCTCGTGCCGGTGAATGGCGTCCCGCGCAGCCCGCCGGCGGGGCGCAGCACCACGGAGATCCGCGGCTTGCCGATCCGGCCGGCGGGGATCTCGCCCGCCGCTATCGCGTTGCCGGCGAGATCGTCGGCGCCCGGCCCGGCGCACCGCGTCCGCAGCAGGTCCGGCCCGTCCGCGGGCCCCAGCGACACCCGCAGCCCGCCGGCGGGCGTGTCCGCGAACGAGAGGTCCACGCGGCCGGGGGAGGCCGCCGTGTCGGTGCAACCGGAGCCGTCGGGCCGGCCGGCGCTCGCGGTCCGCGTCGCCGTGACGTTGACGATGTGGTGGCTGTCCGGATCGCCGCCCACGAGGTCGACACCGCCCTCGGGCTTGCCGAGGCGCAGCGCGAGCGAGCCGGCCAGCCCGCAGGCGTCGAGCAGCGTGCAGGCCGGCTCGGCGCCGCCCGTCAGCTCCGTCGTGAGCGTTCCCCCGATCCTCGCGATCCGGTACTGCAAGTCGGGTGCCACCTCCTGGGCCGGCCTGGCCGTGGGCCGGCGCGTCGCGTGGCGCACCCTGGCGCGGCCGAAGCGGATGACGATGCGGCGGGCCAGCTCGCCGGACACCGCGCCGGCACGCACCGGCCGGCGATCGCGGATGACCAGCTTGACCGGCCGCCGGCGGGCGCGCCGCAGGTCCAGCCGGGCGGCCGGCAGCCCGGGGTCGAGGTCGGCGGCCACCGGGCCGGCGCAGTGGCCGGCCGAGAGCGCCGAGCCCCGGTCGAAGACGTCCTCGTGGCCGAACCGGACCAGCAGCGTCCGGCGGCCGCGCCGCTCGAAGTCCGCACCGGCGATCAGGGAGCCCAGCGTGTCGACGCAGTGCGCCGTCCCGCCGCCGGGCAGCGCCCGCACGACCCGCACCACCGCGCTCGCGGGCCCGTCGCCCACCGTGCCGACGCTGCCGCTGTACGAGCCGTCGGACGAGAAGGAGAGGTCGCCCGTCTCGGCCAGCGGCGCGCTCACCGACCCGCGCTCGCCGCCGCCGGCCGTCCAGGTCGCGGTGAGCTTGCCGGAGAGCCGGTAGCTGAGCTCCGTGGTCGTGCTCGCCGCGGCCGGCGCGGCCGCAAGCGCGCAGCCCAGGAGCGTCAGCGCGCCGGCAAGCCTCCTCATTGTTGTGGAGCCTAGAGCACAGCCGGGACCGGATGATGCGCGCGCAGCGCGTAGAGCGTCGTGCGCTCCGCGGCCGGCCGCCCGGCACGGTGCGCGGCGGCGATCAGGTCGTCGGGATCGAGGCGCGAGCCGTGGTACGCGCCGGCCATCCGCGAGATCGACTCCTCCATCAGCGTCCCGCCGAGGTCGTTGACGCCCCAGCGAAGCGCCTCCGTGGCGGCGTCGAGCCCCATCTTCACCCAGCTCGCCTGCAGCGAGCGCACGCTGCGCCCGAGCGCGAGCCGGAAGACCGCGGTGTGCTTGAGGTTCTCCGCGCGCGAGATCTCCTCGACCCCGTGCGTGCGGCCCAGCAGCGTGTGGAACGGGATGAAGGAGAGCGGCACGAACTCCGTGAAGCCGCCGGTGCGGGCCTGCAGCGCGCGGATGACCCGCATGTGCTCGGCGAGCTCCCACGGCTCCTCGATGTGGCCGAACATCACCGTCGCGGTGGAGCGCAGCCCGGCGTTGTGCGAGGCCTCGATGATCTCCACCCACCGCGCCACCGGCAGCTTGTTGGGGGAGATGCGCTCGCGGACGCCGTCGTGGAGCACCTCGGCGGCGGTGCCGGGCGTCGAGTCCAGGCCCGCGTCGCGCAGCCGCGCGAAGACCTCGCTCGGCGGCAGCCCGGAGACGTCGCACATGTGGGCGATCTCCATCGGCGAGTACGCGTGCAGGTGCAGCTGCGGCGCCGTCGCCTTGGCCAGCCGCAGCCAGCTCAGGTAGGCCTCCAGGTCCCAGTCCGGGTGGATCCCCGACTGGATGCACAGCTCCGTCGCCCCGTAGTCGACCGCCTCGCCGATCCGGCGGACGAACTCGTCGCGGTCGTGCTCGTAGGCGTCGGGCGAGCGCTTTCCCTGCCCGAACCCGCAGAACGCGCACCCCACGATGCAGACGTTGGAGACGTTGATGTTGCGGTTGACCACGAAGGTCACCGTGTCGCCTGCCACCTCGGCGCGCAGCTCGTCGGCGGCGGCACGGATCTCCTCGACGGCCTCCGGGCGATCCTCGGCGAACAGCGCGGTCAGCTCGTCCTCGCTCAGCGCCTCGCCGTCGCGCCCGCGCTCGATCGCGCCGGGCACGAGGTCGCGGCGGATCGCCCGCTCCTGCCGGCGCCCGGAGCCCTGGCGGGGGATGAAGCTCCAGAACCGCGTCTTGATCACGTCGAGCACGCCCTGGGCGATCCAGTCGACCCCGATGTACTGCGGGTAGACGCACAGGCGCTCGGTCAGCGCGGCGCCGTCCGCGGCCAGCCGCTTGCGCACCTGGTGCGGGCTCGGGAAGGGGTGCTCGGGGGAGATGTGGTCGCCGTTGGCGCTCAGCCCGCCGAGGTCGGTCGCGCCCGCGGCGACCAGCTCCGGCCACCAGTCGGCCAGGTTCGGCGGGACCTGGATCCCGACGCCCGGCAGCAGCCGCCGCGCCTCGCCGATCAGGCGCTTCATGTCCTCGATCGTCACCGGCGTCGCCCACTTGGGCAGCGGCAGGTGCGGCTGGCCCGCCAGGCCGGTGCGCCAGTACTCCTGCGCCGCCGCGCCGGCGATCTCGGCCGGCTCGCGCCCGTAGTAGCTCTGGTGGGGGACGAAGTTCTGCAGGATGACCTCCTGCAGGTGCCCGTGCTCGGCGTGCACGGCGGCCAGGGCCTCCAGCGCCTGCACTCGCTCGTCCTCGGACTCCCCGATGCCGACCAGGATCCCGCTGGTGAAGGGGATCCTCAGCTCGCCGGCGGCGCGGATGGTGGCGAGGCGCGCGGCCGGGTCCTTGGTCGGCGAGCCCTGGTGGGCGACCAGCGAGGGGTTGACCGACTCGAGCATGAGGCCCTGGGACGCCGTGACCTCGCGCAGCCGCGCCAGGTCCTCGCGCGGCAGCACGCCGAGATTGGTGTGGGGAAGCAGGCCGCGCTCCAGCGCGCGCTCGCAGGCCCAGGCGACGTAGGCGGTGAAGTCGTCGAAGCCGAGCGCGGCGAGCTTGGCCTGGACGCCGGGGTGGTGGTCGGGCGCCTCCCCGGTGAGCACCAGCAGCTCCTTGACCTGCCGCCGGGCGGCGCCGTCGATCAGCTTCTCGACCTCCTCGGGCTCGTGGAGGTGCGGCTGGTGGGTCGCGAAGGCGCAGTACTTGCAGTAGCAGCGGCAGGTCCGGCTGAGCGACAGCGTGACGTTGCGCGAGAAGGTGACGCGGCGGCGCATGCGGCGGACGTTAGCGGGCGCGTAGTCTGGGCCTCCATGCGCTTCGGATACAAGGCCTCGGCCGAGCAGTTCGCCCCCCGGGAGCTCCTCGACTTCTCGGTGCACGCGGAGCGGCTCGGCCTCGACTCGATCGCCATCTCCGATCACTTCCAGCCGTGGCGCCACCACGGCGGGCACGGGCCCGGGGCGCTGGCCTGGCTCGGCGCGCTCGGCGAGCGCACGGAGCGCGCCCAGCTGGGCACGAGCGTCCTGACGCCGACGCTCCGCTACCACCCGTCGGTCATCGCCCAGCACTTCGCGACGCTCGCATGCCTCTCGCCCGGCCGGGTGTTCCTCGGCGTCGGCACCGGCGAGGCGCTCAACGAGACGGCGCCGACGGGCTTCAAGTGGCCCGGCGGCAAGGAGCGGCGGCGGCGGCTGGCCGAGGCCGTCGAGCTGATCAAGCTGCTGTGGACGCAGGAGCGCGTCGACTTCGAGGGCGAGTACTACCGCGCGGAGCGCGCCACGGTCTACGACCGCCCCGCCGACCCGGTGCCGATCCTCATGGCGGCGTCCGGCCCGCTCGCCGCCAAGCTCGCCGGTCGCCTCGGCGACGGCTTCATCTGCACGAGCGGCAAGGACCCCGACCTCTACCGCGAGCTGCTGGCCAAGGTCCAGGAGGGCGCCGCCGACGCCGGACGCGACGCCGTCGGGATCGAGCGGATGATCGAGATCAAGGTCTCCTACGACCACGACGAGGCCTTCGCGCGCGACGCCTGCCGCTGGTGGGCCGCGCTCTCGCTGACCTCCGAGGAGAAGCAGGACGTCGACGACCCGATCGAGATGGAGCGCCTGGCCGACGCCAACGCCGACCGCGCCGCCTCGCGCTTCATCGTCGCCGCCGATCCCGAGGCGGTGGTCGAGCGGATCGCGCCCTACGTCGACCTCGGCTTCGACCACCTCGTCTTCCACGCGCCCGGCGACGACCAGCGGCGGTTCCTCGACCAGTTCTGCTCCGACGTCCTGCCGCGCCTGCGCGACCGCTGGCCCGCATAGGATCGCGGGCATGCGCGAAGTCGCCGACGGCGTCCACCTGATCACGGGCCTCCCGCCCTACGCCATCAACTGCTACCTGATCGAGCACCCCGACGGGGACGTCCTGGTCGACGCGATGACGCGGCTGGACGCGAAGCGGATCCTCAAGGCGCTGCGCGGGCGCCGGCTCGCGGGGCACGTGGTCACGCACGCCCACCCGGACCACATCGGCGCCACGCACGCGGTCGCCGGCCGGCGCGGGCTCCCGGTGTGGGTCCACGAGGCCGACCGGTCGGCGGTCGAGGACCCGGACGAGATCGCGCGCCGCCAGCCGCAGCACCCGATCAACCAGCTGTTCGCGAACGTCATGCTCGGGCCGGGCCACCCGGTTGCCCGCACGCTCGACGAGGGCGACGAGGTGGCCGGCTTCCGCGTGCTGTTCACCCCCGGCCACAGCGCGGGCCACATCTCGCTGTGGCGCGAGCGCGACGGCGTGCTGATCCTCGGCGACGTCCTCAACAACCAGCACCCGCTGCTCGGCTTCCCGCGCGGGCTGCGGCTCCCGCTCGGCATCTTCACGCCCGACCCGGAGACCAACCGGCGCAGCGCGAAGCGGCTGGGCGAGCTGCCGGCGCGCACCGTCCTGTTCGGGCACGGGCCGCCCGAGCGCGACAGCGCGCGGTTCCGCGCGTTCACCGCCGCTCTATAGCGCCCGCGCGAACAAAACCCCTGCACGGTGGCGTCCGGTCTAGGGTCGGGACGGCGTGCGGCGGGAGGCCGCCCCTTCGACGACAGGAGGGTCTGATGTGGAACCGGCTACGGCCGCGCTCGGTCTACGACGTGATGGCGGCGATCGCGTGCTTCGGGGTGCTGGCGGGCGGGACGGCGTACGCCGCCAACACCATCGGCAGCGCGGACGTCATCGACGACTCGCTGCAGTCGGTCGACGTCAAGAACGGCTCGCTGACGTCGTCCGACCTCGCCCGCGAGACGCTCAGCTCCGGCCGCATCTTCGGGCTCGACGGCACGGACGTCGACGACGACGGCCTTACAGGGGCCGACATCGACGAGCCGACGCTGGGCACGGTGCCGCAGGCGGCCAAGGTGGGGGCCGGCGGCGTCGACTCCGCCGCCCTGCAGTCCGGCTCGGTCACCAACGACAAGCTGGCGCCCGAGGAGGGCTGGCACTACATCGGCGATCCGGGCGAGCCGGCCTTCGAGAACGGATGGGTCAACTACGACCCCGCCTCGAACCACTACGCCGGCTACTGGCACCACGCCGCCTACCGGAGGGATCGCTCCGGCATGGTCCACCTGACCGGGCTGGTGAAGGGCGGAACGGTCGGCCAGCCGATCTTCCACATCCGGGACGTCAAGTACTGCCCGTACTTCTACCACACGGTGGCCGGCGTCTCGGCGAACGCGTTCGCCCAGCTGACGGTGGGCCTCTACACCATCGACGCCGGGTGCAAGGTGCTCATCGAGCGCGGATCGAGCGCCTGGGCCTCGCTGGACGGGTTGTCGTACCCGGAGTACTTCAAGGACTCCGCGAAAGCGCCGGGGCCGGCGGCGCGGTGATTCAGCGCCGCCCGGGCACGCAGAGGCGGTACTCGCGCCGCTCCTCGTAGCGGCGGCCTCCCCGGGCCTGCGCGACGATGCGGACGACGACGCGGCCCTTCGGGCGTCCGCGGAAGTCGACGCGGACGCGGCGGCGGTCGCCGCGCAGGCGGCGGACGCGCTTGCCGTTGACGCGCACGGTGATGCGGCGCAGCTTCACGCGCCGGCGGATCGGCAGCGCGACCGTCACGCGGCGGCGCGAGCGGCAGGGCGGCTTGGCGCTGGGCGGCGCCGCGGCGGCGGCGGTGCCCGCCCGCCCGCTCAGCGCCCACCGCCCCTCGCCGGCGCAGCCCGTGGCGAGCCAGCCGCCGGGCACGCGGGCGGCGCCGAGCGCGGTCACGTTCTCGCCGCTCAGCGACGGCGGCGCCGCACCGGGGACCCAGACCTCGACCTCGCAGGCGCCCCGGCCGCGCCGCCCGGCGACCGCGAACGCGCCGGTCCGGTGGTCCGAGGCGATCCGCTCGAGCCGGCCGGGCGCGAAGCGCGGCGCCGCGCGCGAGAGCACCCGCACGAACGGCTCGGCGAGCCCCAGCGGCCGGTCGCCGGGGCAGTCGTAGCGGTTGAGCGACCCCGACGCGCCCGGGTAGCCGACGACGTGCGGGTCGCCGCAGGCCTGGCGCCACACCCACCACGCGCCGCCGGCCAGCGAGCCGTCCTCCTGGGCGGCGTAGCGCTCGAGCTTGCCGAGGTCGTCCTCCGGCTTGCCGAACCAGCCCCATTCGCCCGACCACAGCGGCGCGCCGTACGCCGCCGCCGCGCGCCGGGCGTTCTCCCAGCCCTGCTCGACCGAGACGGCGGTCAGGCCGGCGTTGCGGTCGAGCGTGATCGACTCGGCGTAGACGTGCGGCGCGAAGACGATCTGCGGATCGGCGCTGAAGCCGGGCGGCGGGAGCGTGTCGGTCCCCGCGCCCGACCACAGGACGCTGGGCTCGAAGAACACCGGGTGCGCGAACCCGCCGGGCGCGGCCCGCTCGCCCGCGCGGATGGCCTGGATCGCCGCCGCGTAGTAGCGCCCGAGCGGCGCGCCTTCGTTGACGCCGACGCCGGTCCCCGGATGCGGCTCGTTGAAGAGGTCGTAGCCGGCGATCCCGGGGTCCCCGCCGAACTCGCGCGCGAGGCGGCCCCAGGTGGCCACGAGCTCGGCCTGGATGCCGTCGCGATCGAGGTAGAAGGCGTCGAAGGCGCGCGCGACGGCGGGCGAGAGCTCGCGCGTGTTCGCCGCCCGGCAGGTGGAGAGGCCGTCGGTGACGGTGGCCCACTCCGGCGCGCCGTCCCAGCCGACCGCCGGCGCCAGGCCGGGCGGGCACGCCTCGCCGGGCTTGGTGGCGATGGCCTTGCCCCAGGCGTCCTGGTGCATGTCGAGGACGACGTAGAGGCCCTCCGCCTCGGCCCACCCGACGGCCTCGCGCACGCGGGCGACGTAGGCGGCGTCGAACGCGCCGCGCGCGGGCTGCAGCGCCGACCAGCTCATGGTGAGCCGGACGGCGTCGAACCCGAGGCGGCGGATGCCCGCGAAGTCCTCGCGGGCGAGCGGGAACGTGGTCCGCTGCGCCGGATCGGCCTGGAAGTAGTCGCCCAGCTGCTGGACGTTGATGCCGCGCAGCAGCACCTCGCGGCCGTCGGCGTCGACGATCGCCGGCCGGGGGCCGCCGCGGTCGACCGACAGGCGCGGCAAGCCGGCCGCGCGCGCCGGCGTCGCGACGGCGGCCAGCAGGACGACGAGGAGCAGGACCCGGCGCACGGCGCCGCAAGCTACCGGGCGTGCCGACCCCGGGGCGCGGGTAACGCTCAGCCCCATGTCCGACTCATTCGACGCAGACCTGCAGGGGCGCGACCTCGACACCGAGGGCCGCCAGAAGGTGCTGATGGAGCGCAACGGTCGCGGGCCGGGCGGCGACGAGGCGCTCGCCCGCCTCGCCGGGCAGCTCTCGGGCGCGGTCTTCACCACGATCGACGAGTCGACCGGCATCTTCGAGATCGCCCTCGAGGAGCCTGATCACGAGTCCGCGGTGCGGCGGGTGATCAACGCCGTCGCGGCGGCGGGCGCCGACGACCACGTGAACATCGCGGAGCACGCCGACACCAAGGAGCACTGGAAGAAGGACTGGAACTCCGAGCCCTAGATGTAGTTCCTGACGACGTTGTTCATCCGGGCCTCCTTGGAGGCTGGGAGCTGCCAAGCGACCCAGTTCTCCAAAGGAGGGCACCGGATGAAGCTGCACGCTAACGCGCGCCTCAGCGTCAAAGGACGACGGCTGTT
>DASVQH010000098.1:0-5207 GCA_036389195.1 Solirubrobacteraceae bacterium
TGCCGGCCTGGAGGTCTCCTACCACCTCGACCTCGCCGCCGGCGCGTCGGTCGCGCTCTGCGCCGTGGCGCTGTTCGGGGTGGCGGTCGTGCGCAGCCCGTAGGCTCCGGCACGCCCGTGCTCGCCTCCATCCCCAGCCCCGGCTCCAACGGCTTCTCGATCGGCCCGCTCGACGTCCGCGTCTACGGCCTCATGTACGTGCTCGCGGTGATCGCGGCGGTCATCATCAGCGGCCACCGCTGGGCGGCGCAGGGCGGCGACCGGCGCGTGGCCGAGGACGTGGCGCTGTGGGGCTTCCCGGCCGGGCTGATCGGCGGGCGGCTGTACTTCGTGATCACCAGCTGGAACGAGGTCCCCGACGAGTGGTGGGGCGTGTTCGCGGTCTGGAAGGGCGGGCTCGGGCTTCCGGGCGGCATCGCCGCCGGCGTCCTGGCCGGCGTGTGGCGGCTGCGGCAGCTGGGCATCGACGTCCCGCGCTTCCTCGACGCCGCCGCGCCCGGGCTGCTGGTCGCCCAGGCCATCGGGCGGATCGGCAACTACTTCAACCAGGAGCTCTTCGGCGGCCCGTCGGACCTGCCCTGGGCGGTGGAGATCGCCCCGGACAACCGCCCGGCCCGCTACGCCGACCAGGCGACCTTCCACCCGACGTTCCTCTACGAGATCGTCTGGGACCTCGGGCTCGCCGCCTTCCTCGTGTGGCTCGGCCACCGCCGCCGGATCCGGCCGCCCGGGCTGTTCGCGCTCTACGTCGCGGGCTACGCGGCGTTCCGCATCTTCATCGAGACGCTGCGGGTCGATCCGGCGCACCACATCCTCGGGATGCGGCTGAACTTCTGGATCATGGGCGCGGTGCTGCTGGCCGCCGCCGCGTGGTTCGCGCGCTCCCAGCGCGCGGGGCGCCCCGGGGTTCCGGCCTGAGCCGCGAGTAGCATCGGCGCGATGCCGCCCTGGCTCTCGCTCGACCGCATCCTCGCCCTCGCCGGCCTCGCCGGCCTGCTCGTCGTGGGCGTCATCGCCCTGTCGATGCTGGCCGGGATCGGCGACGACGACGGCGGCGCGGAGACCGAGGCGGCGGCCACGGCGACCCCGACGCCGACGCGCACCCCGGAGCCGACGCCCACGCCGACGCCCACCCCCACGCCGCTGACCGCCGAGGAGCGCGCCGAGCGCAGCGCCGCCGCGGACCAGATCCGCCAGCAGGGCTACGAGCCGGTCAGCCTGCGCACGTACCACCCCGACCAGGACCTGCGGGTCATGCTCGGCGAGCCGTCGGACGCGACGCGGGCGGCGGGCGTCCCCGAGGGGCGGCGCGCGTTCTTCTTCGTCGGCGACTCGTTCATCGGCACGGACGCCTCCGAGGTCAGCTCCGACCTGCAGATCGCGCGCCAGACGCGGCGCAGCACGACGCTCCTCTACGGCCTCGACACGGGCGAGGACGCGCGCGTGCGCTTCGTCTGGGACGGGACGTCGCTGGCCCCGCAGTCGGAGATCCCGCCCGCCGACCAGCGCCAGGAGTGACCCCGGTGGTGGCGAAGCTGTCGCCCGCGGTCGAGTTCCTCGTCGGCAAGCCGCTGACGATCCTCGCCATCCTCCTCGGCGCGCTGATCGTCAACCGGCTCGCCCGCCGGGCGGTCAAGCGGACGCTGCGGGGCCTGCACTCCGGCGGCGTCAAGGAGCGCCTGGGCGCGCTGCGCCACCGCGCGCCGGCCGCGTTGCTGGAGACCGAGGAGGTGTCGCTGCGCGCGACCCAGCGCATCGAGGCGCTGGCCACGGTGCTGCGCAGCGTCGTCTCGGTCCTCGTCGCCGGCATCGCCGCGCTGCTCGTGCTCGGCGAGCTGGGGATCGACCTCGCCCCGCTGCTCGCGGGCGCCGGGATCGTCGGCGTGGCGCTCGGGTTCGGCTCGCAGTCGCTCGTCAGGGACTTCCTCTCCGGCATCTTCATCCTCGTCGAGGACCAGTTCGGGGTCGGCGACGTGATCACGCTCGACCAGGAGGTCTCCGGCACGGTGGAGGCGGTGTCGCTGCGCACGACGCGGCTGCGCTCCGTCGACGGCACCGTCTGGCACGTCCCCAACGGGGAGATCCGCCGCGTCGGCAACAAGAGCCAGCTGTGGTCGCGCGCGCTGCTCGACGTCGAGGTGGCCCACGGGACCGACGTCGACCACGCCGGGGCGCTCATCAAGGCCGTCGCCGACGAGATCTGGAAGGAGCACGCCGAGGTGCTCGAGGAGCCCGAGCTGTGGGGCGTCGAGCGGATGGACGCGACCGGCGTGGCCATCCGCCTCGTCGTCAAGACCACGCCGGCCGACCAGTGGCGGATCTCGCGCGAGCTGCGGCGGCGGATCAAGGCGGCGTTCGACCGCGAGGGCGTCGAGGTCCCCGTGTGGACCGCCACCGGGGCGTCGGGGCCCGGTCCGGGCGCGGCTGGGTAGGAGAGGGCATGGACTCGCTTCGCGGCCAGCTGCTCATCGCCTCGCCCTCCCTCGTCGAGCCGACCTTCCACCGCACGGTGATCCTCGTCACCGAGCACGCGCCGGAGGGCGCGATGGGCGTCGTGCTCAACCGGCCGTCGGACTCGACGGTGGGGGAGGCGGTGCCCGAGCTCGCCGAGCTGGCCGGCGAGGACGCGGCGGTGTTCGTCGGCGGGCCGGTCCAGACCGAGGCGCTGATCGTCCTGGCCGAGTTCCGCGACCCGTCGGCCGCGGCGGCGATCGTGGTGGCCGACGTCGGGCTCGTCTCGGCCGACTTCGAGACCGCCGAGCTGGTGGTCGCGACGCGGCGCGCGCGCGTGTTCGCCGGCTACTCCGGGTGGGGGCCCGGCCAGCTGGAGGGCGAGCTGGAGGAGGACGCCTGGATCGTCGAGGCGCCCGTCCCGGCCGAGCTGTTCCCGGCGGACCCCGACGGCCTGTGGAGCGCGGTGCTCGAGCG
Source organism: Solirubrobacteraceae bacterium (assembly GCA_036389195.1). GTDB lineage: Bacteria > Actinomycetota > Thermoleophilia > Solirubrobacterales > Solirubrobacteraceae > JACCYI01. The sequence continues at coordinate 2,929 of DASVQH010000098.1, forward strand.
CAAGGGCGGCCGGTTCGCCCTGCTCGCCCGGATGCCGCTCGACCCGAGCCTCAACTAGCGCCATGTGCGGCCGCTTCACGCTCACCGCGGGGCAGCGCTCGGCGCTGGAGAACCGGTTCGGCGCGGCGCTGCCCGACGGCGGGCTGGAGCGCTACAACGTCGCGCCGACCGAGGACGTCCTCGCCGTGTGCGCGGGCGGCGAGGGCAAGCTGCTGCGCTGGGGGCTCGTCCCGCACTGGGCGAAGGACCTCAAAGGCGGCGCGCGGATGATCAACGCCCGCAGCGAGACGGCGCTGAGCAAGCCGGCGTTCTCGCGGCTCGTGGAGAAGAGCAGCGGGCGCTGCCTGATCCTCGCCGACGGCTTCTACGAGTGGCTGCGGCCTGAGGACCGCAAGGCGGCCCGCCAGCCGTTCCGCTTCACCGTCGACGGCGGCGCGCCGTTCGCGTTCGCCGGGCTGTGGACGCGCGCGCACATCGACGGCGAGCGCGTGGAGACCGCGACGATCCTCACCACGTCGCCCAACCCGCTCGTCGCGCGGCTGCACGACCGCATGCCGGTGATCCTCGACGGGCCGGAGAGCGAGGCCGCCTGGCTGTCGGACGGGCTGAACGGCCGCGAGGCGCTGTCGCTGTGCCGCGCGCTCGACCCGGCGCGCATGCAGGTGACGCCCGCCAACCCGGCGGTCAACAAGCCGGATCCGGACGCCGAGGGGCCGCACCTGCTTGCGTCTGCAACTATGTGAGGCGTGCCCGCCTCCCAAGCCAGGATCTCCGTCACCCACTTCACCGACCCGGGCTGCCCCTGGGCCTACTCGGCCGCGCCGGCCCTCGCGGTCCTGCGCTGGCGCTACGGGGCGCAGCTTCAGTGGCGCCTCGTCACCATCGGGCTGACCGAGCAGGCCGAGCAGTACGTCCGCCGCGGCTACACGCCGGCCGGCCAGGCGCGGGGCTACCAGCGCTTCCGCCGCTACGGGATGCCGTTCGCGCCCGCCCCGCGTGCGCGGGTCGCTGCGACGGCGCGCATGTGCCGGGCCATCCACGCCGCGCGGCTGCAGGCGCCGGGGCGCGAGGAGGCGGTCTTCCGCGCGCTGCAGTTCGCCCAGTTCACCACGCCGCTGGTCCTCGACGAGGACGACGCCGTGCTCGCGGCGCTGCGCGACGTGGCCGGGGTCGATCCGGCCGCGGTGGTGGCGGCGCTCGACGATCCGGCGGTGACCGAGGCCTACGAGGCCGACCGCGCGGCCGCGCGCACCGCCGCAGGCTCGCCGACCGAGTTCCAGGGCAAGTCGGCGCAGACCGACGGCCCGGTGCGCTTCACGGCGCCGTCGCTGATCTTCGAGCGGGCGGCCGACGGCGCGCGGCTGGAGGCCGGCGGCTTCCAGCCGGTCGAGGCCTACGACGTGCTGCTGGCCAACCTCGACGGAGAGCTGGAGCGCGCGGCGCCGCCCGACGGGCCGCTGCCGGCGCTGCAGCGCGAGCCCGAGGGGCTCACCACGGCGGAGGTCGCCGCGGTGCTCGCCCAGGGCAACGACGCGCCCGACCGGACGGCAGCGGAGGCCGCGCTGATCGACCTCGCCGCCGAGGGCGCCGCACGCCGGGTCGCGGTCGGCGACGACGCGGTCTGGGTCGCGGCGGCCTAACGATCCAGCAGCGCGTCGCGCCAGGGCGCCGGGACCCCGCCGGGGTCGGCGAACGCGAGCGCCGGCGTCCCGCGCCAGCGGGCCAGCCGCTCCAGCTGGCGCCGGACGGCGCCGCCGGCCCGGGCGGTGCCCGGCTCGGCGTAGATGGCGTGGACGCGCAGGACGCCGCCCTTGACGTCGGCGGCGAGGTCGGCGCGGCCGATCAGCCGGTCGCCGTGCAGGATCGGCAGCACGAAGTAGCCCCAGCGGCGCTTCTCGCGCGGGACGTAGATCTCCAGCCGGTGGTGGAAGCCGAACAGCAGCTCGGTCCGCGCGCGGTCGCAGAGCAGGTTGTCGAAGGGGGAGAGGACCGCGGTGCGCGGCCGCCACGGGTGCTCGTCGCGCGCCAGCGCGCGGAGGAGGTCGAGGTCGGCGGCGTGGACCCACCAGTCGTCGCCCAGCCCTTCGACCGCGACGCGCTCGATCGTCCCCTCGGCGTGCAGCGCCTCCAGGACGCCCGCGAGGCCCGGGTAGCGGTTGCGCGTGAAGTGGGCGCGGATGTGCGGCGCGCGGGCGACGCCGAGGGCCCGCAGCGACCGCAGCGCCGCCTGAGGGGTCAGACCCCTCGCTTCACTTGCTGAAGGAAGGGGTCTGACCCCT
>DASVQH010000099.1:0-6286 GCA_036389195.1 Solirubrobacteraceae bacterium
ACAGGGCGACGTGTCGCCGCAGCGGCGGCGGGCCCCACTCCTGCGGGGGAACGGGGCCGAAGAGCGTCACCGACGGCGTCCCGACCGCGGTGGCGAGGTGCGAGAACCCCGTGTCCCCGCTGGCGGCGCGCGCGGCTCCGGCCAGCAGCGCCGCGAGCCCCGCGAGGTCGGTCGCGCCGGCGCGCACCGCGCCGGCGGGCAGGCCGGCGTCGCGGGCGACGGCCTGGGCGAGCGGGCGCTCCGCGGCCGAGCCGGTGAGCAGCACCCGGCGACCCCGTCCCCGCTCGGCGCGCGCCACCGCCGCCCACCGCTCGGCCGGCCAGCGCCGGGCCGCGCTGGCCGCGCCCGGGTGGATGACCGTCGCGCCCGCGGCGTCCGGGTCGGGCGCGACGTCGAGCCGCAGCCGCTCCGGCGCCGGGTCGGCCGGGATCCCGCTCTCGGCCAGCAGCCGGCACCAGCGCGCCACCTCGTGCTCGCCGGCCCGCCACCGTGGTCCGTCGACGCCCGCCGCCGCGAAGGCGACCAGCCGCCGCGGTCGCGTGGCCTCCAGCACCGCGTGGCTCTGCGGCCCGCGGCCGTGGAGGTTGACCGCGACGTCGGCCCCGTGGAGCTCGGGCGCGGGCAGCGCCAGCGGCGCGGTGTCGGCCACCGCGTCGACCGCGCCGGTCAGCGCGGCCAGCGGCGCGACGGCGCGCGGGGCCGCGAGGACGAGCTCGTGGTCGGGGAAGTGCTCGCGCAGCGCGCGCAGGGCCGGGACGCCCGTGAGGAAGTCCCCCAGGCCCAGCGCGCGGTAGGCGAGGACTACGGCCAGCTCGTCTCGCCCGACGGCGCCACCACCAGCTCGCGCACCTCGCACCCCGGGGGCTGCGAGAGCGCGAACACGACGCTGGCCGCCACGTCCTCCGGGCGGTTGAGGCGCGCGTCGGCCGGCGGCTTGAACTGGTCCGGCCGGCCGTCGAAGAAGTGCGTCTGCATCCCGCCGGGGATCAGCAGCGTCACCCCGACGCGGTTGGCGGTCTCGGCGGCGAGCGCGCGCGTGAAGCCGACGACGCCGAACTTCGACGCGCAGTACGCGGTCGCCGCCGGCAGCGCGCGGATGCCCAGCGTCGAGGCGACGGTGACGACGCGGCCGCGCGTGCGCTCCAGGTGCGGCAGCGCGGCGCGCACGACGGCGGCGGTCCCGATGAGGTTGACGGCGATGACCCGCTCCCAGGCCTCGGCGGTGACGTCGCCCAGGTCGCCGCAGGCGTCGGTCCCGGCGGCCGTGACGACGCCGTAGAGGCCGCCGTGGCGCTCGGCGACGCGCTCGACGGCGGCCTCGGCCTCCCGCGGCTTGGCCAGGTCGACCTGCTCGAACTCGAAGTCGGGCTGCGGCGTCGCGATGTCGAAGATCACCGGCGTGCCGCCGGCCGTGGCGATCGCGCGAGCGACCGCTTCCCCGAGCCCCGAGGCGCCGCCCGTCACGATGACGGTCCCGAGCGCCTGGCCCTCCTGCTGGTCACCCGGCACGGGCCACCACCTCCTCGATGAGCCGGGTCGTCGAGCGACCGGCGATGTACGGAACGATCACCGCGCGCCCGCCCCACTCGGCGAGCGTCGCGGCCTCGGGCAGGTCGGCGACCGCGTAGTCCCCGCCCTTCGCCCAGACGTCGGGCTCGAAGGTCGCCAGCGCCGCGCGCGGGTCGTCCTCCTCGAAGATCAGCACCGCGTCGACGCAGGCCAGCGCCAGCAGCACGGCGGCGCGATCGTCCTCGGAGACGACGGGGCGATCGGGACCCTTGAGCCTCCGTACGGACGCGTCGGAATTGAGCAGGACGACGAGGCAGTCGCCGAGGGCGCGCGCCGCCGCGAGCATCCGCACGTGGCCGGCGTGCAGAAGGTCGAAGCAGCCGCCGGTGGCCACCACCGTGCCGCCCGCCGCGCGCACGCGCGCCGCGACCGCGGCTGCGTCCTGCGGGCCGCCCGCCGGCGGCTGATCGGCGCCTTCTCCGTCGCCGTACCCGCGCGCACCACCGGCGGCGACGAACGCCGACGCCGCCTGGACGGCCAGCGTGACCGCCTCGGAGGGCAGCGCGCCGCCCGCCAGCGCGACGGCGGCGGTGGCGGCGAAGCAGTCGCCGGCCCCGCACGGGTCGCCGCCGCCGGCCGGCGGGGCGGGAACGGCCAACGCCGGCCCGTCGCCCGCGAGCAGCAGCGCGCCGCGCGCGCCGCGCGTCACGGCGACGGTCGTCGCGCCCCAGCGCTCGGCCAGCTCGCGTCCGGCGCGTTCGGCCTCGGCCAGCGAGCCCGTGGCGCCGGCCTCGGCGGCGTTCGGCGTGACCAGCGTGGCGCCGCGGACGGGCTCGGGCCCGCGCGGGTGGGGATCCCAGACGAGGGGGACGGCGCCGAGCCCGCCGAGCGCCGCGCGGACCTCGGGATGAGCGGCCATGCCGCGCCCGTAGTCGGACACGAGGATCGCGTCGGCGCCGGCGATCGCCGCGCGGGCGGCGCCGTCGAGCGGGCCAGGTGCGCCCGGCGCGCCGCCGCGGTCCAGGCGCACGAGCGGGCGCCCGTCGGCGTGGACCCGCACCTTCTCGGGGGTCGCGCCGGAGGAGCCGAGGTCGCACACGCGGACGCCCTGGTCGTCCAGCAGCTCGGCGATCCGCGCCCCGGCGGCGTCCTCGCCGAGCGCGCAGACGAGCGTCACCTGCGCGCCGGCTCGGGCGGCCAGCGCGGCGGCGAGGCCGGCGCCGCCCGGGCGCGCCCGCTCGGCCGGCTCGTCGACCACCGGCACGGGCGCGTCGGGCGCGAGCCGTTCGGCGTGCCCGTCGAGGTCGCGGTCCAGCAGCGCGTCGCCGATGACGACCAGCGAGACGGCCGCCCGCCTCACGACACGGCCTCGGCCTGCAGCCCCAGCGCCGCGAGGCGGGTGTCCACCCCGGCGCACATCAGGTGGACGCAGATCAGGTGGATCTCCTGCACCGTCGCGGTGTGCGGCGAGTCGACGGCGAGCGCGTCGTCGCAGGCCTCGGCGAGCGGGTTGGGCGCCGCGCCGGTCAGGCCGATCGTCCACAGGCCCATCTCCCCCGCCGCAGCCGCCGCGGCGAGCACGTTCGGCGAGCGGCCCGACGTCGAGAGTCCGACGAAGACGTCGCCGGGGCGGCCGTGGGCGCGGACCTGCCGCGCGTAGAGCTCCTCGATGCCGTAGTCGTTGCCGATCGCGGTCAGCGACGAGGTCTCCGAGCACAGCGCGATCGCGCTCAGCGGCATCCGCTCGTCGCGGTAGCGGCCCACCAGCTCGGCGGTCAGGTGCTGCGCCTCGGCGGCCGACCCGCCGTTGCCGACGGCCAGCAGCCGCGCGCCGTCCACCAACCGCTCGGCGATGCGCGCGCCCCACCCGTCGATGCGAGAGGCGTGGGCCTGCAGGTCGGCCAGCGGCGTCAGCAGCTCGTCGAGGTGCCGGCGCCCGGCGGGGAGCGGGTGATCGAAGCGACCGCTCACGCTCGCGCCTCCTCGGGCCGCCGGGCGGCGTGCGCCGACTCCGACCCCAGGAGGTCGAGGTAGGCGTCGTGGGTGGCGGCCGCGACGCGGTCGAAGCCGAAGCGCGCGCGCACCCGGCGCACGCCGGCCTCCCCGAGCTGGCGGCGCCGCTGCGCGCTGGCCAGCAGCGCCCCGACGGCGCCCGCCAGCGCGCGCGGGTCGCGCGGCGGGACGTGCAGGCCGGTCACCTCGTGGACGACGGAGTCGATCTGGCCGCCGACCGCGGTGGCCACGACGGGGACACCGCAGGCCATCGCCTCCAGCGGGACGATCCCGAACGGCTCGTACCAGGGCGCGCAGACCACGACGTCGGCCGAGCGCAGCAGCGCCGGCAGGTGCTCCCGAGCGACGCGCCCGCGCAGCACGAGCCGGTCGGCCACCCCCAGCTCCTCGGCCAGCGCCCGCAGCCGCCGCGCCTCGGGGTCGGCGTGCAGCTCGGCGGCGTCCGGACCGCCGGCCACGTGCAGCTCGGCGCCGGGCAGCGCCGGCAGCGCGCGCACGGCGTCGGCGACGCCCTTGCGCTCGACCAGCCGCGTCGCCATCACCAGCCGATGCGGCGCGCCGAGGCCGCGCTCGCGCGGCTCGGCCGGGCCGTCGGGCGCGAACGCCGCGCGGTCCACGCCGCACGGGACGACCGTGATGCGGTGCCGGTCGGCGCCCATGCGGACGAGCTCGAACACCTCGTCGCTGCACGTCGCGATGACGCGGTCGACGCGCCGGGCGATCCGCCGCTCGATCGCGATCCGCCCGCCGGGGGACGTGTCGCGCGTGCCCTGGTGGCGCTTCTTGACGCTGCCCAGCGCGTGGAACGTCTGCGCGACGGGGATCCCCAGCGGCTGGGCGGCGTCGAGCGCCGCCAGGCCGGACATCCAGAAGTGCGCGTGCACGACGTCGGGCCGCTCGATCGCCCAGCAGGCCTGCAGCTCCTCGGCGAACGCGTCCATGTGGGGGAGCAGGTCGTCCTTGGGCAGCACCCGCGGCGGGCCGGCGTCGACGTGGTCGACCGTGACGCCGGGCGCGAGCTCGACGCGCCGTGGCAGCCCCGGGTCGTCGCGCCGGGTGTGGACGACCACCTCGTGCCCGCGGCGGGCCAGCGCCCGCGCCAGCTCGGCGACGTGGACGTTCTGCCCGCCGGCGTCGACGCCGCCGAGCACGGCCAGCGGACTCGCGTGCTCCGAGACCATCGCGACCCTCATCTCGCCACCTCCTCGAGTACGGCATCCCAGTCGGCCAGGAAGCGGCCCAGCCCGTAGCGCTGCAGCACGGCGGCCCGCGCCGCCTCCCCCGCCTCGCGCGCCCTGGCCTCGTCCATCACGAAGCTCCGCACCGCGGTCGTCAGCTTGTCGACGTCGGTGGAGACGACGCCGGCGGCCGGCGGCACCGCCTCGTACGCCTCGGTCGTCCCCAGCGCCACCACCGGCATGCCGAGATGCATCGCCTCCAGCAGCGAGAGCCCGAGCGACGTCCAGCGGATCGGGTGCAGGTAGACCCGGCGGCGCGCCATCTCGGTGTGCAGCTCGTCCTGCGGCAGGTCTTCGATGCCGCCGACGCTCGCCGCGTCCATGCCGAAGACGTCGATCGGCGCGGCCGCGCTGAAGCGGTCGAGCAGGTCGGTCCCGGTGACGCGCGCGCGGCGGCGGGCCTCGTTGATGACCACCGCGGTGCGCGGCAGCTCGCCGGTGTAACGGGCGCCGGGGTCGACGATGCCGTGCTCGACCACGCGGGTCGGCGTCGTCCCCGCGTCCCAGAAGAGGTCGTTGAAGTGGGTGACGTGGACGAGCAGGAGGTCCGGCCGGTCGGCGGCCGGGTGGCGCATCTCGGCGATCCGGCCCTGCGGCGCGTTGTGCTCGACGTAGATCGCCGGGATGTCGCGCCCCGGCCGGCGGCCGCCCAGCCAGTCCTCGGCCAGATGCTCGAGCTCGTGCGGGCGCTGGAGGACGACGACGTCGAAGTCCGTCTCGCGCAGCTCCGCGGGCGCCAGCTCGCGCACGGGCTCCGGCCAGAAGAAGGTCTGCGCGCGCCCGCGGCCGTCCGGCCCGCGGTCGGGCACGACCGGCACCGTGTACTCGTGGGCGCCGTGGACGAACGCGGTCGTCCACGAGCCGTGGACATGCCAGAGCAGGACGCGCATCAGGCCGCCACCTCCACCGGCGCCAGCCGGTCGACCGCGGCGACGACGTCGGCGACCTCGACGCCGCCGAGGCACGGATGGCCCTCGACCGGGCACACCCGGGCGCGACAGCCGGCGCACGGCACGTCGACGAAGAGCAGCTCCTGCGGGACGCGCCACGGCCGCCAGCGGACCGCCGGCACCGTCGGCGCGAACAACGACACCACCGGCGTCCCGACCGCCGCGGCGAGGTGCGCCGGGCCGGTGTTGCCGACCACCACCGCCGACGCCGCCGCGAGCACGCCCGCCAGGCCGGCGAGGTCGGTCGCCCCGCCGAGGTCGATCCCGTGGTCGCCGGCCACCTGCGCGGTCAGCGCCCGCTCGGCGGGGGCGCCGGTCACCACGACCGTCCGGCCCGTCTCGGCCAGCGCCTCGACGAGCGCGGCGTTGCGCTCCGGCGCCCAGGCGCGCGCGGGCACCGAGGCGCCCGGGTGCACGACGACGTAGGGCGGCTCGACGGGGAGCGCGCCGCCGGTCCGCTGCACGCGCAGCGCCCCGTCGTCGCCCGGCGGCAGCCCGTGGCCGAGCGCGCGCTCGACCTCGTGCTCGTCGTCGGAGATCCGGTGGCGGACGTCGAGCAGCGTGCCCGGGTAGTCG
>DASVQH010000100.1:0-1598 GCA_036389195.1 Solirubrobacteraceae bacterium
GTGTCACGCCAGGCGGTCAGCGCCGCCGCGGTGACGCCCAGCGAGCGCGACGCCATCTCCAGGTCCTCGCCCCGCAGCAGGCGCAGGACCGCGTCCCGCTTGCGCTGGCGCGACATCCGCCCACCCCGGCCAGGCCCACTCGTCGCCTTCGTTTGTGCCGTCATCGTCCACCTCTTTCCGCGGACAGCGTCCGCTTGTGAGGTGTCCCGTTCAACCGTGGTGCGGAGGACCGGGCCGGAGCGGCGCTTCTCCGCCCAACGCAAACTGACGGCAGTGACCCGTCTGTTCCGCGGCGAACCGCTCGAGACCCTGGCCCGTGAACTGAACGTCACCGCCGCCCGACTGAGCGAGTGGCGCGACCGCGCCCTGGTCGCGACGGAGGCGGCGATGAAGGAGCGCGAGCGCGACGGGCGCGATGAGGAGTTGCTCCGCCTCAAGGCCAAGCTTGGCGAGGTGACCATGGCCAACGAGCTGCTGGAGCAGAAGGCCGCTGCCCTGGAGGGCGGCCGCCCTTTGGGCCGCCGGAGGCCGAGGCGATGAGCCAGGCCGTCTCCCCGATCACTGGTCGTTCCTACGGCCTGGCCAGGGTCGCCCGGGTCTGGCGGCTCACCCGCGCCACGCTTTACCGCCATCGCGCAAGCGACGGTGCCGCGGCACCGTCGCGCCCAGCGCGCCCCGGTCCGGTCGGGGCCTGCTCCGACGCCGAGCTGGTCGACCACATCCGCGCGCAGATCCTCGGCTCGCGCCTACATGGCGAGGGCTACCGCAAGATCTGGGCCCGCCTGCGCCATGCCGGCATCCGCACCGCCGCCCGACGCGTCCGTCGTTTGGTGCGCCAGTACGGGCCGCTGGCGCCGAACCGGGTCGGCCGTCCTGAGCAGCGCGCCCATGACGGCACCATCACCACCGCCGCGGTGGACCTCATGTGGGGCACCGACATGACTGAGACCGTCACCCTGACCGAAGGCCGGGCTCGCGTCTTCGTCGCCGTCGACCACTGCTCCGGCGAGTGCGTCGGCAGCCATGCCGCCGCCTCCGGCAACCGCTTCGAGGCGCTCGAGCCAGTCCGTCAGGGCGTGCTGCGCCATTTTGGCGACATCGGCCGCGGTATCGCCCACGGCCTGGCGCTGCGCCACGACCATGGCTCGAACTACATGTCGCGCGATTTCCAGGACGAGATCCGCTTCCTCGGCCTCGAGAGCTCGCCGTCCTTCGTCCGTGAACCAGAAGGCAACGGCGTCGCGGAGCGCTTCATCCGCACGCTCAAGGAGAACTTCCTCTGGGTGCACACCTTCAACACCATCGAAGAGCTGCGGTGCGCGCTGCAGGACTTCATCGCCCACTACAACGCGACCTGGCTCGTCGCCCGACATGGCTACCGAACCCCAAACCAGATCCGCGCCCAGCAACGCAAGCTTGCAGAACACCAACCGGCCAACCTACCCTTGGCCGCCTAAACAGCGCAGTCAGCTGTCTCAGAATCCGGGCGCACTACAGTCCTCCGCACCACGGTTGAACGGGACACCTCACAAGCGGACGCTGTCCGCGGAAAGAGGTGGACGATGACGGCACAAACGAAGGCGACGAGTGGGCCTGGC
>DASVQH010000101.1:0-10784 GCA_036389195.1 Solirubrobacteraceae bacterium
ACGCCAGCCACGCCGAGCTGGCCGCCGCAGCGCTGCACGCCGGCAAGCACGTCTTCGTCGAGAAGCCGCCGGGCCTCTCCGCGGCCGAGCTCGACGAGCTGCGCGCCGCCCAGCAGGCGGGCGGCGGCGTGCTGGCCACCGGCTTCAACCGCCGCCACGCGCCGCTGGCGCGCCGGCTGCGCGACCACGTCGCCGGCCGCGGGCAGCCGGTGGAGCTGCTGCTGCGCGTCAACGCCGGCCGGCTGCCGGCCGGCCACTGGCTCAACGACCTCGACGACGGGGGCGGCCGGCTGCTCGGCGAGGGCTGCCACTTCGTCGACCTCGCCTGCTGGGTGGCCGGCGCGCTGCCCGAGCGCGTCGAGTGCGTGATGGGCGCGGGCCCGGGCCAGCCGCTCGCCGCCGCGCAGACCTTCGCGGTGTCGCTCGGGTTCGCGGACGGGTCGGTGGCGACGATCCTCTACGGGGCGGGCGGCGCGTCGGGCCTGGGCAAGGAATACGTCGAGGCCCACGCCGGCGGGCGCTCCGCGGTGCTCGACGACTTCAAGTCGCTCGAGCTCGTGACCGGCCGCAAGCGCGAGACCCACAAGGGCCGCGGCAAGGACAAGGGCCACCGCGCCCAGTTCCACCACCTGCGGGCGCGGATCGAGGGCCGCGCCGCGCCCGAGGGCCCCGACGCCCTCGACACCATGGCGGTCACCCTCGCGGCGCTGGCGGCGGCCCGCGGCGAGCGCTGACACCGCGGCCGTGAAAGTTGGGCCCGGCGTCGGACGTTCGTCTAGGAGATGCCCACGCTCCGCGTCCCAGCGACCCGACCCGCCGAGAAGTAGCCGACAGATGCCCGCACCGCCCACCTCCGCCGCCGAGCTCGCGCCGGCCCACCCCGATCCCGCGCGCCGCGCGTTCCTGCGGCGCGGCCTGGCCGCCTCGCTGGCCGGCGCCGCCGCCGTGGCGGCCGTGCGGCCGTCGGCGGCGCTCGCCGCCACCGCCGACTACGCCCAGCCCGGGACGTTCACGGCGCCCCAGACCTTCGCCCCGTCGACCGACGACGTCGCCGTGACGGTGCAGGGCGCTTCCGGGCAGACCCGCGACCTGCAGCAGTGGAAGGACGCCGGCGGCTCGGTGCTCGCGCGCATCGACGCGAGCGGCGCGCTGCAGCTGGGCGACATCCCGATCCGCCAGGTCAGCCCGGGCCACCTCGGCATCGGCGCGAGCACGATCGTCAACGGCGCGCTCGTGGTCCGCCGCCGCGACGACGCGATCAACGCGCCGGAGATGCACTTCGAGGGCGCCAACGGCACCTGGTACATGGGCATCGACGTGGCCAACCAGGCCAACCCGGCGGCCGACTTCTTCATCGCCAAGGTCACCGACGGCGGCAAGACGGTCAACGACACCGTCTACATCGCCCACAACGGCGCTTCGCCGCCGACGATGGGCGTCGGCGTGACGCCGCCCGACAAGCGCTACACCCTGCAGGTGTCCGGCTCGGACGTCGACCCGACGGTCGGCGGCCTGTCGATCCGGGTGCCGCCGACCTCGACGGCCAACGCGTTCTCGGTGCGCGACTCCAACGGGACCGACCGGGTCTCGATCGACCAGGCGTTCTGGTTCTCGGCGCTGTCGGTCAAGGCCAACGCGGCCGACAACCGCGTGCTGACGCTGTCCCAGCCCGACCGCGGCCGCCAGTACGGGTTCCTGTACTCGGGCAACGCGCTGATCTTCCGCTACTTCAGCGGCGGGCTCGACGCCTTCCGCATCGGCACCGACGGGCGCTTCGCCGTCAGCCGCACCGGCGACTTCACGGCCGGTGCCCAGTTCCCGCACGTCGGCGCGACGACGCCGTCGGGCGGCTACTCCGGCGAGATGCGCGTCGGCAACGGCAAGCTCTGGGTCAACGACGGCGGGACCTGGCGCTCGCTGCCGATCAGCTGAGATGGGCTCGATCCTCGAGCGGACCGGGCGGCGGGCGCTGCTGCGCCAGGGCGCCGCGGCGGCCGGCCTCGGCGCCGCCGCCGTCGTCGCGCGGCCGTCGGCGGCGCTGGCGGCCGACGTGGACACGGGCGCGCCCGGGACCTTCAGCGCGCCGCAGACCTTCGCGCCGCTCACCGACGACGTCCCGGTCACCGTCCAGGCGGCCTCCGGCCAGACCGCCCCGCTGCAGCGCTGGACGCGCGCGGACGGCTCGGTGCTGGCGCGCATGTCGGCGGAAGGTCGGCTGGGGCTCGGCGGGATCGACGTCCGCCAGGCGGCTCCTGGGCTCCTGGGGATCGACGGGGACGTGATCGTCGAGGGTGCCGTGAAGGTGCGCCGCCGCGACGATCCGGGCAACGCGCCGGAGGTCCACCTGGAGGGCCTCAACGGCCGCTGGTACCTCGGGATCGACGTCTACAACAGCCCGGCGGCCGACTTCTTCGTCGGCAAGCGGGTGGACGCCGGCGTCAACGACTTCGTCTACATCTCCCACAACGGCACGGGGGTGCCCACGACCGGCGTCGGCGTCACCCCGCCCGACCGCCGCCACATGCTGCAGGTCTCGGGGTCGGACCGCGAGAGCATGATGGGCGGGCTCTCGGTCCGCGTCCCGCGGACCTCCGGCGCCAACGCGTTCGTCGTCAAGGACTCGGCGGGCGTCGACCAGGTCGTGATCGACTCGGCGTATTTCCTCTCGGCGCTGCGCGTCAAGGCGCGCGCGGCCGACAACCGGGCGCTGATCCTCGGCAACCCGACCAAGGCGGCGCAGTACGGCTTCTACTACGCGGGCAACGCGGTGGCCTTCCGCTACTTCACGGGCGGGGTCGACGCGTTCGCGGTGGGCACCGACGGGCGCTTCAAGAGCGTGCTGCCGGCGAACCTCACGGCGGGCGGCCAGCTGCCGCACGTGGGCAACGGGACGCCGTCCGGCGGCGTCAGCGGCGAGATCCGGGTGGGCGCCGGCGGCCGCGTGTGGGCCAACGACGGCGGCGTCTGGAAGTCGACGAAGCGAGCGACGTAGATGAGCGAGAACGGGTTCGAGTACGACACGCTGACGCCGGAGGACCGCCTTGGGATCGTCCAGGAGCGCCTGCGCCAGCTCGAGGCCGAGCACTACAACGCCGCGCTGACGCGGCGGGCCGCCGAGCAGGCGTCCGACGTGGGCGCCGAGCAGCGCGACGAGATGCTGCGCCGGATCGACGCCCAGCTGCAGACGCTCGAGGCGGCGATCCGGCTGCACCGCGACGAGCGCGCGCGCTTCGCCGCCGGCTAGGACTCACCGCAGGGCGGCGTGCTCGGCCACGCGGCCGCCCGCGGGGCGCGGCGCCTCGCGGTCGCCCCGGCGGTACGCCCACTCGGAGGCGAGCACGATCGACAGCGTGCCCGCGGCCTGGCTGATGGTGAACAGCCACGCGAACTTCGTCAGCGTCGGCCCCTGCAGGCTGATGGCGAACCCGCCGGCCAGCGCGACCACGCCGCCGACGAGCGCGCTGCCGGTCGCCAGGTAGTAGCGGCGCGTGGCCAGGAGGATCACCTCGTAGAGCCCCACGACGCTGATCGCCGCGCCGGCGAACAGGATCGGCATCAGCCGCAGCCCGGGGCCGTACTCGGAGAACAGGCCGTGCTCCAGCACGTGGGTGAGCAGGTAGAGCGCCACGGTCCCGGCCGCGCCCACGACCACGATGCCGGCCACCATCCGGCGCAGCGCACGGCGCAGCTGCGGCAGCCCCATGCCGGCGCCGTAGTCGAAGAGCAGCTTGGGGTAGACCATCTGCTTGAAGATCCCCGTGGTCACGATGCCGGTGGCGACGACGAGCGAGGCGAACGTGTACTGGCCGAACTGCCCGGGCAGCGTCGTCGCCACGAACATCCGGTCGATCATGATCGAGACCGTGATCATGGCCGCGGAGACGATCAGCGGGAAGCCCACGCGCACGAAGTGACGGAACTCCTCGGCCCGCGGGCGCCAGATCCGCACGCCCGGCAGGAACACCAGCGCGCAGGCCGCGACGATGAGGCTGGAGGCGACGACGTCGGCCGCCACCACGCCGCGGAACCCCCACAGCGCGCCGAACGGCAGCCCGAGCCCGATGGCCAGCACCGCCCGGCCGACGAACAGGCTGGCGAGCGGGATCAGCATCCGCCGCGCGCGCAGGACCACGAGGTAGAACTCGAACGCGCAGGTCAGCAGGACCGGCACGGCGGCCAGCAGGAGCGCGACCTCGGTGTTGCGGTCGCTCGGCGAGGCCAGGACGACCGCGAGGACGTAGATGCCGGTCATCGTCAGCGCGGGGATCGCCTGGGCGCCGAAGACCCGGTTGGTCAGGGCGTCGAGGCCCTCCTCGCCGCGGCCGAGGCCCAGCGGCAGCTCCACGTTGAGCGCGTTGATGATCCCCCACGTCGCCGCGTAGTGGCCGAACTGCGCGACCAGCAGCACGACGCCGTAGTAGCCGAGCTCGCGCGCGCCGACGATCGGGGCGAGGGCGAGGTTCTTGAACAGCCCGATGGCCGAGCCGACGGCCATCAGCGTCACGAACGTCGCCTGCGTCCGCTGCTCGGCGAAGAGGCGGCGCAGGCGGCTCACGACGCCGGCGGGGCGGGCTCGCGCGGGCGCAGGACGAGCAGCAGCGCCAGCGTGACCCAGAAGAAGATGCCGATGAACGGGCCCTCCAGCGCGACCGAGAAGAACGCGGTGATGGCGACGAACAGGAAGGTCGCGACGGCGATGCGGACCGTCACCAGGTCCTCCGCCGTGGCGTCGCCGCCGGCCCGCGCGCGGACCATGGCCCGCCGGGCGCGCATGAGGGCCAGCACCATAAGCCCGATCAGGGCGGCGATCCCCGGGATCCCCATGCGGTAGGCGACGTCGACGTAGGAGTTGTGCGGCCCGGAGATCTGGTCGGCCTCCCGCGTGTAGCGCTGGTCGTGGCAGAGGCCGAGGAAGCAGAAGTTGGCGCCCGGGCCGAAGCCGACGCCGGTGAGCGGCCGGTCGAGCGTGGCCTTGATGTCCTGACGCCAGAACTCCAGGCGCCAGGAGGCGTTGGCCGCCTGGTAGTTGTCGGTGCGCGCCTGCGGGTTGACGGCGCCGGAGACGGCGCGCGAGAGGCGGGTGGCGAAGGTGTTGTCCTTGATCTCCGGCGGCAGCAGCGTGTAGACGGCGACGAGCGCCACGAACAGCATCGCCACCGTCGCGCCGAGCCGCAGCCGGCGCTCGGGCAGGCCGGTGAGCCCGAGGAAGCCCACGGCGGCGAGGAACGCCAGCCACGTGGTCCGCGAGGTCAGCGCGGTCACGCACGCGAGCTGCAGCAGGACCGCCACCCACTGCCACACCGGCACGGTCTTGCCCTGCGTCCAGCGGGCCAGGACGGCCAGGTAGAAGAAGCTCAGGTACATCCCCAGCGCGACCGGCACGCCGCCGATCCCCGCCGTGCCGGTCTCCGAGGAGACGTGGACGACGGCGTTGAGCCCGGCGAAGATCGTGCCCGGGATCGCCGCGACGAACAGCACCCGGTGCACGCGCCGGACCGCGACGACGTCCGGGAAGACGAGCACGGCCAGGGCGGCCGCGCCGGCGTAGAGCGCGAGCACCGAGTCGCGGGCGATGTAGTAGACGTCCGAGCCGTTGGACAGCCCGTGGGCGACCGCCAGCACGCCGATCGCCAGGTAGGCGGCGAGCAGCCCCCAGAACAGCGGCGGGACCTGGCTGCGCGGCAGCCCGAGCACGCCGGCGCGCAGGAAGACGGCCAGGCCGATGAACGCGAGCGCGGCGTCGGTCACGTAGAGCGGGCCGATCTGGATCGCCGAGAAGACGCGGCCGACGACGGCGGTCCCCGCGAGCACCCCGAGGAAGACGGCTTCGGCGATCGAGAGGGTCCCGAACTGGGCGTAGGCGACGCCGATGACCGTGAGCACCATCGCCGCGAGCGCGGCGGTGGCCAAGGCCGGGATCACGACCACCGCCACGCCGGCGGCGACGGAGAGCGCGACCGCGAGGAGCGGCACGGCGCCCGCGAGCCGCGAGGGGGCGCCGGAGGCTCGGCCGGGGGAGGGGAAGGCGTAGGCGGTGCGCACGGGTCTGACCGTCTGGAAGGCTAGGCGGCGGCGGGCACGCGCGCGGCGGCGTGGCGCGCCAGGCCGGCGGCGAGGTGCGCGTCGACCCAGCGCAGGTAGCGGACGCGGCTCGCGCCCCAGGCGTAGCGGCGGAACACGCCGCGGCCGCCGGCGATCATCGCGTCGAGCGCCCGCGCGGCCACGCGGTCGGCGGCCGCCGGGGCGTCGGCCAGCCACGGCGCGACGGCGGTGAGGGCCGAGAGCCCGGTGCCGGCCGAGTGGCCGTCCTCGGGATGGTCGCGCTCCGGACGCAGCTTGGCCGCGCCGTCGGGGCGGAAGCAGCCGTCGACGTAGTAGCGGGCGCCGCGGGCGATCGCGCCGGCCACCGCGGGGGAGGCGCCGTCCATCTCGGCGAGGCACTCGAGGATGTACCCGGTGTGCAGCCCGTCGACGTAGCCGAGCCCCGGTCCCTCGCCGTAGCCCCAGGCCCCGTCGGCGCGCTGGGCGGCCAGCGTCGGCTCCAGCGCGCGGCGGACGGCGTCGGCGGCGGCCGCGTCGTCGCCGAGCGCGCGCCACACGAGCCGGGCGGCGAGCAGGTTGGCGTTGTGGATCAGCGTGTCGCTGTGGCCGTGGTAGACGAAGTGGCCCCGCTCGGGCGAGAACAGCCGGTCGAGCACGGCGCCGGCGGCGTCGCGGGCGCGCGCGGCGTAGTCCTCGCGCCCCAGCCGCTCGCCGGCCTCGAGCAGCGCCATGCCCACGAACGAGGTGACGACGACGTTGGGCGCGCCGGCGGGGTAGAAGCTCCAGCGGGTCTGGACGTCGAACGGGTAGCCCCACCACGTCGCGCCGCCGGGCGAGACCAGCGCGGGCGTGCGGTCCAGCGCCGTGGCGCACAGGGCGACGTAGCGCTCGTCGCCCGTGCGGGCGTGGAGGTCGAGCGCCGTGCGCGCGAACAGCCCCAGCGTCTTGGGGATCAGCGGCGCCGGGCGCCGGTAGGCGCCGCGCAGGTCCACCGGCAGCCGCGCGTGCAGCTGCACGATCGCCTGCCGGCGGCGCCGCCCGGCCCGCAGGGGCGCCGGGGCCGGCCACCAGAGGCCGTCGTAGGGATCCGGGCCGCGCCACTGGGCGGCGGCCGCGGCGTCGAGCAGCGCGGCCGCGGCGGCGGCCGCGCGCTCCGCGTGCCCGCTCACGAGCCGGACGCCGGGCGCAGCCGCCGGCGGCCCCACTCGCGCGCCAGCAGCGCCAGGAAGAGGCTGTTGGTCCGCGCGTAGCGGCGGAACAGGCGGCGGGGCTCCTGCAGGAAGCGGTAGAACCACTCGAGGCCCAGGCGCTGCCACAGCCGCGGGGCGCGGCGGACGTTGCCGACCAGCACCTCGTAGCTCCCGCCGACGCCGATGGCCAGCGGCACGCCGGCGCGGGCGTACTGCGCGTCGAGCCACAGCTCCTTGCGCGGCGAGGGCATCCCGATGAACAGGACGTCGGCCTCGCTGGCGCGGATCAGGTCGGCGACCTCGGCGTCGCGCTCGGGGGCGAAGAAGCCGTCGTGGCGCCCGGCGATCACGGCGCCCGGCAGGTTCTCGGCGCAATACCGCTCGACCGCGGCCAGCGTCGCGTCGGTGGAGCCGAGCAGGAAGACCCGCCAGCGGCGCCGGTCGGCCTCGCGCAGGACGTCCTGCATGTAGTCGACACCGGCCATCCGCCAGGGGACGTCCTCGCCGAGGAGCTTGCCCGCCCACACGATCGACTGGCCGTCGGCGCCGACCAGGTCGGCGCCCTCCAGCGCGGCGCGCAGCCGCGGGTCGGTGCGCGCCTCCACGACCTTCGAGGCGTTCATGAACAGCACGCGGCGGGGCGTGCGCTCGGCGACCGCCTCGATCGCGAAGTCGCGGGCGGACTCGGCCGTGGCGGCATGGCAGGGGAGCCCGAGGAGCTCTAGGCGGTCGATCGGCATCGCATCCCATAAACGGCACCCAGGCCCGCAAACTTGTGCGGGTAAGCTGCCGCGGCCCCGGGACGGCCCGGGCCCGCCCATGTCCGATACCTCCCCGCACCCCCGCCCTGAGGCGCTGGTGATCGGCCCGCTCCCGCCGCCGATCATGGGTCCCTCGCTCTACACCCGCACGCTCTGCGAGGCCCTCGAGGCGGCCGGCGCGGCGGTCGTCCACGTCAACACGCAGGACCGCCGCAGCGTGTTCAACACCGGCATCCTCGACGTCAAGAACCTCGTCCTCGGGCTCGTGCACGTGCTGCAGACGGGGTGGCGGGCGCGGCGGCGCGCGGTCCGGGTCGTCTACGTGCCGATCTCGCAGAACCGCTGGGGCTACCTGCGCGACGCCGCGCTGATCGCCGCGGCGCGGGCGCTGCGCCGGCCGGTCGTCGCCCATCTCCACGGCGCCAACTTCCAGGCCTACTACGGCGCCGCCCCCGCCGCCGAGCGCTGGATCGTGCGGCGCAGCCTCGGGGCCTGCGCCCGGGTCCTGGCGCTGACGCCCGGGCTGCGCGGCGTGTACGCCGGGATCGTCGAGCCGGCGCGGGTCGGCGTCCTGGAGAACGCCATCGAGGACCCGTGGCCGCAGGGCGCCGAGGCGCTGATCGCCGCGCGGGCGGCCCGGCCGGCGACCCGGCTGCTCTTCGTGGCCAACGACTTCGCGGTCAAGGGCGCGGCCAACCTGGTCCGCGCGATGGCCGACCCGGCGCTCGACGGGACGACCCTGAAGATGGTCGGCGCGCCGCCCGCCGAAGTCGCCGCGGCCACCCGCGCGCTCGCCGCCGAACTGGGGATCGGCCACCGCGTGGAGCTGTGCGGCGAGGTCGCCGGCGCCGCCCTGACGGCGCTCTACGAGTGGGCCGACCTGTTCGTCTACCCGACCGAGAACGACGGCCAGCCGCTGGTCGTCCTGGAGGCGATGGCGGCCGGCTTGCCGATCGTCACCTCCACCTTCGGCGGCGTCCCCGACACGGTCGGCGACACGGCGGTGCTCGTCGCGCCGAAGGCCCCCGAGCAGACGACCGAGGCGGTGCGGCGGCTGCTCGGCGACGCCGCCGAGCGCCAGCGCCTCGGCCGCGCGGCCCGCCGTCGCTACGAGGCCGAGTACACGGTCGAGGGGTTCCGCCGGCGCGTCCGCGAGGTCTTCGGGCCGTTCCTCGAAGCGCCTGCGGGATGAGCCTCCGCCTGCCGATGACTGGGCGGGACGGCCGGTCACCGGCCGCACCGCCGCTTGACTGCGCGGGGCGGGGCTCCCTAGCCTTGCCTCCCCGTCGCACCGCTCTCCGTGCCGCACTGAACCCACTCCTCCATTGAGCCCGAACCGAGACGAGCCCTCGCTGCTGGAGGCGGTGTTCACCGTTCTCAAGCGCCGGCGGCTGATCATCCTGCTCTGCCTGCTGCTGGTGCCGGGCGCCGCCCTGGCGTTCTCGCTGACCCGCGAGAAGCAGTACACCGCCAGCGCCTCGCTGCTGTTCCGCGACTCCCAGCTCGGCCAGACGCTGTTCGGTTCCTCCTACCTGGCGCCGTCGTCGGACCCGACGCGCGCGGCGGCCACCAACCTCACGCTGGTCTCGCTCGACGTGGTCGGCGACCGGACCGCGCAGCGGCTCGGGGGCGGGCTGAGCCCCGACGACGTCGACCGCCAGGTCACGGTCAGCGCCGAGGGGCAGTCCGACGTCGTCAAGGTCGTCGCGGTGGATCCGTCGCCGGCCTTCGCGGCGAAGCTGGCCAACACCTTCGCCGAGCAGTACATCGACTTCCGCCGCGAGGCCGACCGCGCGAGCATCCGCGAGGCCCAGGATCTCGTGCGCAAGCAGCTCGCCGAGCTGCCGCCCGGGGCGGACCGCCGCGCCGCCGACCTGCGGCGGCGCGAGGAGCAGCTGGCGATCCTCGCGGCGCTGCAGACCGGCAACGCCGAGCTCGTCCAGCCGGCCGACGTCCCGTCCTCGCCTTCGGCGCCCAAGCCGGTCCGCAACACCGTCGCCGGCCTGCTGCTGGGGCTGCTCCTGGGCATCCTGCTGGCCCTGCTGGCCGAGCGGATCGACCGCCGGATCCGCGACACGGAGGAGATCGAGCGGATCTTCGACCGGCCGATCGTCGGCCTCGTGCCCCAGAGCCGGGCCCTCGGCGTGGGCGACGCCGATCCCCTCGCGCTGCCGGCCGAGGAGGCCGAGGCCTTCCGGATGCTGCGCGCGAACCTGCGCTACTTCAACGTCAACGACGAGCTGCGCTCGCTCCTGGTCGTCTCGGCCGCGCCGGGCGACGGCAAGAGCACGATCGCGCTCAACCTCGCGGCGACGATCGCCGAGAGCGGCGCCCGGGCGCTGCTGATCGAGGCCGACCTGCGCCGCCCGCAGCTCGCCCAGCGCCTCAAGCTCGGCCCCGTGGCCGGCCTCAGCAGCGTGCTGACCGGCCAGGTGGAGCTCGAGGACGCGGTCCGCCGGCTGCCGGTCGAGCGCGGCGGCGGCGGCGCAGGCGCGCGCGAGCTCGAGGTCCTCGTGGCCGGCCCGGTGCCGCCCAACCCGACCGAGCTGCTGGAGTCCGACCGGATGGCCGCGCTGATCCGCTCGGCCGAGGCCGAGTACGACCTCGTGGTGGTCGACACGCCGCCGACGACGATCGTCTCGGACGCGATCCCGCTCGTGACGCGGGTCGGCTCGGTCCTCGTGATCACCCGGCTGGCGCACACGAGCCGGGACGCCGCCGCCAACCTGCACCGCCAGATGGACCACCTCGGCGCCCGCACGCTGGGCGTGGTGGTCAACGGCGCCGCCCG
>DASVQH010000102.1:0-8401 GCA_036389195.1 Solirubrobacteraceae bacterium
GCGACGCGAATCGCACGCCGGCTCACCGAGATCGAGGTGCTGTCGCGCGACGAGCCATTCGCGTTCGCCCACCCGGTCCTGCGCCGCTCGGTCTACGACCGGCTCACGCTCACCGATCGGGAGGCTGCGCACTCCCGTGCCGCCGACGTGCTGCGTGCCGCCGGTGCCGGCCCCGAGGCGATCGCGGCACACGTCGCCGCACTGGGGCCATCCGGCTCATCGACCGCGGCGACGGTCCTCGCCGAGTCGGCAAGGCACGCCATGTCGCGCGCGGCCCCGGACGCCGCGGCCCGGTTGCTGCGCCGCGCTCTCGCCGAGCAGGCGCCCGAGCCCCCCAGGGCGGACCTCTTGTTCGAGCTCGGCCAAGCCGAGACGGCGGTGCGTGACCCCGCCGCGATCGCCCACCTCCAGGAAGCGCTCGGGCTCGCCGCGGATCCCCATCAACGAGGTCGCATCGCGATCGCTCTGTCGGATCTCCTCGTCGCCGCCGGGCAGTGGGGCCCGGCGCTCGAGGTGGTGGCCACGGCCATCCCGGAGATGGAGGCCCGGGCGCCCGAGCTGCTGGCGGAGCTCGAGAGCTTCCGCGCGGTGGGGATGGCGTACGACGCGCGCCTCGTCCACGAGTTCGACCGCGAGCGCGAGCGCTTCGACGAGCTGTCGCGAGGCGACGGTTGGGCCGCCAAGGCGCTCGCGGCCCTCCTCGCCAGCATCGGGTCCGTCCGGGGCGAGAGCACGGCGTCGGTGACGGAGAAGCTGGACCGGGCGCTGTCGGGCGGCCGCCTCATCGCCGAGCGGGGGGCGGGCGCCTGGGCGGCGGCGCAGGTGCTCTGCGCCCTCGTGTGCACCGAGTCCTACGACCGTGCCCTCGCGGTGAGCGAGCAGGTCGCCGCGGAGGGCCGTCGCACGGGAGCGCTGCGGGGCGTGATCACGGGTGTCGGCTATCCGGGCATGGTCTACGACCGGACCGGCGACCTGGCGGCGGCGGAGGCGGTGCTGCTCACCGTCGTGAACGTGGCAGAGCAGAGCGGCATGGTGCTCTGGCTGGTCACGGTCTTCCAGGGCTTCTGCGACACGCTCGCCGAACGGCCGCACCTCGCCCACGTCGCCCGGTTGATGGACGGGGTGGAGGTCGATCCGGTGCTCGCCTCGACGGCGACAGGCGCAATGCTCCTGGAGGCGCGCGGGCGAGTGGCGCTGGCGCGGATGGACCGCGTCCGGGCTCGCGAGGATCTCCTCGCCTGCGCCCCGACCTACGAGGCGCTGGGTTTGGGCCCGATGTACTCGCCGTGGCGCTCGGAGCTCGCGCTGGCGCTGACCCCCGCCGAGCGAGACCAGGCGCAGTCGCTCGTGGCGGAGGAGCTCGAGCTGGGCCGGGCGAGCGGGTTCGGCCGGGCCGAGGGTGTCGCGCTGCGCACCGCCGGCATCCTCGACGGCGGCGAGCGCGCCGTCGAGCTCCTGCGCGACTCGGTGGCGAAGCTCGAGGCCTCCCCCGCACGGCTGGAGCACGCCCGTTCTCAGGTGGAGCTCGGGGCAGCGCTGCGCCGGCGCCAGCAGCGCAGCGAGGCGATCGAACACCTGTCGGCCGGGATGGAGCAGGCCGATCGCTGCGGCGCCGACCGGCTGGTCGCGCGTGCCCGCGAGGAGCTGCACGCGGCCGGCGCCCGCCCCCGGCGGACGGCTCGCTCCGGCATCGACTCCCTCACCGCGAGCGAGCTGCGGGTGGCACGCCGCGCAGCGATGGGGCGATCGAATCGCGAGATCGCCCAGGAGCTGTTCGTGACCGGGAAGACCGTCGAGACGCACCTCTCGAGCGCCTACTCGAAGCTCGGACTCGCGGGCAAGGGCTCGCGCGGGCGGCTTGCCGAGGTGCTCGAAGCGCCCCCGTCGCCTCAGGGGTGAACCCTGAACTTCGGCGGGTCGGCGCCCCGCCCCTTGCCGCGGCTTCCTCCGCGGGCTTAGGGTGAGCCGGTGCCGGACCGGCTCTCCCGGCGGCCGCGATCGTCAGGAGACACCGCCGTGCCCACGAGGTCCCGCTCCACCGTCAGCCGGCTCGCGGCTTCGATCGTCGTCGCCGTGCTCGCCGCGCTCGCCGGCATGGCACCCGCTTGCCTCGCCGCGGACCACTCGCTCACGTTGACGACGAAGGACGCGCCCGGCTTCTCGGCCTCCGGCAGCGGGCGGGCGGCGGCTCGGTCCGCGCTGGCGCGCAAGCCGACCGGCGGCCTGCGTCGCGCCCCGGCCAAGGGCTCCGCGTTCCGGGCGGACGGCGGCCGCAGGCTCGCCACGGGGGTCTTCACGTTCGGCTCGAAGGCCAAGGCGCGCGCGGCCCTGCGCAGGGCACGCCGGGGTCACAAGCGCCTGTGGGGCGTCGGTGACGAGGCTTGGCGCAGGAGCACCACGAAGCGCAAGAAGACCATCGCGGTCGTGCTGCTGCGGGAAGGCTCGGCGCTGGGCGCCGTGAAGGTGACGGTGAACGGACGCCGGGCCAAGGCCGCTCAGGGCGCCGCGGAGAGCTTCGCGAGGGCACTCGCCGGCCGGATGCAGCGCGTCCTCGGGCTCACCGCCTATCAGCGCACGCTCGACGAGATCGGTCCGGACGGATCGGTCTCCGCCGCCACGGCGCTGAAGGCCTTCGCCATCGCCTACGGGCCGCTCCCGGGGGTCAAGCGGCCGGGAGGCCGGAAGCTGGGCGTCCCGGAGTCCGCAACGCTCGCCATGCAGCTCGTCGCGCGGGTGTGGGATCAGCTCTCGCCCGAGCAGCAGGCGGCGGTGGACCGCGCGCTCGGCGCGCCCCACGACGCCTCTTCCGCGCGCGTGGCGAGGGCCTCCGAGCAGGTGCTGACGCCGAACGCCGGCTACCAGGCGATCGCCGACAAGTTCGTGGCGCTCCACGCTTCGAAGCTCCCGGGCGTCACGCCGCCGCAGGTCAAGGTCTTCACCGCCTCGGAGGACATCACGTCGCAGTACGGCGACACGCTGGCCGACGCGCTGCCCGTCAACGCCGCCGGCGAATGGGGCGTGGGGCCGGTGTCCTACTGCCGCGTCCGTGTACCGCCGAAGGGACAGGCCACGGCCGGCGGCCCGCTCTTCCAGCTGATCCTCGCGCACGAGACCTTCCACTGCTTCCAGTTCCAGATCGAGCCCGCGTGGCCGCGGCTGGCGGCCTGGATCATCGAAGGCATGGCGGACTGGGCCGCGACGTCGGCGTTCGCCACCTCGGCGGCGGTCGGCGCCGGCCCGTACCTGGGATACCTGCAGACCACCAACGCGCCCACGTTCGGGCGCACGTACGACGCGACGGGTTTCTGGCACTGGACCGACGAGCTCTTGGGAGTCGGCAGCCTGTGGGCGAAGATCCCCGCGATCCTGCGCTCCCCGGACAACGAGAGCGCCTTCGTCGCCGCCGGCGGCAACACCCAGGCGTTCCAGGAGAGCTGGGCCTCGGCGGCGTTCCGACTGAGCTCGGCCGGGGCGCTCTGGAAGCAGACCCGGCCCTACGCCATCCCGATCGGCCAGGTCGGCCCCGCCGTGGAGGTCGTCACCTCGAGCACCTCGCTCGGCGCCGGCCCGGCCACGATGACCGACGCCGTGGTGGTCAGGGACCCCGAGCGACCGATCGTGAACCTCCTGACCCTGGCCGGGAAGCTGCGGGCCGGGGTCGAGGGCAGGGACTTCGGCGTGAGGCCCAGCGCCTACTACTGCTGGGGGAAGTGCAAGTGCCCGCGCAAGTCGACGGGCAAGCTGCCGCCCCACGAGAAGCTCGCGGGCAACACCGTGGTCGCGGGGCTCACCGGTGGCCTCCAGGGCGCGGCGGCGCGCGTCACGTACCACGACCTCGACGAGTTCTGCAAGAAGAAGCCGGACCCGTCGGGTCCCGCCGAGTCAAACGGCGACCCGCATCTGACCACCTTGGACGGGCTGCACTTCGACTTCCAGGCGGCCGGCGAGTTCCTCCTCGCTCGCTCGCGGGGCTCCGATCTCGAGATCCAGGCCCGCCAGGAGCCGTACGGCGAGAGCAAGGGCGTGACCGTCAACACGCAGATCGCCCTGCGGCTCGGCGGCCGGCGCGTCACCCT
Organism: Solirubrobacteraceae bacterium; assembly: GCA_036389195.1. Taxonomy (GTDB): domain Bacteria; phylum Actinomycetota; class Thermoleophilia; order Solirubrobacterales; family Solirubrobacteraceae; genus JACCYI01. The sequence goes on from DASVQH010000102.1 coordinate 4,077, forward strand.
CGCCCCCGGGCCGTCCGACCAGGGCTACGCGCCCGTGGTCCGGATCGACGGCGCGGTCGAGGGCCTCGCCGCCGGCACGTCCGTGACCGTGGGGGACGGCACGCTGACCCGGCAGGCCAACGAGGGCGGGTGGGTGACCGCCACCTGGGCCGACGGCTCGACGGTCGTCGTGCGCCCCGTCGGCACCTACGGCGTCGCGATGGTCGTCCAGCTCGCGGAGGGCCGGGCGAGCACCATGTCGGGCGTCCTCGGCGACTTCGACTCCGACCCGGCCGACGACCTCGCCGACCGGCGGGGCAAGCGGATCAAGTACACGGTGAAGGCGAGCGAGGGATGGCTGGGCGCGCAGCGGTTCACGGTCGCCCAGGAGTACGAGTCGAAGTTCTTCGACGACCTCTACGACGACTTCGGCGACGCCTGGCGCGTCAGCCAATCGGAATCCCTCTTCGACTACGGCCCCGGTCAGTCGACGAAGACGTTCACGAACAAGAAGCTGCCGGCCAAGCCGGTCGGCCCGGACGAACTGCGACGCGCGCGGCGCGAGGAGGCCGAACGCGTCTGCCGCGAGGCCGGGGTCACACAACCCGGTCCGCTGGCCGACTGCATCATCGACGTGGGGGCCACGGGTGACCCGGCGTTCGCCGTCGACGCCCTCTACTCACAGCAGGCCGCGTCGGTCGTCTGGTCGCAGCTGCGCGGTGGCCGGTCGATCGCCGGCGACATCCGGCTCGCCCGGGCCGCGGACGGTCTGCTGCACGTCGCCTTCACCGAGGGCGCCGGCGGGCCCGAACGCCAGATGGTCAACGTCCCGATCGACCCGGTCGGTCGCGAGGGCGCGCAGGAGACCATCCGTGCCGCCGATGGCTCGGCCGGTCTCTTCACCGCCACCGACGGCGGGGTGCGGGCGGTCACGGCGGAGATTCCGAGCGAGGATCCGGCCGGCGTCTATCAGTACGCCCGCGACCCCGCGGGCGCTTGGAGCCCGCAAGGGCTCGTGACCTCCTTCGAGACGGCCTACGCGAGCCGCCCGAGCGCTCTGGCCCTGCCCGGCGGCGGGCTGCTCACCGCGTCGCCCATGGCGGGCGTCGCGCGGCTCTTCGTCGGGGCACCCGCCAACGGCGAGGGCACGCCGTTCCCGGCGCCGGAGGGATGCTCCGCGACGAGCCCGTCTCTGGCGCGCGACGCGTCCAACGGCGCGATCTGGGCGGCCTGGTCGCAGTCGGGCTGTCCCCAGATCGGCATGTTCGCCGCCCAGGTCGACCCGGGCACGGGGGCGTTCGGGCCGCCCGTGCAGGCGCCGGGCTCGGCCTGGGACGGCCCGAGCGGGCCGTCCTCGCCGTCGATCGAGCTCGGCGAGAACGCGGCGCTGACCGGCCGGCCCGGCCAGGCCGGCGTCTACCTCGCCTATGCGGCCGGCGTCCGGGGCGACGTCGCGCTCTGGCCGGTCGGCGCGCCGGACGCGCTGACGCTGCCCCGCCGGTCGAGCGAGGCGCGACACGTCCGCCTGGCCGCTGAGCCCGACAGCGGGCGTCTCTGGATCGCGTGGGACGAGAGCGGCGTCATCTCGGTCCAGCGCACCAGCGCGCAGGCCACCGTCGACACGCCGCCCCGGCCGGTCCTGCGCCCCCCGAACGACTCCGGCGATCCGCTCCGCCCCGGGGACCTGCAGATCGACGCCCGCGGCGGAAAGCTCGACCTCGTGTACGCCCTGCAGGGCGGCGACACCCCCGGCGCGCTGTTCTGGGCGCGCGTCGCGCCGTAGAGGCGCGGCGCCGGGCCGGACCGACCGCTACCGCTCCGGCGCGAGCCAGTTGTCCTCCAGGTGCGGCAGCAGATCGGCGCGCAGGTCGTGGTCGGTGCCGGTCGCTCCGGCGTCGGGGTCGTAATGCCCGCCTGCCCGCACGATCAGCGTGACCGGAAAGCCGGCGTCGCGCATCGCGCCGGTCTCGTCCCGTACCGTGGCGACGGGATATTCGTCGTCCTGCTCGTGGGCGAGGTGCACGACGTTGAACTTCCAGCTCGCGGCGGCCAGCGACTGCGTCTGGGAGGACCCCGTGTCGCGGAACGGAGACGAGTTCTCGACCAGCACCCCGGCGAACGCGTCCGCGTTGTAGAACGCCGTCCGGTAGGTGAGATCGCCGCCTGACGAGTACCCGCCCAGGACGACCCGGCGCGGGTCGATGTTCAAGTGGGTCTTGACGTCCGCGATCGCGTCGAGCACCTTCGGGGTGTCGACGTCCACCTCCCAGCAGACACCCTCACGACCGTCGAGCGAGATCGCGACGTAGTCCTGCCCGTCGTCGCGCGGCGCGACCGTGTAGATGTCGTCCTCGCCCTTGCCGCCGCATCTGTGCAGCCACACGAACAGGGTGGCCGGCGTGTGGTGGGAGCTGTCGTACTCGTCCGGGACGTAGACCCAGTACCGGGACGATGCGCCCTGGAGCGCGAAGACGGCGTCGCTCTCGTACGGCACGGGATCCGAGGGGAACGAGGATCCGGGTGACGAGGTGCCCGGCGCCGCGACCCTGAGCACCCCGACGGCCCGGCAGTTGTTGGACTCGCGGCGCTCGCGGATCTTCTGGCGGCCGTCCGCACAGGCGCGCACCGGCCACGACCCTGGCGGCAGCCCCGCCGGTAGCGCACGCGCGACCTCCACCGTGCGCGACCCTTTCCGCCTGAGCGCCGGGAGCTTGAAGCGCCCCAGCACCAGGCGGTTCCCGTTCACCTTGATCGACAGGGTCGTCGACGACCCCGGTGCGCGGCGGCCGGAGTTCCGCACCCGGAACGAGCCGACCAGTCGCCCGTCCACCGCCCGCACCGATCCCCTCGCGACCGTCAGGTCCGGCCGCGCGGCCGGCGCTGCCGTCGACGGCGGCGCCGCTCCGGCGGACCCCAGGAGCGTCACGGCAAGGCAGAGCGAGAGCTTGGCTCTGGCCATCAGCCCGCGCCGGGGCGAACCACCTCGAAGGTGACGCGCTTGGCTCGTGACCGGTTGCCGGACGCGTCGATCGCGATCACGGTCAGGCGGTAGGCGGCGCGCGCGAGGGGTTTCGCCCCGATCCGCCCTGTGAAGGCGACCGAGTGGGCGCCGGCCTCAGAAGCGGTGCGCGTCAACACCCCCGCCGTGACGTAGCGGTCGCAGCGCGCAGACCTGCCGGGCCGCCGCTTGGCGTACTTGCAGACGGTGCGACCGTTCGCTCGCGCCTTCTTGCCGACGGCCCGGCGCGCGACCTCGAGCCGCACCGTCGCCGCTTCGGAGACCCGGAACGAGATCTTGGTGCCGCGCGGCACCCGCTTCGCCGCTCGCGCCACGGCGGTCCTGGGGGTCGGGTCCTTCGCGACGGCGAACTTCGCGCGGGTGAGCCGGAGCTTCGTGATGACCGGCGCCGAGGCGTCCGGCGCACCGGGCCCCGGGCCGGAGGGTGGACCGCCGGGTCCGGACGGCGGGGCGCCGGGCCCCGCGCCGGGCGACGGGTCGACCGGCTGCGGCTCGGGCGGCGGCGGGCCGGCCGGGGTGGTGAACACGCGGTCGGGGCTCGTGGCCGTGCCGTCGGCGGTCATCGCCCGCGAGCGGAAGTGATACGTCGTCAGCGGGAGCAGCCCGGTCGCCTCGGCTTCCACCTTGACCGCGGTCTTCCCGGCCGGGACGGTCGTCGGGGCGGTGGTCGAGCCGTACGCCAGGCTCGGCCCATAGTCGAAGACCACGGTCGTCGGCTGCAAGCTGGGCTTGACCTCGGCGCTCAGGATGGCGGCCGAGCTCGAGACGGCCTTCGGAGGAGCGACCGGCGCCGCGCGGGGCGGGGTCAGCTCGTACGCGCCGATGTCGCAGCGTCCGTTGGCGGGTCGGACGGCGCCGCGCTGGTCCAAGCCGGAGCAGCCGTAGCGGTCGAGGGCGGAGCTGGTGGGCGGGAGCGCGCGCGTCAGCGTCGGGCCGCCGTTGTCCGCGAGCGGCCCGAGCTCAGGGTCCTCGACGGATCCCGGGCAGCCGGGGTCGGCGGGTAGGTCGATGTTGCTGCCGCCGTCCTCGATCTCCCCGCTGCAGCGGCCGGAGCTGACGGGCTCGTTCGAGTCGAAGATGGTCGCGGACACCCGCGTCGTCCCGCCGGCGCGCAGGGCGCTTGCGACACCGGCCGCCCCGGGGATGCCCGCCACCGGTCCGTTGGTCATGCCCGCCGGGCCCGGCGCCCCGAGCGTGTTCCGGGAGATCGTCGCGCGTTTCACGCTCAGCGGCCCGCCGGCGCCGTCGATGGCCCCCGCCGATCCCGCCGCCCCGCCGGAACCCGCCATCGTCCAGAAGCCGGGCGCGGAACCCGAGCCGTACCCCG